>NZ_CP019791.1:3036409-3340050 GCF_002007645.1 Anaerohalosphaera lusitana
CTTCGACGTCCCAGAGGCCCTCTTTCCAGACAAAGGGTTTTGAGATCGTGGCATTTTTGACGATGTCCCGCCCTACCAGGCCCGGGTATTTGTCGAGTTTGGCCTGGAGCTTCTGGACGTTCAGTTCGGCGGAGGATATGACGCCGCGCATTGCACCTTTTTCACGGATGTGTTTTACGAGTGCGCGAGTGTCGATGCCTTCGAGACCAACGATCTTGTTCTTTTTGAGGTAGTCGCTGAGCGAACGGTTGCTTCGCCAGTTGCTGGGGTAGTCGCAGTTTTCCTTGACGATGAAGCCTGCAACCTGAACGCGGTCGGATTCCCAGTCGTTGTCGTTGGTTCCGTAGTTGCCTATCTGGGGATAGGTCATCGTTATGATCTGCTCGTTGTATGACGGATCGGTCAGAATTTCCTGGTAGCCTGCCATGGAGGTGTTGAACACAACCTCGCCGCAGGTGGTGCCTTTTGCACCGAAGCCTCTGCCTTCGAATACTCTGCCGTCCTCAAGTAATAAGATAGCCTTCACTATTATGTCCTTACTTTTTGTAGTAAAGTTGAATCGCACGTACGTTAAGTTTTTTGGCCTTCATTGCTTCGACAGCCTTGCAGACCGCCTGGGCACCTCTTACGGTGGTGACGTATGGGATCTGCCTGTCGAGGGCGCTTCTTCTGATCTGGAACGAGTCCTCTATCGACTGCTTGCCCACTGTTGTATTAATGATCAGGTCGAAGTCGCCGTTTATGATGGAGTCGACGATGTTTGGTCTGCCTTCGGACATCTTCAAGACGAACTGGCTTGGAACGTTGTTCTTGATCAGCTCGATGCATGTACCCTTTGTGGCGACGATCTTGAAGCCCATCTCGTGGAGCTGTCTTGCTACTTCTACCGCTCGCGGTTTGTCGCGGTCCTTTACGCTGATCAGGACGGTGCCTTCGAGCGGAAGGACGTTGCCTGCCGCGATCTGGGACTTTGCATAGGCCATGCCGAAATCGCTTGAGATACCCATGACTTCGCCTGTGCTGAGCATTTCCGGGCCGAGCAGGACGTCGCTGTTGGGGAACTTCAAGAACGGGAAGACGGCCTCTTTGACCGCGTAATGGTCGCGGTTGACCTCTTCGGTGAAGCCGAGCTCTTCGAGCGTCATGCCCGCCATGACTTTGGCAGCGAGTTTTGCCAGCGGGACACCGATCGCCTTTGAGACAAAGGGGACCGTACGGCTTGCACGGGGGTTTACTTCGAGGATGTAAATTTCGTCGTCCTTTACGGCATACTGGATGTTGATCAGGCCCCGGACTCCGAGTTCGAGAGCGAGCTGTTTTGTCTGGCGTTTGATCTCGTCGAGCACTTCGGGCTTGAGAGAAACGGGCGGCAGAGAGCATGCGCTGTCGCCGCTGTGGACGCCTGCTTCCTCGATGTGTTCCATGATGCCGCCGATGACGACCCGGTCGCCGTCGCAGATAGCGTCGACGTCGAGTTCAGTCGCGTCATCGAGGAACTTGTCGACGAGGATGGGATGTTCGCCTGATACGACGAGGGCTTCGTCAACACATTTTTTCAGTGACGGTTCGTCGTAAACGACTGTCATCGCCCTGCCGCCGAGTACGAAAGAGGGACGGATAAGCAGCGGATAGCCGAGCTTGTTGGCGATCTTGAGGGTTTCTTCGTATGAGCGTGCTGTGCCGCTGAACGGCTGCTGGAGATCGAGCTTGCTGACGAGGGCGTTCCAGCGTTTTCGGTCCTCTGCGCGGTCGATCGCGTCGGGAGGTGTTCCGACGATGTTCACGCCTGCGGCTTCGAGAGAGGTAGCGAGCTTGAGCGGTGTCTGGCCGCCGAACTGCACGATGACGCCGAAGGGTTTTTCCTTTTCGACTATGCTCATTACGTCTTCGAATGTGAGCGGCTCGAAGTAGAGGCGGTCGGAGGTGTCGTAGTCGGTGCTGACGGTTTCGGGGTTGCAGTTGACCATTATCGATTCGATGCCGATCTCGTCCATTGCAAACGCCGCGTGTACGCAACAGTAGTCGAATTCGATACCCTGACCGATACGGTTGGGGCCGCCGCCGAGGATGATGACCTTTTTCTTGTCGGTCGGATCGGCTTCGCATTCGCTTTCGAAGGCGGAGTAGAGGTAAGGCGTGTGTGCCTCGAATTCTGCGCCGCAGGTGTCGACGGTCTTGTAGACGACCGAGCCTGCGAGCTCTTTTCTTCGGTTGCGGAACTCGACTTCCGTTATGCCGCAGATCTCGGCGAGGTATTTGTCGCTGAAGCCGTACTCTTTGACCTGACGCATAGTCGCAGCGTCAAGGACGGACAGGCCGCCCTCTTTGATATGGAGTTCGAGTTCAACGATCTGGCGGATGTTGTTAAGGAACCAGGGATCGATGCCGGTGATGGCGTAAATCTCGTCGATGCTTTTGCCTCGGCGGATGGCTTCGGCGATGTACCAGAGCTTGTCCCAGTAATTGATCCGCAGTCGTTCGTTGAGCTCGGTGTCGGAGAGGTCGGGCACGATGTACTTGCTGTCGAAGGAGTACCTGTCGATCTCAAGTGAGCGGATGGCCTTCTGGAGAGATTCCTTGAAGGTTCGCCCGATGGCCATTGCTTCGCCGACTGATTTCATCTGGACGGTGAGCTCGGGGCTTGTCTTGGGGAACTTTTCAAAGGTGAAACGAGGCCATTTGGTTACGACGTAGTCAATGGTAGGCTCGAAGCAGGCGGGCGTCTTTTTGGTGATGTCGTTGGGGATCTCGTCGAGTGTGTATCCGACTGCGAGCAGAGATGCGATCTTTGCGATGGGGAAGCCGGTTGCTTTGGAAGCCAGTGCCGAGCTTCGTGAAACGCGGGGGTTCATCTCGATAACGTACATCTTGCCGTTTTCGGGGTTGACGGAGAACTGGATGTTCGATCCGCCGGTTTCGACGCCGATGGCACGGATGATCTTGAGGGACGCGTCACGCATCATCTGGTATTCTTTGTCGGTCAGGGTCTGAGCGGGTGCTACGGTTACGCTGTCGCCGGTGTGTACGCCCATCGGATCGAGGTTCTCGATGGAGCAGACGATGACGACGTTGTCCTTGCGGTCACGCATGACCTCGAGCTCGAACTCTTTCCAGCCGACAACAGATTCTTCAACGAGAACCTGATTGATCGGACTGAGGCCCAGACCCCAGTTGATGTATTCTTCATATTCTTCCATGTTGTATGCGACGTTGCCGCCCATACCGCCGAGGGTGTAAGACGGCCTGATGATGGCGGGGAAGCCGGTCTCTTCGACGATCTTTTTGGCTTCGGCCCAGGAATGGACGTAGCCGCTTTTGGGGACCTCGAGGCCGATGTCTTCAATGATCTTCTTGAAGCGGTCACGTTCTTCGGCGCGTTTGATGGAACGCAGGTTGGCACCGAGAAGCTTGACGCCGTACTTTTTGAGGATGCCCTGCTCGGCGAGTGCGACGGCAGTGTTGAGGCCGGTCTGTCCGCCGAGGGTGGGGAGCAGGCTGTCGGGCTTTTCCTTGCGTATGATCTTTTCGACCATTTCGGGCGTGATGGGCTCGATGTAGGTGCGGTCGGCGAGCTCGGGATCGGTCATGATCGTAGCGGGATTGCTGTTGATCAGGACGATCTTGAAGCCCTCGCGGCGGAGAGCCTTGCAGGCCTGGGCACCACTGTAGTCGAATTCGCAGCCCTGTCCGATGACGATGGGGCCGGAGCCAATTATGAGAATCTTTTTAATGTCCTTGCGTTTCGGCATTACTTATTCTTCCTGTCCATGCTAGTTAAGGGCATAAATTATGCGCGCAAAAAAAATCCTGTCAGTTTCAGTATTTCTTGAGCGGCACAACTGTTCATTATTTTTTCAGCTTACTTCAATTTATGAATTCGCTGTGTCAGTCATTCTGATAGTATCGATTCGTTATCGGCATACGTCTATCGCGTCCGAAGGCCTTTGGGGTTATTTTAACGCCCGGGGGCGACTGTCTGCGTTTGTATTCGTTGCGGTCGACCAGGCGGATGACCCTGTGGACGGTTTCGGCGTCGTTTCCCTGCTCGATTATCTGGGCGGCGGACTTGTCTTCCTCGATATAGCCTTTGAGAATGCTGTCGAGTATGTCGTAATCGGGCAGAGAATCGCTGTCGGCCTGGTTCTCACGGAGCTCGGCGCTGGGGATACGGGTGATCACGCTTTCGGGGACAACTTCGCGGCCCTGAGATTCGTTTATGTATCGGCACAGCTCGTATACCATTGTCTTGGGAACGTCGCGTATTACGGCAAAGCCGCCTGCGGTATCGCCGTAGAGAGTCGAGTATCCGACTGCGGTTTCGCTTTTGTTGCCGGTGGTGAGGACCATGCAGCCGAACTGGTTGGAGTAGGACATCAGGATGGTGCCGCGGATACGTGCCTGGAGATTTTCGTATGCGACACCTTCGCTGCCCCAGCCCTGTAATAAGGATAGTGTATCGTCAAATTCTTCGAGCACTTCGCCGATGGGCACGGTCTCGAACTGAATGCCAAGGTTTTCAGCGAGTTTTTCGGCATCGGTTATGGTCTCAGCACTGTTGAAGCGGGACGGCATTGTGACGGCGAGTACGTTTTCGGGGCCGAGGGCTTCGGCTGCAATGGCGGCGACAAGGGAGCTGTCAATGCCGCCGCTGAGTCCGAGGATGACTTTTTCGAAGCCGTTTTTGCCGACGTAATCGCGAGTTCCAAGCACGAGGGCCTTGTAGACCTCTTCGATCTTGTAACGTTCTTCTACATCACCCCACTTCCAGGCGGCTTTTACAGCTTTTGTTCTGCATTTGCCTGAGTCGTCGGGTTCAATGTCGGCGATGAGAGTGTCTTCTTCGAAGCCTTTGGCGCGTGCGACGACTTCGCCGCTGAAGTCGACGAACATGCTGCGTCCGTCGAATACGAGTTCGTCCTGACCGCCTACGAGGTTGCAGTAAGCGATGGCGCAGTTGAAACGTTTTGCACAGCCTCGGAGGATCTGGCGACGTTCGTAGAGTTTGCCTGCGTGGAAAGGTGAAGCGGAAATATTGAGCAGGAGGTCCTTTTTGCCGGTCGGGCTGGTGAAATCGTCGAGCCAGTCCAGCTCCCAGATGTCCTCGCAGATGGTAATGAAGACCCGCATGCCTTCGACTTCGATGTATTCAGGTTTGGTGCCTGCTTTGAAGTACCGCTGTTCGTCGAAAACGCCGTAGTTGGGGAGCATGCCCTTGCGGTATATTTTTTCGATCTTGCCGTTTTTGAGTACGGCGGCAGAATTGCAGCAGGCATCTTTTTCACCTTCGGCAAAGCCGACGACCATTACGACTTCGCCGCATGCGCGGGCGAGCCGTTCGAGGCCTGTGCGGTTTGCTTCGAGGAAATGCGGTTTGTGGAGGAGGTCCTCTGCGGGATAGCCGCAAATGCTCATTTCGGGGAATACCACGATATCTGCGCCGGCTTCGACCAATTCAGCGTAAAGACGTGTCATGGAAGCAACATTGCCCGTGATGTCGCCTACTGTCGCGTCAAATTGTCCGAGTCCAACTCGCATTGTGCATCCCTGTCATCTTTACTTGTAATGTTTGCGAAAAAGCCGCAAAGGTGGCGTTGCTTTTTCGGTTATTCCAAATTCCGGAACAGTCTACAGGCGAATTCGCAAAAGTCAAATCCAAAATCCAGTTTTTCAGCATTGTAAGCCGTGTGATTATCGCCACTTGTTTAGGGAGGCCCATTTATCGGCCTGGTTCTATTATGTAAAGGTCCGTTCTACGAGATCGCAAATAATGTGATAGGCGAGCTGGTGGACCTCTTGGGCGCCGCAGGACCATTGAGAATCTACACCGACGCATACATCTGAGAGCTTTTCGAGCGGCGAATCGGGTCTGCCCACGAAGCCGATGATCTTGAGGCCCTGAGATTTGGCAGCGTCGACGGCTTTTAGAACGTTTTTGCTGGTGCCGCTGGTGGAAAATGCCCAAAGTACGTCGCCTTTTCGACCGAGGGCCTGTATCTGACGTGCGAAGACCTCTTCGAAGCCGTAATCGTTGCTCACGCAGGTCAGGACGGAGCAATCGACGCTGAGAGCGACGGCGGGGAGGGCTATTTTGTCGTGTTTGAGTCTGCCGACAAATTCGCCCGCTACGTGCTGGGCGTCGGCGGCCGAGCCACCGTTGCCGCAGAGGTAGACGGTTCCGCCGGCTTTGAAGCAGTCCGTGAGCAGGTCAACGGCGGCTGCGACCGAGTCTATGCAGTCTGTTTCGAAGGCTTCGATTAGCTTTTTGTGTTCATTTATGCAGTTTTGTATTGCGTCTTTCACGTTTGATCCCTCATATACGTGAGTTTTAACAGGTTTGGGCGTACTATACCAGATTTGGGGGGCGAGGGCAATTGCGTAATGCGGAGAAGAATATCGCAGATCGTGGATGTAGAAAAAGGCCGACGCTTAAGAAGAACGTCGGCCCATTGGATTGCTTGTGAATACGTTCACATACTTTTTTATCTTCGGCTGTTGAGCTTTGCGAGCAGACGCAGTATCTCGATGTAGAGCCAGACGAGGGTTACCATCAGGCCGAACGCGCCGTACCATTCCATATATTTGGGGGCGCCGTTGACCGCACCGCGCTCGATGAAGTCGAAATCCAGAACGAGATTAAGCGAGGCTATGACGACGACGAAGATGCTGAAGCCGATGCCGATGATGCCGCTGCCGTGAATGTACGGTATCTGGCCGCCGAACGCGTTGGCGATTATACTGACTAGATAAACCAGACCGATCGCACCGGTGGCGGATACCACGCCGAGCTTGAAGTTTTCGGTGGCTTTTACGATGCCGGATACATAAGCGACAAGCATGCATGCCAACACGCCGAAGGTGAGCAGCACGGCCTGGGGGACGATGCCCTGGTAGGCCTGGCTGTAGGCGGCAGATATCGCGCCCAGGAAAAGTCCCTGAAGCAAGGCATAAAATGGAGCGGTCAATGGTGCCCACTTCGGTTTGATCACGGTCGCGATGGCGAAAACAACTCCGCCGAGAACGCCCGTCCACATCCACGGCATCGTGGCCTGGACAGACTTTTCGGCTGCCATGCCCCACGTCCATGAGGCTGTGATAACTGCGAGGATCAGCAGTACGCCGGTTTTGACCGCGGTGCCTGTGATGCTCATTGGGCGGTCGCTCGGGACCGCTACTTCGAATGTGTTCTGCTTTAATGCGGGATTTGCTGTACGCATCATTTTGAGTTCCTCAATTTCCTAAAAAGCATTTGGACTAAGATCACGAAATATTTTAATGGCAAAACACTATCATGTAAATCAAAAGGCATACGCTTGCACAGCTACTATTGTTCGATGCAGCAGTCAGCGTACTTGAACCGCTTTAAGTTATCACTGTCGGGCGGCGGTGATCCACATACAGCCTATTTCGTCGTTGGAGCCTGCGACCTGAACGCCTGTAAAGCCCGCGTCGGCAATAACTTCCATGAGTTCGTAGAGTTTGTAGGCTCCGACCATGATGTTGAACATGGCGGCTGGGACGGGTTTTGCGTCTTCGTCGTTCATTACGAATTCCTGGATAGCGAGCAAAGCGCCTGGCTGCATTGCTCGATGGGCCTTGGCGAGCTTCATTTCGGCACCGCTGTTGGGGCCGTGGAGGACGTTGGAGAAGAGGACGACGTCGTAACCGCTGCCGAATTCGTCTTCGTTCCAGTCGCCCGGCTGGGTCGTAATGCGGTCAGTCATGTTCTCACGGGTGATCACTTTTTCGGCTATCTCAGTGGTTTGGGGCAGGTCGAAGACGGTGCTTTTGAGCTTTGTATACTTTTTGCAGGCGGCGATGGAATAACTTCCGGGGCCGCCGCCAACGTCGAGCATGTTTTCGCGGCCGGTGAGATCGACTGAGTTCAGGAAGAGGTCCGCCCTGCCGCCGCGGGCGATATTGTCCATGCCCATTATGAAATGGTAATGGCGAGCCTGCTCGGTCGGGGGTGCGGGAGGTTGTTGGAAGAGTTCGTTTTCGAGGCTGTTCCAGTATTCCTGCACGGAAAAGGCGTGGGCGATGATATTGCCTTGATAGTACGGGCTGGCGGGCAGGAGGTATTTAGCAGCGAGGTCGGTGTTGGCGAATTCTCCGTCGCTTTCAGTTACTAGATCGAGGGCCTGACATCCTGTGAGCAGTTTGCGGGTCATATCGGGTTTGGTGCCGCATTTACGGCATATATGATCCAGGTTGGCCGGGCCGTCTGCCATCGCTGTGAAAATATCGGCTTTGACGGCGAGTTCGAGTGTTCTGGCAGTGCGATAACCCCAGATTAATTCGTGGATGTATGTAAATCCTTTGTCCATTTATTTGTGCCCTTGTTATAGATCACTTTGAGCTTCAGTTATCTGCGCAATGGCGGTGCGAGTCAATGTTGAATTGCTGAAGTTTTAGGCTGGGGTTAGTCGGAAGCGGGCCAATGGTGTGAGAAGATGGATAGGTCGGCGAAATCAACTGTCCGGGACTGGTTCAGATCGGCGTTGGCACACCAGGCATTGGCGGTTGAACAGCCGGTACTGAGCCAATTTGATGCGAAATGGGCCAGGTCCTGCAAGCCGATGTTTCCGTCTGTGTTTAAGTCAGGAGGCGAGGATGCGTGTATCTGGTCTGTCATGGCGGTGAGGAGTGAGATATGATCGTTTGTGTCCTGGGTCAGCTCCCAGAACATCAGGCCCGCAAGGTTGTTGTCCATGACATATTTTGTCTTGGCTTTGATGGTGTAAATGCCGTTGAAGTGGATGCCTGCGACTTCGTCTACGTCCGGAGGCGGTGAGTACTGCTGGACGATCTGTTTGTATGAATAGTAGGTCCATGATCCGTCGCGGCCGTAGAACGGGACACCGAGGATGATCTTTGAGTTTGGAAAGCCGAAAGACTGCCAGTGTTTGACGGCCTGTACCGCACCTTCGCAGGTGGAATGGGGTAATGAAGGGTCGCTGCTCATGTCGTATGCCATGATGTGCAGGTAGTCGATATCGTCAATTGCGGATGAATAGAACTCGCTGCCTGCGGCGAAGACGGCTACGCTGAGCGTGAGGTCGTGGGGGAGCATGGCGGCCTTGAGTTCGGCGATGAGAGCGGTGTAGTTGGCACGGTCGGTCGCTGTCGAGACGGGTTCCCAGTCGAGGTCTATGCCGTCGAAGCCGTGATCGAGGCAGTATTGCAGCAGGTTATTCACGAAAGCGGTTCGGGTTGCGGGGTCGGCAGCGACTGGGCTGAAATTGTCGGAAAGGCCCCAGCCGCCTATGCAGATGGATACATCCACATTATTCTGATGAGCATCGCTGAGCAGCTCGGCTTGCCTGTTGGGGTCTATTTCGCTGGTGTTGAGCGTTCCGTCGATATTTGGATAGATGGAGAAGAATATTACGCGGGTGAGTTTGTCGTAGCGCAGATCGGGTATAGGTGTCCACCAGTAGTCCGGATAGTAGCCGACAACCTGGAAAGAGCCGTAGAAGTCCGATGCGGGCTGCGTGGCCGCTGTGAGAGCGGTTGGCCGTGCGAACTGTAACAGCAGTGAAAAGAGGATCGCTGTAATTAAAATCTTGCGCATTTTGCTCCCGAATAATCTTTTGAGAAGTTTGAAGTATATCAGAAAAGAGTGGCGGGGTTCAACAGCATTTTGCGGGAGCGATTTTGCCTGCAATGTTGCATCTATTTGCGGCCTTATGAGTCTGCTGCCAAGGTTAGGATCTTCGAGGCGGTTTCGCAATCTGCGTGGATCTGTTGTTTAAGCGTATCTTCGTTAGGGAATCTCTGCTGTTGGCGGATGAGTTCAACGAAGTCGAGAGAGAGGTATTTTCCGTAGAGGTCCGGATGGTCGTCGGTGAGCAGGTGGGCCTCGATGAGGAGCGGGTGGTCGGTGACGAAAGTTTTTGCACGGCCAATCGAGAAGACGGCTGGTAGTTTCTGGTCTGCGGAGCAGGCGGAGGCGTAGTCGGCGGCGATGGAAACGCGGCCTGCGTAGACGCCTTCGGCGGGGATGATCTGCTTTTGGGGGTGTACGTTTGCCGTTGGGTAGCCGAGCTTGCGTCCGATACCGCGACCGGCGAAGACCTGACCGATTAGTCTGTACGGGCGGGTGAGCAGTCGGGATGCGTCTTTGACATGGCCCGTTTCGAGCAGTTGGCGGATGAGTGTGCTGGAGCAGTTTACGGGGCGGTCGTCGTGGTTTATGGTGAACCGTTCGAACGGGACCTCGATGACCGAGAAGCCGCGGTCAGGGGCGAGTTCGCGGAGGGTGTTGATGTCTCCGGATCGGCCGTAGCCGAAGTTGAAGTTGGGGCCCTCGATGAGTACTGAGGGTTTTATAGTGCGCATCAGGAATTCGTCAACGAACGCGGTCGGCGAGAGGTTGAGCAGGTCGTATGAATCCTTTATGACAATGAGGGTGTCGACGCCGAGGGATTCGAGTATGGATGCCTTGAGGTGCAGAGGAGTGAGGACGCCCGGGGCGCGTTCGGGGCGGAGGATCGCTACGGGATGAGGGTCGAAGGTCATGACTGCCAGGCCTGGGGCATTATGGTCGTTGGCGGCTTGGCGGGCCTGAGCGAGTATCTGCTGGTGCCCGATGTGGATGCCGTCGAAGTTGCCGATGGACAGTGCCCAGCCGGTGCGGTCGAGGTTTTGCAGTGCTGTTCTGGAATCGTATATTTTCATATCTGTCGGTGCTTTTTAGAGTGTGTGTTCCATTGGGTATTTGAGGTTCCACTGCTTGCGGATATTATCCATTGTGCCCATTATGCGCAGGGTTTCTTCGAGGGGCATTTTCGGACTTTGCGTCAGTCCTTCCCTGAGACAGCGGTGCACCTCGGCGGCTTCGTAGTTGTAGCCGTTGCCTTCGAAAGGCACTTCGATGGTTTCGGTTTTGCCTTCGTCGATGGAGACGGTGGCCTTTGAGGGGCACCAGAACGGTGAGTGTATCTTTATATAGCCTTTTGAGCCGGAGATGGTTGCTTCGCCGGGCGTTGAGGCCCCTACCGCACAGGAGAGTATTGCGAGAGCGGCGGGTTCATATGAGAGTATGAAGGCGGAAATTTCGTCGACGCCGGTTGAGGCCATGTGTGCGAGGGCGGCGACTTTTTCGGGGTCCCGCTGGTATACCATCGATGCGAGTGAGATGGCGTAGATGCCGACGTCGAGAAGTGCGCCGCCTGCGAGGTGCGGGCTGAGGACGCGGCCATCGGGTTCCCAGTCGCCGGAATAGCCGAAATCAGCATGGATCATTTTGGGCGGTCCTATGGTGCCCTGTTCGAGGATATTTTCGATCTCAAGCATGAGCGGGATGTAGCGGGTCCACATCGCTTCCATGAGAAAGATATTCTTTTCGGCAGCGGCCTGGATCATATGGCGGGCCTGGGTAGCGTTGAGTGCGAAGGGTTTTTCGCAGAGTACGGCTTTGCCCGCGTCGATGCACTGGAGGGTGTTCTGAGCGTGTGCGGGGTGCGGGGTCGCGATGTAGACTACGTCGATGTCGGGATCGCCGGTCAATTCCGCGTAGGAGCCATAGGCGCGGGGGATGTTGTATTCTTCAGCGAAGGCCTTTGCGGTTTCGAGTTTTCGTGAGCCGACGGCGACCAGTTCAGCGTCTGGGAGGGCCTGCAGGCCTTCGGCGAATTTTCGAGCTATCTGTCCTGTTGCGAGTATGCCCCAGCGTACGGACTTCATAGGGTGACCTTTCATCGAACAAAATTTGCGTCTTTTCAGGCCGACTATTCTACAGTGGAACGGGGTCTGTTACAAGCGGGGCAAATAAAATTGCGAAATCTTGTTGCAACTAAGTTGCAGAAAGTGTTATTATGCTTCAGATGCAACTCAGTTGCAAAAACAGATTTGAACGATCGTTCTTCGGAGAAGCATATGGCGGTAAAGGCACGGATCAAACATATTGGGGCAGAGCTGAAGTCACATGCGCCGTTTACCTTCTTCGGCGCGTTGCTTGGGGTGGCGTTTATGCTGCTTTTCAAAAACGCGACGGAGTATGGTGAGACCACGCTTTTCCGGATATTCCATCCGATGCACGTGGTTCTCAGTGCGATGGTTACGGCATCATTGTTCAAGGTGCACAAGAATACTAAGAACTTTCTGCTTGTGCTGGTGATCGGCTGGGTGGGAGCGCTGGGGGTGGCAACGCTTAGTGATTCGCTGATACCGTATATGGGAGAGACGGTTCTAGGGGTGGCGGTGCCGACGCATGGGGATCTGCATGAGGGACATACTGAGCACGAAGAGCCGGAGGGGGTGGAAGATGGGCATGCCGGGCATGACCATGAGCAAGCGGCGCATCAAGAGTCAGAGCACGATGGGCATGATCATGGTGCAGCGGCAGATGTTGAGGGTCATGCTCACGAGTATGCCGGGCTTGATCATGAGGAAGAGGAACACGGTGAACCTCACAATGAACACGCAGGGCATTATCACGATGAAGAAGCAGCTCATCAAGAGCACCTGGAGCATGAGGAACACGCAGGACATGGTCATGCGGAAACGGACCATGAGGAGGCAGGCGGCCATGAAGGACACGATCATGATGGCGGACTGCACATAGGGTTTATCGAGGACTGGTACATCGTGAATCCTGCTGCAATATTGGGTGTGGTAATCGCTTTCTGGCTGCCTGCGACAAGGATGCCTCATGGATTGCATGTTCTTATAAGCACGTGGGCGTCTTCGGCACACATGTTGATGAACACGCAGGCCGATTTCACAGCGACGCTTCTTCTGGGGATACTGATAGTGCTGTTTCTGGCGGTGTGGCTGCCCTGCTGTATCAGTGATATCGTATTTCCGCTGTTGTTCGTCAAGTCCGACATAAAGGTGTGCAGTCATTGCCATGGGAAACATCATGATCCGAACAGTTGTGAGCAGGTCTGATGAGTACGAGCAATTCTGACAAAAGAGCCAAAGAGCTTCTGAGCAAGGCTAAACTCAGGAGGACCAAGCAGCGGGTAGATATCCTGTCGGCCTTGCTGGATGGGAGGGGTCCGATGAGCCAGGAGCAGATATCCGACGCGATCGATGGAACTGGGCCCAACAAGGCAACTGTTTATCGCGCAATGGAGAGCCTGGTGGGAAAAGGGGTTGTGCACCGGGCGTTTGAACGGAACGGGACGTGCTATTTTGAGCTGGGGGACCGATTCGGTGACAGGCAGTGCCATCCGCATTTTACGTGTACCGAGTGCAACAGGACACATTGTCTGACTGATTTTGAGGTTCCGATGGTGAAATCTCAGAAGGGTTTCCAGGTATCGCATCAGAAGATCGAGCTGGAGGGAATGTGTCCGCGTTGTGCAGACAGGCAGGAGGATGAGGTGAGTTTGTAAATCGCTGTTGAAGAACTGGGGATTGATGCCAGTTTTTTCGTCTCTTTATGGCCTACTTTAAGGCTCGACAAGTCGGCGGGTTGTGTATAGAATATCCGGCATGAAAACTTATCCACTGAAATTCAAGCCGATATTCAAAGAGCGTATCTGGGGCGGCCGGAAGTTGAAAGAAGCTTTCGGCAAGGAGCTTCCGGAAGGCGCTAAAATAGGAGAGAGCTGGGAGCTTGCGGATCTGCCGGAGGACAAGTCGGTGATCGTCAATGGTGAGCTAGCGGGCAAGACGCTGGCGGAGGCGATCGAGATGATGGGGGAGGCGATCGTGGGGAGTTCCAGCTATGAACCGCCCTTTCCGCTTTTGATCAAGCTGCTGGATGCCCAGGACAAGCTGAGTGTGCAGGTGCATCCGGATGCCCAAACGTGCAAGCGGCGAGGCAAAGGCGATCCGAAGACCGAATGCTGGTACATTATTGACAAGGAACCCGGTGCGGTCATTTACAAGGGACTCAAAGAAGGAGTCACGAAAGAGCAGTTTGCTGAGGCGATCGAGGATGGGACAGTGGCAGAACTGCTGGTGGAGGTGCCCGTGGAGGTGGGAGAATGTCATTTTCTGCCTGCGGGGACGGCGCATGCGATCGGGGCGGGACTGCTGATCGCGGAGATACAGACGCCATCGGATACCACATATCGCGTATTCGACTGGAACCGGGTCGATGATTCGGGCAAAGGTCGGGAGCTGCATGTTGAGGATGCGATGGAGAGTATCACTTTTGATCAGGATAAATCTGCACTGACGGTTAACAACGTTGGTCGGCTGGTTGACAGTGAGAGTTTCAAGGTAGATAAAGGCCATCAGGCCAAGGGCTGTGAGATGATTTTGCAGTCGGGGCCGTTGAAAGTTTTGATGATGCTTAGCGGCACAGGTGAAATTCGCTTTGGCGAGGACTCGCAACTGCCGGTCGAGGCTGGTGATACGGTACTTTTGCCGGCGGCTTTCGAGGGTGTGATGATCTTTGGTGAAGAAAGCGAGTACCTGGTCGCAACGGTTTAGCGGACAAATAATATGGGCCTTTCTGCAAATTTTGGTTTAAAAATGACTTTCTGAAAGCATATACAGGGATAGAGATGTTAAAAGCCAGCGAAAACCCACCTGTAGTATGGCCCGAAGGGGTCGGTATTGCCGACTTTGAAGGCACATGGTGGGTAGCACATACAAAGAGCAGGAACGAGAAGGCATTGGCGTGGCAGATGCTGAAGAAGGAAATCCAGTATTTTCTGCCCATGGCCAAGAAGGTTACGAAGCGGCGAGGCAGGACGATTCGGTCTTTTCTGCCGCTATTTACAGGCTATATCTTCTTCTGCGGTGACGAGAGCGACCGAATCGAGGTTCTAAAGACCAATCGGGTTGCCAACTTGATACCGGTAAAGGATCAGGACGAGCTGGTTTCGGATCTGGAACCGATAGAGCGGGTGATCCGTGAGGGTCAGGATATAAGGCCGCACAATTATGTCAAAGCCGGCCAGAAGTGCCGTGTGATCGCGGGGCCGTTGATGGGCACCGAGGGAATTGCGGTGACGAGCGGCGAAGGCATGCGGCTGGTGCTGCAGGTGGACATGCTCGGGCAGGCTACGAGTGTGGAGGTGGCGTCTGACCTGATAGAGACGGTGGAATAGACGGTTATTTATGCTGCTGCGGTGTTTAAAATCGTGCAGTGGCAGATATCGAAAGCCATTCGGGTTATAATGGCTTAATTAATCAGTCGAATTGTCTGCGTTCATAAATTTGGCAGGCATCTGTTCTGTGCTAACAAACTATGCAAAGGCTTTAGGAAAGGAAGCTAAATGGAATTCAGCTTTATTGATCTAGGTGTGTTTGTTCTATTCGTCGTGAGCGTGATCACGATCGGTGTGATGAAAAGCCGTCAGGAAAAGAGCAGTGAGGACTATTTTCTTGCCGGGCGAGGGCTGCAGTGGTGGCTGATCGGCTTTTCTCTGATCGCTGCAAATATTTCGACAGAGCAGTTCGTTGGCATGAGCGGTAACGGTGCGAGTCATATCGGCCTTGCGATCGCGAGTTACGAATGGATGGCGGCTGTGACGCTGGTGGTGGTTGCGTTCTGTTTTCTGCCGTATTTTCTCCGGGCCGGGATATTCACAATGCCGGAGTTTCTGGAGGTCAGGTACAACGGTGCGGCTCGGACGCTTATGGCGATAGCTACTTTGCTGATCTACCTGCTGCTTCTCGGTGCCGTGACTTACTCGGGTGCACTGACGATCAGGACGCTGGGCGCGAAGATCGATTATGATATCACGCTGCTGCAGGGAAGCCTCGCTATCGGCATAATTGCGATGGTCTACGTTGTGGCCGGTGGTCTTAAGGCCTGCGCGTGGGCGGACTTGATCCAGGGGGCTGCGCTGATTATCGGCGGCATTATTATTATGTTCTTTGCATTCGACAAGTTGGGCACAGTGGACGAGGCCGCAAAGGTTACAAATGTCACGACTGGTGCTGTTGAAATCCAGGATCTGAAGGAGGGGACTGGGGCAGTCGAGCGATTCTGGGAATTGAATAAGGTGCGGATGAATATGTTCCTGCCGTCTACCGACAGCACCCTTCCATGGACGGCGCTACTGCTTGGCCTTTGGATACCGAATTTTTATTATTGGGGTCTGAACCAGTATATTACGCAGAGGACGCTGGGTTCAGCTTCGCTGGCACAGGGGCAGAAGGGTATCGTTTTCGCGGCGTTTATGAAACTGATCGTGCCTTTCGCGATCGTGGTGCCGGGGATTATCGCGTTCAACCTTTATCACAATGATATGGCGTTAGAAGCAGTGCCGGATAATACGCCCGTAATGGCTAAGTATTACAAGGCCAACCCTGACACAGAATACGTAGAGATCGCTGAAGCGCCTGATATGGATACTGTGAAAAGCTGGAGCGATGAAAAGTTCCTGATCGCTGTTTACGAAAACGAGGATGCTGCAAAGAAGGCAGACGAAAACCCATACGTTCTTCCAATACTTAAATCGGAATACGAAGAAGCAGCACCTGCTGAATACACTGTTTTTGAGTCTGAGGATAAGGCCTGGAAAAGTGTAAACGAAGGCCTTGCGGCGGAGATGGTTGCCTACAATGAGGATGTTGAAGCGGCGGCTGATGAAGCAGGGGCAGAAACTGAAACTGAGAAAGTTATCGCGTACAAGTACGATACGGCGTTTGGGCATCTTCTCGGTAACGTATTGCCGCAGGGAGTCGGACTGGTCGGTTTCGTACTGGCGGCGCTGCTTGGTGCTGTTGTAAGTTCACTTGCAGCGATGCTGAATGCGGCTTCTACAATCTTCAGCATGGACGTATACAAGAAATTTATTTCGCCCAACGCTTCGCAGAAGTCGCTGGTATTTTTGGGAAGGATATGCGTCGTAGCGTTTACAGTCGTTGCTGTATTCCTGGCACCTAAACTTGGTGATCCAGCGATAAGCAACAGTATCTTTACGATCATTCAGGAGAGCCAGGGGCTGATCTCGCCTGGTATTCTGGCAGTGTTTGTGATCGGGCTTGTGCTTCATCGGACACCTAGAATGGCTGGTGTGATAGGCTTGCTGACGAACATAATTGCATATCCGACGATCAAGTTCGCGTTCCCAGATATCAACTTCTTGAACAGGATGGCAATATGCTTTGGGCTCTGTATGCTGGTTATGGCTATACTGACTGTTTTGAAGCCGCTGCCTGAACCGATAGTGTTCAAGCAGAATACCGAGATCGAGCTCAAGACATCCAATGGAGCAAAGATAGTAGGTATCGGTATCGTAATTTTGACGATCGCTCTGTATATTCTGTTCAGTCCGATCGGCATTTCCAAGATGTAATTGATGGCGAGTTTTTAAAGGTACGTCTGTAATAAGCGGGCGTACCTTTTTTGTGCATTTGAATTATGAGGGATTTACATGGTTACGCATGACAAAGAGTCTGCAAGCGTTTTGAACGGAATGGCAAAGAGGAATGGTTTGGACATTGTCGGCGGTAAGATACGCCGGTCGTCTTCGCGGTTCTGTCTTGGTGTCGAGCACGGTGATTATAACGGTACTGAGCTTTTCGGCGTCGGGACGGACAGGTTCATCTGGCTTGGCTATAAGCCCAACGGTACGGATAAGGTGAGGATGTTCAGCGGGAACTTCCCGGATGACGGTGTTGTCGAGTTTACGCTGGGCGATGTGCCCGAGCCGCAGAGTACGCCGGACAGTTGGGCGAGGTTTCCGTATGGTGTGAGCTATATTCTCAAGCGTGAGGGGTATGAGCTGACGCAGGGTTTTGACGCTGTGATATACGGCAATATTCCAGGCGGCGGAATGAGCCGGAGTGCTTCGCTGTCGCTGAATCTGATACTTACGATGCTGGAAGTGAACGGCATCGAGATGGGTGATCAGCTCAAGATAGTTGATCTTGCGCAGGCGGTGGAGAATGATTATATAGGTTCGCCGTGCGGGCAGTTGGACCAGATCATGATCCTGTTCGCGAAGGAAGGCATGGGGACGCATTACAATCCCGCGGACAGGTCGATCAGCTATGTGCCGTTTGGGGGCGACGTGGACGAGTTCAGGATCGTCGGGCTGGACACCGGTACGGATCGGCCGGGCCTGGAAAAGAGCACGTATAAGGTACGCAGGACCGAATGCGATGATTTCGTCAAGCTGCTGCAGGCGGGTGGTTACGAGATAGAGTCGCTTGCGGATGTGAAAGACGAGCAGCTTTATGGAAAGATAATGGAGCAGTTCGGCGAAAGTCATGCTGATCTGTGTGACCGGCTGACCTATATCTACAAGGCGCAAAAGCGTTTCTATGAGATGATGGAGGCGTGGAAGAAGGGCAACATCAAGCGGGTCGGCGAGATATTCCGCGAGGACGGTATCGGCCTGCGGGATGAGTACAAGATCAGCGGGCCTGAGCTGGAGACGATGTGTGATGTCGTTCGCAGCGTTGAAGGCGTGCTCGGTGAGAGAATGCTTGGCGGCGGCGACAAGGGTGCGTCGGGCGCGATCGTGAAGGCGGACGCAGTGGACGAAATGAAAAAGGCGGTCGATGTGGGTTACCCGAGAAGCAGGCCGGACTATGCGGACAAATATGCCGTGCATTCATGCAAGGTAGTGGACGGCATGAAGGTCATGGACGGACTGCTATAGGGCGGCTGGTTCATGGGTGTAAAAGGGAATTTACTTATGATAAGGAAATTTAAGATGAATATACTTAGATTGTTTTTGCTGATTATCGTTTGCGGCGTTAGTACCGGTTCCGTGTGGGCCGCTGAGGCAGGCAATGACTGGGAAAATCAGAAGATTTTCGCGATCAACCGTGAGCCTTCACACTGTACGCTGATGCCTTTCGGTAGTTTCGAGGCAGCGGTCGAGGGGCAAATGAGCGAGTCGCAGTATTATAAATCACTCAACGGGATGTGGAAGTTCAACTGGGTGAAGAAACCGGCTGACCGCCCTGCTGATTTCTACAAAGCAGGTTACGACGTGAGCGGCTGGGACGAAATTGCGGTGCCGAGCAACTGGGAGATGGAGGGATACGGCACGCCTATATACACTAACGTGACATATCCGTTCCCGGCGAATCCGCCTGAGATACCGCATGACAACAATCCGGTGGGATCGTACAAGACGACTTTTACGGTACCGGACGGCTGGGACGGCAGAGAGGTGTTAATCAATTTCGATGGCGTCGAGAGCGCGTTTTATATCTGGGTGAACGGTCGTAAAGTCGGCTATCACCAGGGCAGCAGGACGCCCGTGGAATTCGACATCACGAAATACGTCAAAGACGGCAAAAATGATCTGGCTGTCGAGGTATACAGGTGGTGTGACGGTTCGTATCTGGAGGATCAGGATTTCTGGCGTCTGAGCGGTATCTTCCGAGACGTTTATCTGTTCTCTACGCCTAAGGTGCATGTTCGCGACTTCTTCGTGCAGGCTGATCTGGACGATGATTATGAAGACGCTGAGTTCAAGGTTACGGGCGTGGTTCGCAATTACGGATCGCGGACTAGCGACGATTATGAAGTGGCAGTGTCGTTGCTTGATGCGGATGGCGAAGAAGTAGAGTCGAAGGTGCTCGACAGCGAAAAGGTCAGCAGGATCGCAGCGGGCAAGGAAGTTGATTTTGAGCTCGAAGCTGATGTGGACGATCCGGCGAAGTGGACGGCTGAGACGCCGAATCTGTATACGGTCGTGATCACGCTGAACGATGAAAGCGGAAATCTTGTCGAAGCGATGAGCTGTAAGTTTGGATTTCGGGATATTGAGCTTAAGAACGGTCAGTTGCTGGTTAACGGCAAGGCTGTCTATTTCAAGGGCGTGAACAGGCACGAGCACGATCCGGATACGGGGCACTATGTAAGCCGGGAGTCGATGATCGAAGACATCAAGCTGATGAAGCAGAATAACATAAACGCCGTGCGGACATGTCATTATCCTGATGCGCCTTTGTGGTATGAGCTTTGTGATGAGTACGGCCTTTATCTGGTTGCTGAGGCGAATGTCGAATCGCACGGCATGGGTTATGGTGCAAGGTCGCTGGCGAAGGATCCGAGCTGGAAGGAAGCACATCTGGACAGGAACATACGCAATGTGGAAACGCACAAGAACCATCCTTCGATCATTACCTGGTCACTGGGTAACGAGGCCGGCTCGGGCGTGAATTTCCAGGCATGCACTGAATGGATACATGAGCGCGACAAGACGAGACTTGTGCAGTATGAAGGCGCGAGACTGGCTGCGTACACTGACATTTATTGCCCGATGTATTCGAGGATACAGGGCATTGAGAACTATGCTCAGCGATATGACGACAGGCCCTTGATCCTGTGTGAGTATGCTCATGCTATGGGCAACAGCGTTGGTAACTTCCAGGACTACTGGGATGTGATCGAGAAATATGACAGACTTCAGGGCGGTTATATCTGGGACTGGGTCGATCAGGGTCTTCGCAAGACCTCTCCGGACGGAGAAGAGTTCTGGGCTTATGGCGGCGATTACGGGGATAAGCCTAACGATGACAACTTCTGCTGTAACGGTTTGGTAGCTCCGGACAGGACGCCGAATCCGTCGCTGCACGAGGTCAAGAAGGTATATCAGAATATCAAGGTCCATCCGGTCGACGTGCTTGAGGGCAGGTTCGAGGTCGAGAACAAATATATGTTCGTGAATACGGATTTCTGTGAGGCTGACTGGCAGCTTACCGAGAATGGTAAGGTAATTGCCAGCGGCGGACCTGGAACATTGTCTGTCGAGCCGGGGGAAAAAGAAGAGATCGAAATTTCATACGGCAAGGTCAGTGTAAAGCCTGGAGCTGAGTACTTCGTAAAGATCAGTTTCCGTCTCGGCAAGGCTAAAGCCTGGGCAGACAAGGGACATGTCCTGGCGTGGGATCAGTATGCAGTGCCGTTCGATGTGCCGCAGGTGGAGTTTATGGACAAGGCTCTTATGAGTGATCTGTCGGTTGCTCAGAGCAACGATGTCGTTGTGATCGGTGGTGAAGATTTCGAGGTCACCATCAGCAAAACGAGCGGCTTGATCGAGGCGTTCTCTTTCGGCGATGTTGAATTGATCCAGGAACCGCTGAGGCCCAATTTCTGGCGTGCACCGACAGATAATGACAAGGGCAACCGTATGCCTCAACGTCAGGGCATCTGGAAAGAGGCTGGCAAGGACCTGAAAGTTACTGATTTCTTTGTTGAAGCAGACGACAAGATGGTCACTGTGAGGGCGAATATCGAGCTCACTGAGACGGCTTCGAAATGGCAGACGGTTTACACTGTGTTCGGCAGCGGTGATGTCATTGTGGACAATCAGTTTATGCCGGGCAGGAGCGGTTTGCCTAATATGCCTCGTATGGGCATGCAGATGGTGATGCCGGGCGAATTCGACAATATGAAATGGTTCGGCAAAGGTCCGCAGGAAACGTACTGGGATCGTCAGACCGGCGCTGCTGTCGGGGTTTATGACGGCACGGTCTGGGACAATGTTTATAAGTATGTTGAACCGCAGGAAACGGGCAATAAGACCGGGGTTCGCTGGATCACGATCACGAACGACAAGGGTATCGGCCTGATGGCGGTTGGTATGGATGAGCTGTATGCAAGTGCGTGGCCTTTGACGATGCAGGACCTGGAGCAGGCACGGCATACTGATGATCTGGTGGATCGCGGTATTACTACTGTGAATCTGGATTGGCGTCAGATGGGTGTCGGCGGCGACAACAGTTGGGGCGCAAGGCCTCACGCTCAGTACACTCTGCCTGCGAAGCCATACAGCTATTCTTTCAGGGTACGACCTTATTGGCCTGGGATGGGAAGTGAGGACGATATCGCTAGAGCAAGATTGCCTTATGTCAGTTCAGTGAAGATCAGTCGTGGCAATGACGGGATGGTTCGGATCGAGTCCCCTGCCGAAGATGCCAGAGTAGTTTATACGACTGACGGCAGCATGCCGGAGAGGGGTTCCAGGGTTTATTCAAGGCCTTTCGATATGGCAAAAGGCGGAACTGTCAAAGCTGCTGCGATTTTGGAAGGCATCACAAGCAGTGTCAGTGAGGCCAGCTTTTCCAGAATTGTTCCGCGCGGTCGATGGGAAGTCGTCAGCGTTGACAGCTATGAAAAAGGCGAAGGCGAGCCCAAGCATGCGATCGACGGCGACCGCAACACTTTCTGGCATACGGAATGGAGCGATGATAAGCCCGGACAGCCGCATGAGATCGTAGTCGATATGAAAGAGCGGATGGACATGAGGGGTTTCACATATCTGCCGAGACAGGGCAACACGAACGGGCATATTCGAGAGTATGAATTTTATGTAAGCGATGACGGCAAGTCGTGGGGCGATCCTATTGCAAAGGGTCGATTTGGCAAGGGCAGCGGCCGTAAAGAAGTAAAGTTCGATGATGCTGTATCGGGGCGATTTATCAAGCTTGTGAGCCTTTCGGAGCAAAGCGGCAGCTACTATACGAGCCTTGCTGAGCTCAGCGTTATGCCTGACGAGTAAGGGCAGAAACTGTTCAGCAGAATTGCTTAAGCTTGTATTTGACGGGGCTAACCGGAAAGGAATGGTCTTATGGTCACATTGGTCAAAATAGTTGGATTGCTGGTGGTCATAGATGCGGTCATTATTCTGGTTAGCCCCGGTTTATATCGGCAGGTACTGGAATTCGTCAAGCTGCATCGCCTCTTTTATATTTCCGGGCTGCTCAAACTTATCACGGGCATCGTGTTTTTCATGGCAATAAGTGCTGAGCCGGCACCAGACAGCCCGTTGCTGATCGGCCTGCTGGGGCTGACGGCTTGTGTATCAGGTCTTTTTCTGTTTGCTGTACGTAATGAAAAGCTTTCAGGCATCAGCGGCTGGCTCATTAATAAACCGGATTGGTTTTTGAGAGCAGCAGGTGTTTTAGTCGGTATTTGGGGAGGGTTAGCGGTTTATGGAGCTTAGAACAGGGTCTTGCCACCGTGGGGGTAGGATTCGGGCGAAGCTGAGAGCGATAAAACTGTTTTCCAAATAGATTTCGTAATTGGAATCAGTAGATAATAATGGATTGTAATAAAACTGGTCCGTGTGGCAGGGATTGTCAGGAGTACGTACCATGAAAAACACTGGAAACAAATTCTGGGCAGCATCGTTGATTTGGGTCTTAAGCTTGTTAATCTTTTGCGGTTTTTCCTACGCTATCATTTGGCATCCGGAGAGCGAACCGACACAAGAGTGGATCGACCGCCCCGCCGACAAGCTGATCGGACGCTGGGGCACAAATGGAAGCTGTGTGCCGATCTCTCCCTGGCATGTCGTGACCACAAGACATCAGGGCGGCAGTGCGGGTTCGACAAGCATTATGATCGATGGGAAACAGTTTGGGATAGTTAAGATATGGAACCATCCAACCGCTGACCTGCGTATTGCACGGGTAGATAAACGGCTGAGCGGATATGCACAGGTTTACAGGAAAGAGGATGAAAACGGCAAAAATGTGGTCGTGGCCGGTTACGGTGACGGCCGTAAAGACATACTCAGCACGGACGGCTACACCTATGGGTATTCGTGGGATAATTCAACTAACAGTACGCTCAGGTTCGGAACAAACCTGATCGAGGAAATCACTCAGACACCCAAAGGGGCTCCCCTGCCCAGCGAATTGGTGGTTATACGGTTCAACGATCCGGATGCTACTGATTATGAGTGCGCGATAGCGGATCACGACAGCGGGGGTGGGTGGTTCATATATGAAGAGGATGTCTGGAAACTTGCCGCTTTGAGTCGGGGCGTGGAGCACGTTGGCGAGAGTCTATTTCGTGATGCGCAACGACCGAAACAGTGGGCCGATCCGGACTTCTGTCATGGAGTTCGTTTAAGCCAGTACGTTTCATGGATATCTGGCGTATTGGGAGGCGATCTTGTTGAAGTTGACTGTGACCTGAACGGCGATCGGCTGGTTGATTACAGTGACTGGAATCACTTACAGGAATGCTGGCAGCGGATTGATTGTGACCCTGTGAACGGTCACTGCGGGGGCGGGGATGTTGACAAGGACGGCTGCGTGGATATTATCGATGTTGCAAACTTCGCATCGCAGTGGCTTTGTGAAACGCCCGCCGTTTCCTGAGATCAGCTTTTGTTTTCGGGTTCGTTTACAGTGCTCTGGCTCTCCTGATTCAACTGTCTTTTTGTCTCATCTGAACAGACATTCCCGGACGGACATGACGCGCAGCCACCTGAGTCACAAGGCGGATTTGATGCTTTTCGTTTGTAGTAAACGATCAAAGACACTAATGAAACAAGCACTATTGCGATTATGATCAGATGTTCCATTTTTCATTTCCTGAATTCAAGGCGTTTTTACGCTATGTCCCGATCCCGAAGAAAGAGCCGGCCTGATAGACCACCAGAGTGAGAACGTAAGCCAGAATTGTCAGTCCCGCTACCTGGAACAGTGCCCAGCCCCATGAGCCGGTTTCATGACGGGTCATCGCAACGGTCGCGACACATGGCATCGCTGCCAGGCAGAACAACATGATGCAAAATCCCTGCAGAGGCGTATAGTTGTCTCGAAGCTTCTCGGTTAATATCTCGGATGATGCTTCGGTGTGGCCGCCAAGCGAATATACTATGCCCATCTGTGAAACGAAAACTTCCTTTGCAGCGAAGGCCCCTACCAGGGCCGTTCCTATTTTCCAGTCGAAGCCTAGCGGCTTGATGACTGTCTCTATTGCAGAGCCTGCCTTACCAACATAAGAATGCTGCAGTTGTGCGGTTTGTGCCTGCTGTTCGTTCAGGCCTTCCAGTTCCGATTCGTCGATCTGGGGGTATGCAGCCGCGGCCCAGAGCAGGATCGATATCGCGAGGATAATCGTGCCTGCCTTGCGGAGGTACATCCAGCCGCGGTGCCATGTATGAATGAGGACGCCGTGGATTGTCGGGACGCGATACGGGGGCAGTTCCATGACGAAAGGCGTCGTTTCGCCTCGGAAGATCGTTTTACGCAGCAGCTTGACGGCTACTATAGCAAGAGCGACACCGATCAGATAGATCAGCGTCATGACCAGTCCCTGATGATGCGTGAAAAAGGCGGTAGTTATCATGATATATATGGGCAAGCGCGCACCGCAGCTCATGAGCGGTACGACCATTATGGTGGTCAGTCTGTTTCGTCTGTTTTCAAGGATGCGTGTGGACATTATTGCGGGCACGGAGCACCCGAAGCCGATCAGCATTGGGATGAAGCTCTTGCCGTGAAGGCCTATTTTGTGCATGATCTGGTCCATTACGAAGGCCGCCCGGGCCATGTAGCCGGAGTCTTCGAGTATGGATATGGCGCAGAAAAGGATCAGGATGTTAGGCAGGAAGGACACCACGCCGCCGACGCCGCCGATTATTCCATCGACGATGAGGGATAGAATCTGGCTGTCGGGCGAGCCGGGCCAATGGGTGGTTATCGTGTTGCCTGCCCAACTGAACAGCGTCTGCAGCCATTCCATCGGATAATTGCCCAGGGTGAAAGTCAGATGGAACACCAGGGCCATCATGCCGATAAATATCGGCAGACCCAGTATGCGGTGAGCGAGCAATTTGTCTATCATGTCCGAGACGTCATGACGGAGCTCGATCGTTCTTTTGACGGATTCATGACAGGCACCGGAGATAAAGCCGTAACGGCGCTCGGCGATCAGGATCTCCGGTTCATCGTCAAATATCCTGATAAGATGTTTGCGGCTATGCTTGACCGCTTCCAAAACTTCACTGCTGTGGCCCTTGTCCATTACCTGACGGTCATTTTCAAGCAGTTTGACTGCCAGATAACGGCTGCCGTATTTCTGAACCAGATCGTGTTCAGTATCAACCAGCGGTTCGATCCTGGCGAGTTCTTCCTCGATCTCAGTACCGTAGTGGACACGGCCCGCAAGCTCTTTGGGAGGTTCGCCGGCCTTTTTTACTATCGCATCGAGCAGATCGTCGATCCCCTTGCCCTTGTTTCCAACCGTGAGAACGATAGGAGCACCGAAAAAGAGCGAGAGCTGGTCGAGATCGAATTCCAGACCCTTCTGGCGGGCGAGGTCGGACATGTTGAACGCCAGAACGAGGGGTACATTCATCTCCATCAACTGCACGGCCATGTAGAGGTTACGCTCAACATTTGATGAGTCGATGATGTCGACGACTACGTCGGGGTGCTCATCAAATATGAAGTCACGTGCCACACGTTCTTCTATAGAATACGCATCCAGGCTGTAAGTACCCGGAAGATCGACGATCTCAAGCTCGGCGCCCTTGTGATTGGCCAAACCGATCTTTTTCTCAACCGTCACACCCGGGTAGTTACCAACATGCTGCCGGGAACCGGTTATCTTGTTGAAGACGGTCGTCTTGCCGCTGTTTGGATTGCCCGCTATTGCTATTTTGAGTTTCTTGTTTGACATAAACCAGACCTAAAGTTAGTTGCCGCTAACATTTCGGCAAAAAAATTTTTATTTACAGGCTTCCTCGACCATCACCTTGTGCGCAACCCCCCTGCCAAGTACGACCTTTGAGCCGCGTACATTGATCACGAATGGGCCGAAACCGCCGTTACTTACCACTTTGAGACGGGCGTTGGGCACCAGCCCCATTGCAGCGAGGCGTGAGCGCAGTTCACATCCGGCGTCAACATTGCTGAAGATTACGGTTTGGCCGGAAGAAATGCCTGAAAGCGGTTTTTTGCCATTATCAGCCATTTGAAGCCTCTTTGATGGTTTCACCGACATCATTTGCATTACAAAACTCCCTGAATTGCTTTACCAGATCAGTACCCTGGCTGCTTTGGCGAGAGAAAAATTCGACAAAACTAACCAGTTTGTTAATTATCTTTGGGCCGAACGAGTGTTCAGCTTCGCACGCGGCCTGCTGGGCCGTATTGTGGTCTATACCCAGGATATCGACAAAGAATAATTTGATGATATTATGCTTGTGCACTATTCGTCTTGCCTCGTTCTCGCCCTCAGGGGTCAAAGTGACCAGGCCGTAAGGTTTGTAATTTACCAGTTCCTTTTCAGCCAGCGTACGAAGTGCACCGGTCACAGAGGCCGGCGAAACATCCAGCATTTGAGCGATGTCCTTACTGCGTGCAACGCTTCCTTTGGCCGATATGTTGAATATGGCTTCGAGGTAATCCTCGAGCGAGGCAGTCAGATTGTAGTCGGTAGTTGGGCTCATGTTTTCGTCTGATTAACTTTACAGTGATTAATATAGTTAGCTAAGACTAACTTTTCAAGTAAAAAGTCAAAATTTCCAATTTAGTTCATTACATTCTGGTCCATTTTGAACAATTAGCCCATATTCACAAAAACACATTTAAATGTTTACATCCGACGACAAATTGCCGAAATTTACTATAGCGAACATATTTTCCTTTGGGAGGAAGTTTTATGTGTGGAATAGTCGCTTATATAGGCGAAAAAGAGGCCCAGCCAATACTACTGGAAGGTCTCAAAAGGCTCGAATATCGTGGTTACGATTCAGCAGGCGTGTCGCTGCTCGTCAGTAAATCTTTTAGGATACGCAAGACAACGGGACGGATTACGGCCCTTGAGGCAGAGATCGGCAAGGAAACCAGGCATGAAAGCCTGGGCATCGGTCATACCCGCTGGGCCACTCACGGCAAACCCACAACTGCCAATGCGCACCCGCATACCGACTGCTCAGGCAAGATATGCCTGGTTCACAACGGCATTATCGAAAATTACGCAACGCTGAAGAAGTGGCTGGAGAGCAAGGGCTGTACGTTTGCCAGTGAAACCGACACGGAGGTAATAGCTAATCTGATCGGCTATTTCTATTCCAGTGAAAACGGGGATGGAGATGCCGAACGCGAAGGCATTAACAAGTTTGAGTGGGCCGTCCAGCAGGCACTACGCGAGTTGGTGGGTACTTACGGGCTCGCAATTTTGTGCAGCGATTTTCCGGATATGCTCATAGGTGCTAAAAAGGGAAGTCCGCTGATATTGGGGGTGGGCGAGAACGAATATATAGTCGCTTCGGATGCCGCCGCAATAGTAGAGCATACTACGCAGGCGATCTACCTGAGTGATAACGAGATCGTGACGATCAAGGGCAATACGTTCCGCACGAAGACAATTGACAACATCACGGTCAGTAAAAAGCTGAGTGAACTGGAATTTTCGCTGGGTGAGATCGCGCTTGAGGGCTATGAGCATTACATGCAGAAAGAGATCGCGGAGCAGGTCGATGCGCTTTCTACATGCATGAATGGGCGGATCGATTTGGCAGGATCACGGGTTGTTCTTGGTGGTCTGAGTAACTATCTGCGTGACCTGGCGAGGGTTAAACGCATCATTCTTACCGGCTGCGGAACCGCATGGCACGCGGGATTGATAGGCGAGTATCTGTTCGAACAGCTTGCCCGAATTCCTGCCGAGGTCGAATATGCGAGCGAGTTCAGATATCGGAATCCAATAATCGAAGACGGCACCATAGTGATTGCAATAAGCCAGTCGGGCGAGACGGCAGATACGCTGGCTGCGATCGAACAGGCCAAGGACCGCGGTGCGCCGGTTTTCGGGCTGGTCAACGTGGTCGGTTCTACTATCGCACGGACAACGGACGCGGGGGTATACCTGCGCGTCGGGCCGGAGATAGGTGTGGCAAGTACGAAGGCGTTTACGGCACAGGTTACGGTGCTCACTATGCTGGCGATAGAGCTGGGCAGGCGAAGGCATCTGAGCCAGTCGGATGCACACGGGCTGCTGGAAGACATGCTAAATCTGCCCGAGAAGATAGCAAAAGCACTGAAATTGTCCGAAGAGATCAAAAGAATCGCGAAAGCAAATATCGATCAGCCGAACTGGCTGTTCCTTGGGCGTGGACTTAATTACCCTGTCGGGCTCGAGGGAGCACTGAAACTCAAGGAGATCAGCTATATCCATGCGGAGGGTCTGCCCGCTGCGGAGATGAAGCACGGACCGATCGCGCTCATAAGCGAAGGGATGCCGGCCGTATTCGTAGCGACTCAGTCAAGCAATTACGATAAGATCATCGGCAATATTGAAGAGGTTCGTGCGCGTGGTGGCCGAACAATCGTGATCGCGAGTGAGGGAGACGAACAGATCGCAGATTATGCCGATCACCTGATAAAGGTGCCGGAAGTGCGTGAACCGCTGCAGCCGGTGGTGAACGTAATCCCCCTTCAACTACTCGCATATCATGCTGCAGTACTAAAGGATTATGACGTTGACAAGCCGCGAAACCTGGCGAAAAGCGTAACTGTAGAATAGCGAAGACGATCTATTTGCGAGGGCTTCGCTTTACGGGTTTCTTTTTCTTTGTGGTGGTTTTGCCGCCGCCCTGCAGCACTTTCATTGCCTTTTTGACGTCGGCAACCTTGATAACACCGGTCGTGCGCCCACCGCGTGCCCCGGCTGTGCAGTAGGCGTATGAGATGTTTATGTGAGCCTTTGCGAGTTTGTTGGTTATCTCGGCCAGTGCACCACTTTTGTTGGACAGGTTGACACAGAGGACATCTGTTTCGCTGAACTGCATATTGAGATCAGTAAGAAGCTGGCAGACTTTTTTATGGTTTTTCGCTACGACCCGCAGTACACCGTGTTCCACTGAGTCCATCATGGTCAGAGCCTGGATGTTGACGTTGGAGCGTGCGAATTCGTCCAGAAGCTGCGCGAGGACCCCGGGTTTATTTATCATGAAAACGGAAAACTGCGTTTCGAGGTACATCAATTTGATCTCTCCTGCGGATGATTAAGATTTAGATCGAGTTGAGGGCCTGCTGACGGTCAGGGTAGAGCTTGAAAAGCTTGTCAAGATTTGTGATCTTAAACACACGGCCGAGCTGCGGGTTCGTGCCGCTGATCATAAAAACGCCGCCATACTCACCCAGTCTTCGCCAGATATCGACTAGCAGGCCAAGCATTTGTGATGAGAAGAATTTTACGCCCTCAAAATCGATGATGAGTTTTTGCGGCTTTACGCTGTCGACGTATTGTCTGAGCTCCGTGCTTAGCTCTTCGACGTCAGTAACGCCGCAAATGGAAGTGACATTAAATGAAGCGACGGTCACTCCGTCAATGCTATTGAGATTAAGGATTTTACTTCCAACCATTTTTGCTGCTCCATGCTGATCATACGGTTCAGCCGTGCATGCTGTCTCAAACTTTTACCTGTCTGGCCATTATATCACGAAAGGAAAACTCGTAAAGAATTAACGTCCCATATTCGATGCCTCAATTGCCCTGCCATGCTCATATGGACTTACATTTCCAACATGCCGCCATGTGGCCCGGTTCCTGTGTGTCCAGTACCTGCAGTTCTTCTTTGCAACGGTCCTCGGCATATTGACATCGCGGGTGGAAGGGACAGCCGCTGGGCGGGTTCGAGGGACTGGGGACCTCTCCGCTGAGCACGATACGCTGTTTGGTCTTTATCGGTTCGGGTTCGGGGATCGCACTCATCAGGGCCTGGGTATACGGGTGAAGCGGGTTTGCGTAAAGTGTCTTGGCGTCGGCGTATTCGACGATCTTGCCGAGATACATGACTGCCACGAAATCACTGATGTGTTCAACTACAGCCAGATCGTGCGCGATGAAAAGGTATGTAAGTCCGAGCTCGTTCTGTAGATCCTGCAGGAGATTGATTACCTGCGACTGGATCGACACGTCAAGGGCACTGACCGGCTCGTCACATATAATGAGTTTGGGATCGAGTGCGAGCGAACGTGCTATGCCAATCCTCTGCCGCTGACCGCCGGAGAATTCATGCGGGTAACGGCTGGCATACTGCGGCGCCAGGCCGACGCGGTCGAGAAGTTCTGCGACCTTGATGCGGCGTTCGCGGCCGCTCATGAGCCCCTGTATCTCCAGGGCCTCGCCGACTATCGTTCCAACGTTCATGCGGGGATTCAGCGAACCATAAGGGTCCTGAAAGATCATCTGCATATCGCGACGCAGAAGCCGCATCTGTTTTTTAGACAGGTCGAAGACGTTCTCACCTTCGAATTTAACAACTCCGTCGGTATGCGGAATAAGTCCGAGCATAGTCCGCCCCACCGTTGTCTTTCCGCAACCACTTTCGCCTACAAGACCGAGCGTCTTGCCTGCGGGCACGTTGAAACTGACACCATCAACCGCCTTCACGTGGCCGACAGTTTTCTTGAAAATGCCCTTTTTAATGGGAAAGTGGGTTTTAAGGCCTTCGACCTCAACCAGATATTTGTTTGTGCTTACCATATTTAGCTTCGTACTCTTTAAATTCCTGTTCAGTCTCGTATCCTCTTGCGTACCAGCACGCGACGCATCTGCCCGGCTCGACTTCCCGCAGTTCAGGTTCTTCACTCCGACAGCGGGGATCATCGTTTCCAATAGAACACCTCGGATGGAACTTGCATCCGGATGGGAAATTCAGTGGGTTCGGCACAGAGCCGCCGATGACGTCTAACCTTTCCTTTTCTTCGCCTAGTCTTGGCAGAGATGTCAGCAACCCCTTTGTGTATGGGTGAAGCGGATCATGGAAGAGCGGCTCAGCGTCGGCCTTTTCCGCGACGCGTGAAGCGTACATGACAACGACATGATCCGAATTTTCTGCAACCACGCCAAGGTCATGTGTGATGAGCATTATGCTCATATTATGTTGTGCCTGGAGCTCTCTGAGCAGTTCCAGTATCTGGGCCTGGATGGTTACATCGAGAGCAGTCGTCGGTTCATCGGCGATTAGCAGTGCAGGATTGCAACTCAGTGCCATGGCGATCATGACACGTTGACGCATGCCGCCTGAAAGCTGATGAGGGTATTCACGAACGCGCTTTTCCGGGTCGGCGATACCTACCTGACGGAGCATCTTTGTGGCGGCTTCCCACGCTTTGGCACCCTTGATGCCCTGGTGCAGACGTATGACCTCGATTATCTGATTGCCTACGGTGTAGACGGGATTGAGGCTCGTCATAGGTTCCTGGAAGATGATCGCGATATCATTGCCCCTGATCCGCCGCATCTGCTTTTCTGTTTTGTGAAACAGATTTTCACCGCGGAAGTATATCTCGCCGTTCATGATCTTGCCGGGGGGATTTGGAACCAGGCGAAGAACTGAGAGCGATGTTACACTTTTTCCGCAGCCGCTTTCACCTACAACGGCAACTGTCTTGCCGTGGGGGATGTCGAAGCTGACATCCTGAACGGCCTTTGCAACACCGTCTTCAGTGAAGAAATGAGTGGTTAGATTCTGTATTGATAGCAAATTGTTTTCAGCCATTTGCGATTAAGTCCTCAATTTCGGGTCAAGCGAATCCCTGAGAGCATCACCAAATATGTTCAGTGCCAGCGAGATTATCGCGATCGCGATAGTTGCAGAGGTCATCTGCCACCAGCAGCCGCGACTGAGTTCATCCTTTGCCAGCGAGATCATATTGCCCCAACTGGGCTTGTCTGGATCTCCCAGGCCCAGGAAGCTCAGGATAACTTCTGCGTGGATGAAGGCAACGAATCTAATTGAGAAGGTGATGATGACGATGTGAAAAACGTTTGGTATCAAGTGGGAGAAGATGATGCGATGATTCCTGGCACCAAGAGCGCGGGCAGCGAGAACGTATTCGCTTTCTTTTCGCTTTATGATCTCACCTCTTATCAATCTGCAGATACCGACCCAACTGGTCAATCCCATGGCCAGGTAGACAGTCGTAGAGCCGGCTATTTTCATGCCGAATACGGTTTTGTCCTTCAGCACAAGTGCGAAAGCCATCATAAGTATAAGATACGGGATGGTGCTGAGCGTACTGTAAAGCCAGACGATGAATTCGTCCACGACGCCGCCGAAATAGCCTGCGATAGCTCCAAGCGGAACGCCGATCAACACACTCAGGACAGATGCGAACAGAGCTACCGTTAGCGAAACTTTAGCTCCGTATATCGTGGCCCTGAGCACCGATCTTCCAAGGAAGTCGGCACCGGCGATGGTACTGATCGCGGAATGACCTTCGAGAGGTTCCGCGCCGGGTTCGGCATAAGATTCGGCTACAGTCTCGTCATACTGGATCAGGCTGATGTCGAGATTGAACATTTCAGCGAACCAGACGAATCCGGCAAGACCAAAGTAGATCACGATGATGCCCAGACAGAACATGGCGAACTTGCGTCTTTTGAGTCGACGCCAGCCATCGGCCCAAAGGCTCTGCCCTTTCTCTTTGGTGGTGTTTTTGTTGTTATTTTGACTACTCAAGTTTAACCCTCGGATCAACTAAGGCGTAACATACGTCTGTAAGAACGTTAAATACCACGTAAAGGATCGCGACCATGAACGTCAAGGCATTGATAACCTCGAAATCTCGCGAACCGATCGCGTCCAACATCAGATAACCCAGGCCCGGTATCCCGAAGAATCTTTCAAGCAAGAAAGAGCCCAGGATCAGATACGGGATGGTCAGGACTACATTCGTTATCACGGGTATCAATGCATTTTTCAGGACGTGCTTGAAAAGTACGGTCTTGGTGCCGAGCCCCTTGGAAAAGGCGGTTCGGACATAATCAGCACGCATCTCGTCGAGCATGACAGTGCGGTAGAATCTAAGCTGAAAACCGAGTCTTGCCGCCACGCCTATGATGATCGGCAGTATCACGGACTGTGCCAGGCTCATGTACGGCTGATAGAACACAGGAAAGCCGAAGTTGCCCTTATAGGCGAGGAAATACTGTCCGAAGAGGATGTAGCTGAGGTACGGTATACTCATTCCGATGATACATGCTATCACAATGGCGAAATCGCCTATGGTCCCTCTGATAAAGGCTACGATCAGTGCCAGGCTGACACCTATAGTTACCAGCAAGAAGAAGACAGGGACCGAGATGGCAAGCGAGTACGGCACGCCCCGTTTGATCTTGTCGATCACCAGCTCACGGTCGCGAGCCCTTGCAGAAAAGGTCAGTGTCTGCTTGAGGTGGTGCGTGAATTGACTGTCCCAGGCCAGTATGACGGGCTTGTTGAGGCCCAGCTCTTCCCGGATCTCTTCGATCGTCTCAGGAGTTGCGTTCTTGCCCGCGTACTCCATCGAAACGTCACCTCTGATAACGTTGAAGAGCAAAAAGGTGACAACCAGAACACCGAATACGATCGGTATGCAGTAAAGCAGTCGTCTAATCACATATGCAATCATTTACCGTATATCCTTACTAGTATGCTGCTCTTTCGGCGGTATCCACTTTTCTGAATTTGCCCGTGCCGTTGTAAAAGACGTTGGGCTTATAGTTCTCAAGCCAGCCGTGCATTACCATGTAGTTCACGCGATGCGTGATGAATGCCGCTGGGCAATCTTCCAGTACGATCAGCTCGGCCTGGCGATAAAGCTCGGTTCGCTCAGGGCTGTCGGGCATCGCTACAGCCTTTTTGTATATCCGGTCAAACTCTTCGCTGCTGTAGTTGAAGTTATTCGGGCCCGGAGCAGCATTTTTACTGTAGAATAGCTGCAGGAAGTTCTCCGCGTCAGGATAATCCGCGATCCAGCCCGAAGAGAAAAGCTGTGCACTCTTGGTGCTGATCTTCTGCAGATAGATGGGCCAATCCGTATATTCTACATCAACCTTTAACCCGATATTCTCAAGACAACGCTTGAGGAAGACACCGCGATTCCTGTTCATCGTGTCTGTCCCTGGCATCGAGATTTCCAGTTCCGGGATCTCGCCGCCCTGGATCTCGCGAGCTTCTTTCAATAGCTCGCGTGCCTTATCCGGGTCGTACCTTTGGCCGAGCTCCTTAATATCGGGATTATACGCCTTCATAAGGGGCGGTATGAATCCAGAGGCCATATCATATCGACCGTTCCAGAAAATCTCAACTTCTTTTGCTCGGTTAATTGAATAACTTATAGCTTTTCTGAGGGGCATATTCTTACCCAGGATCGGATCCTCCATGTTGAAACCGAGCCAGAAGGTGCTCGGGTCCTTGAAGGTGACTAGATCGATGTTTCTTTCGGCCATTTCGTCCGTAAGGGTCATATCAGCGCTTACGGCTGATCCGAAATTATCCTTCGGGATACCCAGTGCGTCTACATCGCCCTGCTGGAACTGGAGCCACCTTGGCTGATCCTCTGGAATAATGAGCCACATTATACGATTGACAAATGGAATCTGCTTGCCGGCGTCTTCGAGCAGCCCAGCTTCTACGTCCTGCGGTTCACCTTCTGTGGGATATGTGGCATGACGGTAATTCTCATTGCGGACAACTTCTACATAACTACCAGGGTGCCAGGTATTGAGCTTGAAAGGTCCCGTTCCCACAGTGTGCTTCATGAGATCATCATCGCCGTAGTACGCTACTGCCTCTGGAGGCATTGGAGCGGAGGGCTGATGAGCGAGAATGTAAAGGATCTGCGGCCATTTTTTAGTCAGCCTGATAACAAGAGTGTGATCATCCGGGGCCTGCAGACCCTCAACAGGTCGTGAGTAGTCAACCTCTTCCGCGTCTTTTGTATATTCACGGAAATCGTCAAGGCCGACGATCTTATCGTCGAAGATCCACCAGTTCTTACTTCGGAACTTAATGTTGGCCAGGCGTTTCCATGCGAAAATGAAATCGTTTGCTACAAGCTCACGGGCTTTGCCGTTCTCAAAACAGGGATCGTCGGAATAGAGCACGCCCTTTTTGATCTTGATGGTATACGTCGTTCCGTCATCACTGATCTCGGGCATTCCGTCAGCTACCAGAGGAACAACCTCGTATGGGCGTTTCAGGTAGTGGTACGTGTACAGAGTTTCATAACAGTGGCTGTGGACCTTAGAGGAATACGTGTCGCTTGTCGCTCCGGGATCGACACCTTCGATCTTGTTCGGCAAAACGCTTTTGAGTGTTACGTTGCCTTCATCATTGTCGCCGGGACCGCTTTTGCCGCAGCCGGATGAACCCAGGACAATCGCGATTAGCAGTGTCAGCATCAATGTTTTCATGATCTTGTTCATATTGCTACCTTTACTTCTTATAGTTATCACGTGCATCTGTATCTATGCGAATAAATTTTGCTGTATTGTAAGAGAACGGATTCGGCTTGTAGTTCTTGTACCAGCCGTGGTGGAGTATATATGCAACTCTCTGGTTGATGAATGCTGCCGGGTAGTCGCTCATCACTATTTTCTCTATCTTCTGATACAAGCGGTTCTTCTCTTCTGAGGGGAACATCACCCTGACCTGTTTGTAAAGCTTGTCAACCTCTGCGTTCTTGTAGTTGAAATGGTTCGGTCCGGGCGAGGCATTTTCAGAGTAGAAAATCGGTATCATGCTGATCGCCTGGGGGATTCCGCCGGAAACGCCCGAAGCGAACAATTGAGCACTCTTTGTGTTGAGCTTTTGCATGTAGGTGGGCCAATCCATGTAGTCGATCTCGACATCCAGATCGATCTCGGAGAACAGTTTATTTAGAAACTGCCCGTACTGTTTGTGAAAACTGTCGGTGCCTGGCAGGGAGATCGTAAGCGTCGGGACAGGTCCGCCATTGACCTCTTCAGCCTCAGCGAGAAGCTCTTTCGCTTTTTGCGGATCATAAACCGAAAAGCCCATGTCTTTGATCTTTGGGTTGTAAGAGGCGTAAATCTGTGACAAGATGCCATTCGCGATCATGTCTCGACCGTTCATAAAGGTATCGATAAACTGCTGGCGATCGATCGCATGGCTGATGGCCATCCTCAGGGGTTTATTATTCCCAAGGACCGGGTCCTCCATATTGAACCCGAGCCAGAAGATACCTGCATCGAGGTAGGTCTTCAACTGGACGCCTCGGTCACGCATTTCGTCGGTGAGATCACCGCTGCCTGCGACCGCCTGGTCGAAATTATCTTTTGCGATGCCGGTAGAATCCAGATCCCCATTCATAAAGAGCAGCCACGATGGCTGTGATTCCTCGATAACGGTGTAAACGATCCTCTCAGCAAAAGGCATCATCTTGCCTGCATCTTCGAGCAGACCAGCCTCGAGGTCGCCTTCTTCACCTTCGGATGGATATGGCTGGCCGCGGAAATTAGGATTCCGAACGAGTTCTATAAAGCTGCCGCGTTTCCATGTTTTAAGCATGTACGCACCCGTACCTACAGGGTGCGCGATAAGCTCCTCACCGTAGTATTCCAGAGCTTCGGGAGGTAAAGGCGGCATAACTATCCCGATAAGAGCGGCCTCTATGAACTCGGGCCAGGGTTTTATCAGCTTGAACTGAAGTGTATGGTCGTCAAGGGCCTGTGCACCTTCGATAGTGCGCGAATAGTCAACGTCTTCAGAATTTTCGCATTCTTTGCTGTATTCACGAAACTCATCGAGCCCGACGATGCGTTCGTCAAAATCTGCCCAGAGATGGCTCAGGTTGTTGATGTCAGCAAATCGCTTGAGAGAAAAGATGAAATCGCTGGCCTTCAGCAGACGTCCTTTGCCGTCAGGGAAGCAGGGATCATCCTGGTAGCGAACGCCCTTTTTGATCTTGATCGTGTATTTCAGGCCGTCTTCGCTGATCTGGGGCATGCCGTCAGCCAGAAGAGGAACCGGCTCATAAGGCCGTTTGAGGTAGTGGTAATCGTAGAGACTCTCGTAGATCTGGCTGCCAACCTTCATCTGGTAAACATCCCGGCAAGTCACCGGATCCAGACCCTTGAGCTTGGCATTGAGCATGCTGCGGATAACCATTTCGTCAGGCTTCTTACCGGAATCCGTATCGCAACCCGCAAAGAAACCGGCTGCGATGCAGAGAACTGCCAACACTGCCAACGGAAATATTATTATAAATTTCATGCGATTACTCCTGCAATACGGAAATTACTCTTCCGTTGTTTCTTCTAGCTCGATCCGGCGGTACTTGGAGAGTTTGTGAGAGAATACGTGCGGCTTGTAATTCTTGTACCAGCGATGGTGAACGACGTATGCAACGCGGTGATTCATGAATGCCGCCGGGCAGTCCTCGAGGACGATGTTTTCCATCTGGCGATAGAGGTTCGTCCTTTCTGGCGAATCGGGCATAATCTCGGCTTTCTGAAACAGCTCGTCAAATTGTTCGTTCTTATAGTTAAAGTTGTTTGAGCCGGGCGCCCAGTCCCTTGAATCAAAGAGGCCGAGAAAGTCAATAGCATCGGGTATGGAGGCACTGACTCCTGAGACGAATATCTGGGCACTTCGGGTGTTGATCTTTTGAAGATACGTCGGCCAGTCCATGTAATCGATCTGGATTTTAAGGCCCAAGTTGTTGAATGCGGTCTTTAAGAATTGACCGTATTGCTTATGAAAGTTACCCGTTCCGGGCATGGACACTTCCAGTTCAGGAATCGGTCCGCCATTAAGCTCTTCGGCTTTTTTGAGATAATCTTTTGCAAGCTCCAGGTCGTATTTGGCATGTCCTTTTTCAGCGATATCTTCCTGGTACGACTTGAGCGTTGGAGGTATTACGCCGTGGGCAACTCTGTGGCGACCATTGAAGAAAAGATCGATGAATCTTTCGCGATTGAGGCAATGGTTGATAGCCTTTCGAAGCGGTTTATTGTTGCCCAGAAGTTCATCCTGCATGTTGAAGCCTATCCAGAACACAGACGGCTCATCGAATGTCTTGAGCTGAATTCCGTACTCCTTCATTTTCGGCGTCAGTTCTAGATCCTCACCGACGGCGGCATTCCAGTTGTCCTTAGGTATGCCGATCGCGTCTATCTTGCCCTGCATGAAAAGCAGCCAGCGAGGCTGCTGTTCCTCTATAATGCGCCATACAAGTCTGTCAGCAAATGGAACGACTTTGCCTGCATCATCGAGATAACCAGCCTCTTTGTCTCCGGGCTCACCTTCAGTGGGGTAGGTAACTGTTCGATAGTTCGGATTTCGTACAAGTTCGATCAGGCTGCCGCGTTGCCACTTGTCCAACATGTAAGGCCCGGTGCCGACAGGATTGGATATGATCCCCTCGCCGTAATGGTCTACGGCTTCTCTGGCAATGGGAGCTGTGGCGATGTCTGCAAAGGCAACGCCCAATATCTGGGGCCATGGTTTGGTCAGTTTTATAACCAGGGTATGATCATCGACTGCCTGCAACCCTTCCACAGGTCTGTCAAAGTCTACATTCTCGGAGTCAACATCCTTTGTATATTCACGGAACTCATCGAGGCCCACGATTCGTTCATCAAAGATGGACCAGTTGCGACTAAGATAGTTAATGTCAGCGATCCTCTTGATGGCGTAGACAAAATCCTGGGCCTTGAGCTCCCGGCCCTTTCCGTCCTCGAAACAGAGGTCGTCCTGAAAGTAAACACCATTTTTGATGGGGATGGTATATGTCAGCCTGTCTTCGCTGATCTGCGGCATTGCTGCTGCAAGCTGAGGTTCGAGAACATAAGGCCTTTTAAGGAAATGATACTGGTACAATGTCTCGAACATCTGACCGGCAACCATAAATGAATATACATCTCTCATGTTGCCGGGGTCCAGACCATCAATCTTGGTCAACAGAGAACTGTTCAAAACTTCAGGTCCATCTCTTCGCTCGGGAGCACGTTCACCGCAACCGCTGATCACTATCATGCCGGCAAGTGCTGCTATCAGCATAAGCGAAGTAAAACGGGTGATTCTGTTATTCATACGAGTTCCTTAAAACTTTTTTCGTTTATCCATATCCGCTGAGCGGTATTTTCTCAATCCATATCCCGGGTCGAAAGCGGCCAGCCGGTAATTCTCGAGCCAGTCATGATAGAGCGAATACATAACGCGATGCTTTATCGGGATCATGGGGCAGTCTTCCATAACTATTCGCTCGGCCTGCCGATAGAGTTCGGTACGCTCGGGGCCGGCAGGCATCATAGTTGCCTCTTCGTAAATCCGGTCGAATTCAGGACTGGAATAATTGAACTGGTTCGGGCCGGGCGACTCGTTCTTGCTGTAGAAGACCTGCAGAAACGTTTCGGTATCCGGGTAGTCGGCACGCCAGCCAAGCTGGAAGATCTGTGCGCTTTTGGTATGGGTCTTTTCCAGAAAGATCGGCCAATCCAGATACTCCGTCTCGATGTCGAGCCCGATAGCTTCGAAATTGCGTTCGAGCAGAGTGCCCATCTTGCTGTGCAGCGAGCTGGTGCCGCCCATGGTCAACGTTATGGTCGGAATCTCCCCGCCCTGCACTTCACGGGCCTGTTCGAGGTACTCGCGGGCTTTGTCCGGATCGTAGTGAGGCCCAATTTCTTTTATGCCTGGATCATAGGCTTTCATTACCGGCGGTATGAAGCCGTAAGCAGGCTCATCGCGATTGTTTGTGAAAAGCTCGATGTACTTTTTACGGTCGACAGCATGCGCCAAAGCAAGTCGGAGGGGTTTGTTGCCGCCAATGAGCGGATCTTCCATATTCAGTGCTACCCAGTCGGTGCAAGGTTCATCCATCGTGGTCAGTTGGATGTTGTTTTTCTTCATCTGCGGCGTCAGTTCGTGGCCGATCTCTATGGCTTGATCGAAATTGTCGGCAGGCGGAGTTAGAGCGTCGATATCGCCCTGCTTGAACTGGAGCCAGCGAGGCTGAGATTCTTCAACAACCATAAACAGTATCTTGTCGGCAAGCGGCAGTTTATTTTCAGCCGTTCTGGAGGCTCCCGGATTGTATTCGGTCCTGAAGTTGGGATTCTTGAGAGCCTCTACATAGCTGCCCCGCTGCCAGTGTTTGAGAACGAACGGGCCGGTCCCGACGGGATTAGAAACAATGTCCTCACCATAGTAGTCGACTGCCTCGGGCGGCACCGGAGCGGAAGCGAGATATGCAAGCACCAGCGGCAACTGGGGCCAGGGCTTTTTCAATTTGATGACCAGCGTGTGATCGTCAACGGCCTTGAATCCTTCGACCGGCCTTGAGTAATCGACTTCTTCGCCCTTGCCGACTTCAGTGGTATATTCGCGGAATGCATCGAGGCCGACAATTCTACCGTCGAACATCCACCAGTTTTTACTTCGGAATTTTATGTTTGCGATCCTCTTCCATGCAAAAACAAAGTCCGACGCCTTGAGCTCTCGCCCTTTTCCATCGGGAAAACATGGGGAATCGCTGAATTTAATGCCTTCCTTGAGCTTAATGGTATATGTCAGCCGGTCATCGCTGATCTCGGGCATGCTATCCGCCAGCATGGGAACCAGTTTATATGGCCGGGCCTCGTAGTCAAATCCATAGAGCGTTTCATAAAAGCAGCCGGTAACAGTGGCTGAAGTAGTGTCCGAAACATCCCCCGGATCAAGGGAACGTATCTTCGAGACCAGTGCGTCTCTGAGCACAACCATATCTTCGCTGTCACCAGGATCAGAACCGCAGCCGGCCAGGGTCAGCACAACAAAAAGCAATAATGCACACACTACTGGGCTTTTGAAGCAGCTTAACACAGATTTATTGTTGGCGTGGATATTCAATCTACCTCCTGATGATAATGACCGCTTTGACAATCCTTTAAAGCCTGAGCTCAGATCATGAATCAGGCGTTCTCTGACTCAGCACCGAGATCGGGGACAGGTGGAGGTGACAATGTCCTCGGTCCGGAAAGCTTTTGCCCCGCTTTATCAGTACCGTAATCAAGAGTGTTGTCATATTCAAGCAGGCCTTTTCTGCCCGTAGAACCGAACAAACGGTCGTGTTCCTGCTTCAGCTCCGTCAGGTTCCCCCTGTCGAGGGCCTTTCTTATGGAGTCCTGAGGTCTGCCCAGCAGTTTGGGCAATATCTTCTGTTCAACCTCAGCCATTGTCGCGATCAGGTAATTCTCGTTTTCCTTATCGAGCAGGTCCTGGCCGAGTATGTAACGTTGGATAGTGTAAGAATAGAGCTGGGCAAATGCGCCCAGGAATCTGGCCTTTTGCGAACCGCTCAAGTTCTGTGCCTCGCCGGCAAGTACAGCCAGTATCTCAGCGTCAGCTTTCTCATAATCAACCGTCCAGTCCTCGTAGTCCCTCATCCTTACGTCAACTATCTTGAGAAGCATATCGTTCGTGGCCGGTGCTTCAAGATCCGCAGCAAATCGCGAGATCACCGCAAGTACCTCAGCAGTGGTATTGGGACCGATATAGCCATTCAATGCTGTCAAAATCTTGTCCGTAATATTCTTGTCTGCTGTTATTGGGTCATTCAGCATCTTCACCAGGCGATCGCCCGTCAGCGACTTAACCGCCCAGTATCGTATCACAATATCATCCTGGGAAAGCATATTTACCGCGAAATCAACCAATTGGGGACTTTGCAGACGTGCAGCAAGAATGATGAGGTTGGTCTGTATCTGCTTTTTTCGCTCACCAGCCTCCCAACTGCTGACGTAGTTCACTGCATCCAGGAGATTTTCTTCAAGAATATCCGAAAAAGCCAAACGGTATTTACTGTTTTTATCGGACAACATGCGTGTGCTGATGCCCGTGCGAACGGCTATCATTTCAGATCCGTTTTGGGCACTAACAAGCTCGTCAATAGAATCGCTGACAAATTCAGATATGATTTCACGGTCGCTGCTGCTCAGATCTGCTGCGGAGGTGCCTGCTCTCTGAATAAGAGCATCGATCTCTTGTGTTTCGGCTGCGCGGGTTACTGAAGCGAAGCTGACAAAAATAGCTGCAACGCAAACAATTACGATAGATATGCGTATGTTTTTCATGCGTAAACCTCGAAAACTTATGTGATCCAATTAAGGCGTTAAGTGTGCAGGAATTAACGAGAGACTAACCTGCAGGCGGTATATTGTCAAGACTATTTAGAACTACGTAAGTGCATTACTGAGCAGTCCTTTACGGACCTATTGGCTCGGTCGGACACGCTAAAAGATACTCGTGACAGAGCAAAAAGTTCTGCCAATTTGCATTTGTAATAAAAGACTCACGTTATGTTGATTAGTAATCGTGACGATATCTTCGTTGTGTAAAGCTAAAATTGCGTCGCGGAGGGCTGTTTATCCGGCCTTATTGTAAGCATATTAGATTTTTATTTGCATTATTCACGACTTGATATATCATAGTATACGGTTTAATCTTTTGGAATAATATGGCACATAAATTCCTACTAATTACAGCTTTTATTTGCGTTCTGGGCGTCTGGGGATGCGTGGAAGATGCTGACGGGGGGACGTATTCTTCGCCTGCCCAGTCAGAAACAACTTCAAATCCTGCCCCGAGTCAAGCCCAACCTACCATTTCTTTAATTAACTCCCCTGCTGAACCGCTGGCGAGTGATCCAAACGATAATTCCGCCCCCCCTGCCCAGACACCTCCTGAAGGGGAAAATGATGAGGTAAAAGACTCAGGCAAGGAATCAGATAGTCCAGACAAGCAGTCACCCTCTGAGGATACAGACGGAACAGAAAGCAGGGAAAAGGGTGAAAATGCAACCGAAGTGGGCAATAAAGAGGGCAAAACCGGCTCCGATGAAACCGGTCGGGATGAAAGTGACGCTGCATCAGACAAAGACGAATCTGACAGAGAACGCGCCATAACTATATTGAACGAAAAACTTGCCAGATACCTCAACAATTGTAACAAGCTCTTTAAGACCTATGTGGATGAAGATGGGCGGGTGGATTATGCATTGCTTCGCCGCAAGAGGATCGACCTCATCGAGGTACACCGCACATTAAACGACATAAGCAATGCCGAATACATGGCTTACAGTCGCGATGAGAAGATTTGTTTCTGGATAAATACGCATAATTTACTGACACTCAAGCTGGTTGTGGACAATTATCCTATTCAGCCGCGGTGGTACATGCTGACATATCCGGACAACAGCATTATGCAGATTCCCGGCGGGCGCGAGAAAGTCCTGTTCGAGGTCTGGTCAAACAAGACGGAACACACTCTCCAGGAAATAGAAGAACGCCTGATGAAAAAGTTTGGCGACTTGCGAATAGCCTTTGCTTTGAGCTACGCAAGCCGCGGAAGCGCTTTTCTTCGCAATGAGGCCTTTTACCCCAAAAAGCTGGACGAGCAATTGGACGAGCAGGTTCAAAAGTTTATCGACTCCAGCCGCGGCGTTGTTTTCGATGTTGCCGACAACGAGATCAAGCTCTCGGACGTATTCAACCGCTATAAACAATATTTCGCCAACAGCAAGTATGCCGAGATTAAGCGATATCGTGACAGAAGTGATTTCGTACGATCCTGCCTCAATTTCCTGCTCGAATATGCGGATGATGGTGAAAGGGCTATCCTGCTTGACAAGGATTTCAAGGTCACTTTCATAATCTACGACTGGCATCTGAACGAACAGCCTGAGGACGATTAGAAATTCACCAATATGGGGGTTACAATTGCCTTCGCCGAAATAGTTGACTGGGTCACTCGGGGTAGGTATATTGGTTTTGTTAAATATCAAATCCTATCACTCAGGAGACACGAGTAATGGCAAAGAAGAAGACCAAACCTGCGGGTCCAGGCAAGGCAAACAATGGCGGACATCTCTTTACGAGCGAATCTGTAACTATGGGGCATCCGGATAAGGTTGCCGATCAGATATCGGATGCTGTACTGGATGCAATGATCGCGCAGGACCCGCACTGCCGGGTTGCATGTGAAACGATGGTAACCACGGGCCTGGCGATGGTTGCCGGCGAAATAACAACAGATTGCTATGTCGACATACCCGAAGTGGTTCGCAGGACCATCAGCGAGATAGGCTATACCGATCCGTCAATCGGTTTTGACGGTGAGAATTGCGCGGTTGTCACCAGCATCGACAAACAGAGCCCCGACATTTCACAGGGTGTAAGTGAAGGCGAGGGCATGCACAAGGAACAGGGCGCCGGCGATCAGGGTCTGATGTTCGGCTATGCTTGCAAGGAAACACCGGTGCTCATGCCGATGCCGATCTATCTTGCTCACCGCATCACCGACAGACTCGCACGAATGCGTAAAAACAATAAGCTGCCCTGGCTTCGTCCTGACGGCAAGAGTCAGGTCACTGTAGAATATGACGACAAAGGCAAGCCGCTGCGTGTCCACACTGTCGTCGTTTCGACCCAGCACACCGAAAAGGTCAAGTATAAGGCCCTTCGCAAAGGTATTGTTGAAGAAGTGATCATGCCTGTGCTGCCCAAGCGGCTTGTTGATGACGAGCTCATCATACATGTCAATCCTACCGGCAGATTTGTCATAGGCGGCCCGAAGGGTGACTGCGGGCTGACCGGCCGAAAGATAATCGTCGACACGTATGGCGGTCGAGGCAGCCACGGCGGCGGAGCATTTTCCGGCAAGGATCCGTCAAAGGTGGATAGGTCCGCAAGCTACATGGCACGCTACATCGCCAAGAATGTCGTAGCAGCAGGTTTGGCAGATGCATGCGAAATACAGCTTTCATACGCGATCGGCGTAGCTGAGCCTATCAGCGTCCTGGCGAACACCGAAGGCACGGAAAAGATTGACCAGCGTGAGATAGAACGCATCGTCCGCAAGGTATTCCCGCTAACGCCAAAGGGTATGATCGATCATCTCAAGCTCAGACGACCGATCTACTGCAAGACCGCCCGCAACGGTCACTTCGGCCACAAGGACGGCGACTTCACATGGGAACACACAGACATGGTAGACGCGATCCGCAAAGAGGCGGGAATGGAGCCGCTTAAGAAAGGCAAGAAGAAATAGTTTTGATGTATGGTAATAACAAAAGAGCCCGGTTCATGGCCGGGCTCTTTTTTATTCGCTAAATATTTCTATGTGCTGGTGCTTCTTAGTGTTTGAAATGACGTTTGCCGGCAAAGACCATCGCGATGCCGAGTTCATCCGCAGCAGCAATCACATCCTCATCCTTTTTGGAACCGCCTGGCTGGATTATGCAGGATACGCCCGCCTTGGCAGCGTTTTCAACGTTGTCCGGGAACGGGAAGAATGCATCCGAACCGAGTGCGGCACCCTTGGACATCTCACCGGCATGCTTGAATGCGATAAGGCCCGACTCTACACGGTTCATCTGCCCCGCACCGACGCCAACAAGCTTTTTGCCGTTGACCAGTGTGATCGTATTACTCTTGACGTGCTTTGCGGTGATCCACGCAAGACGCAGATCTTCGAGCTGTTCTTCAGTTGGCTTGAGCTTTGTCGGATATGTCAACTGATCCGGCTCCCATGCTACCATGTCACGCTTCTGCAGCAGCAGACCGCCGACCAGACAGCGAACATCGTATTCATTAGTATCGACGGCGTTGCGATCGATCTGGCCGGTAGCGATCAGACGTACCCGCTGACCCCAGGCCTTGAGGCTTCGGATGGCTTCGAGAGCATCCGTATCGAATGAAGGTGCGATGATAACCTCGGCGAAGAAACCGCTGGCACCGTTGGCCTTGCCGAAACGATTGTATGATTCCATTATAATTGTTGCCAGATCTACATCGACAGGACGGTTCAGAGCAATTATGCCGCCGAAAGCACTGACAACGTCGCCCAGATAAGCTTTTTCGTAAGCGACTGCGATGTCGCTGTCAACCGCACATCCGCACGGGTTAAGATGCTTTACGACAACCGCTGCAGGATCATCGAATTCCTTGACCAGCTCAAATGCAGCGTTGGTATCAAGCAGATTGTTGAAACTTATCTCCTTGCCGCCTTCCAGCAGTTCACCGCTGCAGACGCTTACTTCCTTGCTGCCCGGCATCGTATAGAAAGCAGCGCTTTGATGCGGGTTCTCGCCATACCGCAGGCCGGTTTCCTTACTGACCGACAGAGATACACGCTCGGGGAACTCGACGCCGGACTTTTCGTTGAGATACGAAGAAATCGCCGCATCGTACGAAGCTGTCAGACCGAAGGCGACTCTTGCAAGGTCGGTACGCGTTTCCTGGCTCACGCCGCCATCGTTGTTCTTCATTTCCTCGACTATGCCGCTGTACTGAACAGGGCTGGTCACGACAGAGACGTATTTATGGTTCTTGGCCGCCGAGCGAACCATACTTGGGCCGCCGATATCAATATTCTCGACAGCATCCTCAAATTTGCAGTCCGGCTTGGCAATCGTGGCTTCGAAAGGATACAGATTGACGCAAACCAGGTCGATCGGCGTAATATCATGATCCTTAAGTGCTGCGGCATGGCTGTCCTTATCACGCAGAGCAAGCAGACCGCCGTGTATCTTGGGATGCAGCGTTTTAACCCGACCATCCATCATCTCGGGAAAACCGGTAACTGAGTCGATACTCGTGATCTCGATACCAGCTTCTGAAAGCTTCTTTGCCGTGCCGCCTGTGCTTATGATGTTAACACCCATTTCGCTGAGGCTCTTCGCGAAATCGACAACCTCCGTTTTGTCAGAAACGCTGATCAATGCGGTTTTAATCTTAACAACCATAGCAACAGTATCTCCCTTAAAGTAGCAAAAATGAAATGAACCGGTAAATCGGTTATTTGACTATTTCGATCGCCATGAATCGGCCATCGTCATTTGCAATGTACATCTTATCTTCGGTGTTTACAGCGTAATCCGTAACATCGCTGAAATTGACAGAATACAGCTTCTCGCCAGCATTATTGTCCATTACGGTGAGAACACCGGGTGCTGTGAAAATGTAGGCACTGCCTGATTCTTCAGTGAGTACCTCGAGCCCGCCTTTCAGTTCCCATACGGCCTTGCCGGTTTCTTTGTCCGCTGCATAGAAACCGCTCTGACCGGCGTACTGGTAGAAAACATCCTGACCAAGACGAACAGACTTCTGAAGCGGACTGCCAGCTTCAAAAGGTATCGGCCATTCGCTTCTGCCGTTCGAGATATTCAGCTTATAGACTTTTGTATCCAGACTGCTGATATAGACCGATCCATCTTCGTCGACCAGCGGAGCCTTGAGCCCTTCTGCTCCGATGAACTCCCAATCCTTCTCCGGACTCAGCGGGTCGATGGCAAACACTGTCCCGGGTGTGGTTGCAAAAACGAGATAATCACTCGAAGCCACAAATGAATAGATTGGAGAATCATCGTCGGCCGTTGCCTGGAAACTTTTGATGTAAGTTTCCGGATTGATCGCTGTCAGACGATTATTAGAGCCCGCAACGTAGAGCATTTCTTCCGTTTTGGCGATGCCGCAGTAAGCGGACCGGCCGATTGCTGGCAATTCCTGCGACTCCACAATTGAGCCAACCGCAGGATCGACGATCTTAAGATCGTTGCCGATTATAAAATAGAGCTTATTCTCTGCGTAAGTAGGGTTGCACACAGGCAGACCCTTCGAGGCGAGCTCAAGGCTGAACCGCGGAGTACCCGTTTTGGTGTTTATGCAGAACAGGAAGTTCGAATCAGTCAATACGTAAGCATAATCATCGAAAACAAATATTCGGTCAATGTCCTCATCCGCTTTGAGCGGCATGTTTATCTGCCAGGCCATAGCCATACCCCCAGCCTGCAGCAGATCGTTGGAAACCAGCCAGTCGCTTTCGTTCTCCATTCCTGATTGAGTCTGCGCGGAAGCTGACGGAGCCATAGCGGATAAGACTATAAAAGCAAAAACTACCAGATATTTGAACATGCTATCCATTCCCGTAAATATTCTCAACAAAACACATTTACTTAGATCTTCACAAACTTCGAGAGGTCTATATCGTTTTCCTTCTCAAATTTCATCAGCTCTTCGATGCGTTCAACGTCACCTTTTATTCGATTCGCGAGCTTGAAAATATAAGGCTTACCCTCAAGCCTGTTATTGAGGTCATCAAGCATCGGCTGCCATGAACCGCCATACAACTGCGCCTTCAAGACGAGCAGCATCTTGTGCTCCGGACTCAATGTCTCAACATAAGCCCTGGCTTTTTCCTCAGCCGCACCATTATGATCATTATTTTTGCCCGAAGCTTCTGCCATTTTGAAACCTCATTTGGCTCAAATCCTAACCTGCCATGACCGAATATGCAAAACAAAATTCAAGCTGACAGGTGCCGGCGGGCATTATCAGCTCTCAGTTTCGTCAAATTTGTCAAGTTCAGCCAGATGAACCAGTAACCTGGCCTTTTCAGGGGTGATCTCGGTCTTTTTCTGGTGCTGGATATATCCTTTTCCGGCAACCAGCTCACGAGACTTGCGAACCAGCTCCTTCGCTTCCTCCAGCTCCATATCCCGCAGATTCGTAGCATCGTAAGCTAGTATGGTCACGTGATTTTCATTTATACGAGCCAGACCACCCTCTACCAGATAATACCTGTCCGGCTCACCGGCGATCTCGTGCACTTCCATTATCCCCGTACCAAGCTGACAGAGCATCGGACAGTGATTGTAAAGAATACCCCGCATACCGTCATGTGCCGGGATATTCAGCAGAGCAACCTTGCCCTCCATCAGCGACTTGCCCGGGGTAAGTATTGAAAGATTGAATTTTCTTCCGATAAGTCCAACCATTTTCAGCGGATACCCTTAAGCACCTCTCTGGGCAGCCTGTTGAGCTGCCTCTTCGACAACACCGACATACATAAAGGACTGCTCAGGAAGATGATCCCATTTGCCCTCACATATTTCCTTACAGCTTCTTACGGTATCGGCAGCGCTGACGTATTTTCCTTCCATCCCGGTAAACTGCATTGTGACCGTGAACGGCTGAGAGAAGAACCGTTCCAGACGGCGGGCTCTTGAAACAGCCAACTGATCGGACTTGCCGAGCTCATCCACACCGAGGATAGCAATAATGTCCTGCAGGTCATGGTACCGCTGCAGATATTCAAGCACCTGCTGGGCAACGTCATAATGCTCCTTGCCGACCACATTGGGGTCAAGAATACGCGAGCTGCTCGCGAGCGGATCAACAGCAGGATAGATACCCTTTTCAGCGATCGACCTGCTGAGAACGACGGATGAGTCCAGATGCGTAAATGTGGTCGCAGGTGCGGGGTCCGTAAGGTCATCGGCGGGCACATAAACCGCCTGAACGGATGTTATCGCGCCCTTTGCAGTCGAGGCGATCCGTTCCTGAAGCTGGCCCATTTCCGTAGCAAGTGTAGGCTGATAACCTACCGCAGATGGAATGCGTCCAAGCAATGCGGACACTTCCGAACCGGCCTGTGAAAAGCGGAAGATATTGTCAATGAAAAGCAGCGTCTCAGCACCGCTCATCTCGCAGAGATATTCAGCCATAGTAAGAGCTGTCAAAGGCACCCGCAGCCTCGCTCCGGGCGGTTCGTTCATCTGCCCGAATACCAGGCATGTATTTTCCAGAACGCTCGTACCCGTGTCGCCGATCTGTGTTTCCTGCATTTCCAGCCACAAGTCGTTACCTTCACGAGTTCTTTCTCCGACACCGGCAAAAACGGAATAACCGCCGTGCTCGGTAGCGATGCGAGCGATAAGCTCCTGGATCATAACGGTTTTACCAACACCGGCACCGCCGAACAACCCGGTCTTACCGCCCTTCACGAACGGGCAAAGCAGATCAACGACTTTTACGCCCGTTTCAAAAACTTCGGACTTGGCCGAAAGCTCGACGAATTTAGGCGGCTCACGGTGGATCGGCCATTTCTCTTTGCTGCGTACCGGCGCTCCGCCATCGACCGGATCACCAAGCAAATTAAATACCCTGCCGAGGGTTTCCTTACCAACGGGCACTTTCAGAGAAGAACCGGTGTCGTCCACCTGCATCCCTCTTCGGAGCCCCTGCGTACTGCCCAGCGCGATGATGCGCACCCGGCCGTCACCCAGATGCTGCTGTACCTCACCAACAAGCTCTTTTCTGCCGTCAGCGAGAGGGCCTGGAATTTTTACCGCGTTGTATATTGCCGGAACATCACCGGCGAATTCGGCATCAAAGATGCTGCCAAGTATTTGAACTATTCTGCCTTTGCTCATAATTATTTTATCTCAAGTCAAATTAGCTGATTACTGCTGCTTGTTCGATCACTGCAACGCACCGCCGAGAATGTCAAGAAGCTCGTTTGTGATCTGTGACTGTCTTTCGCGATTATATTCATGCGTTAGTGATTCGATCATTTCCTGGGCGTTGTCCGAGGCACTCCTCATCGCGATGACCCGTGAAAGATGTTCGCTGAGCACCGCTTCATGAAAGCAACCGGAAATAACTGTTCTGATCATCATCTTCGCCAGGCCGTCGAATATCTGCTCGGGGTCAGGCGAGAGCAAAAAATCCTCGAATTCAACTTCCCACGGCCATATCACTGTTGCACGCGTGGTCAGGTCGTCGATAAGTTCGGCAACAGGAAGCACTGAAAGAGTCTGGGCCTGCTGACTTGCGGCACTGAAGAACCGCGTATAGACCATGCCGAGTCTGCCGATCTCGCCCCGCATGTACTGTTCTATAAAATGGTTGGCGATCTCTTCAGTCTGATCAACTGATGGAACATCCTCAAACTCATCGTAGATATGCTCGATCGGCACCTGCTGGCTGCGAAGATGGTTTATGACCCTGTTACCCTTGGCGTATATCTTCAACTCACGGTTGAACCTCTTTGCCATTTTACGATGCACATCGAGCAGCTTGAAAATATTGCTGTTGTACGCACCGCAAAGACCGCGGTCACTGCCGATCACTACCAACGCATGTGTTCGCGACTGATTATCGAACAGCAGCGGATGTTCGATAGTCTGCTCTGCGGTAACGATCAGATAGGCAAGACGAGCCAGACTGTCATAGAACTCCTGTCCTTCGTACCAGCTCCCATAAAGCTGCCTGTAGCGCACCGCAGATATGGTCTCCATAGTGCCAGTGACCTTATTTATGTTCTGTGCCGCCCTTCGGCGAGATAGAATTTGCCGCGTACTTGCCATTGTTTACAGGTAACTATTTTCCAAACGAGAATCTGTAGATGGTTTTATATGCCTCGATCGCCGAGACTATGCTCTCGCGCATTTCGTCCGTCAGATCACCCGATTCGTTCACTTCCGTAATGTATTCAGGGGCTTCGAGCTTCATCCATGAAAGCATCTCTGTCAGGAAATGCAGCACATCATCGGTCCTTATATCATCCAGCATTCTGGTAGAGCCTGCCAGGATCGACACGACCTGCTCACCAATACTGAGCGGCGAGAACTGCTGCTGCTTGAGCACTTCGACCATTCTGAGCCCGCGATCGAGCTGAGCCTGGGCTGCCGGATCCAGCTCCGTACCGAGCCTTGCGAAGTCCTGCAGTTCACGGAACTGAGCGAGATCGAGCCTGAGCTTGGGAGCGACCTTCTTCATCGCAGGCGGCTGTGCGTCACCACCCACACGACTGACAGAAATTCCCACGTCCACAGCGGGCCTTATGCCGCCAAGGAACAGGTCACGCTGGAGGTAGACCTGGCCGTCAGTGATCGAAATAATGTTTGTCGGGATATACGCGGAGACCTGCCCTTCTAGTGTTTCGATGATCGGCAGCGCGGTAAGTGAACCGCCGCCTTTATCATTGTGGAGTTTGGCACTGCGTTCGAGCAGTCGACTGTGCAGATAGAAGATATCACCCGGATATGCTTCACGTCCCGGCGGTCTGCGAAGGAGCAGACTAAGCTCACGGTAGGCATTCGCATGCTTGGAAAGGTCGTCATAAATACAAAGCGTATCCATGCCGTGCTCATACATAAAATACTCCGCCACTGCGGTACCAGCGTAGGGCGCGATATACTGCAATGCGGCACTTTCGGATGCACTGGCCGAAACAACAACCGTATGTTCCATCGCACCATGATCTCTGAGCGTCCTGACGACCTCTGCGACTGTAGATTCTTTCTGGCCGATCGCTACGTAGACGCAGATGACGTCCTGTCCCTTCTGATTGATGATCGTATCCAGCCCAATCGCTGTCTTACCGGTTTTGCGGTCACCGATGATCAGCTCCCGCTGTCCCCTGCCGATCGGTATCATAGAGTCGATGCTCTTCAGACCGGTAATAAGCGGATTCCGCACGGGCTGTCGATCAGCGATGCCCGGCGCCGCTATTTCGACCAGCCTCTTGGATTGTGTCTCGATGTCACCTTTTCCGTCGATGGGCTCGCAGAGCGCATTTACCACCCTGCCGCAGATCTCGTGACCCACCGGCACAGTAAGAACCTTGCCGGTGGCGCGGACCTGAGAATCTTCCTGTATTTTTTCATACTCGCCGTATATGACAGCGCCGACGCTCTCGTCTTCGAGATTGAACGCCTCGCCTACAACACCGTTCTCGAATTCGAGCATCTCGCCGGCCATGGCATTATCTAGGCCGTAAACACGCGCGATACCGTCACCAACTTCCAGCACTTTACCGACCGTGGCTACGTCAACCTCTTTGCGGTAGCGCGTTATCTCCTGCTTTATAAGGCTTGATATTTCGTTAACATCGAATTTCATTTACTAATGCCTTGTCAGATGCAAAACAGAAATACTGCTAATCTTAATAATTTAATGAACAAAACAAGAATCTAAATCACAAACGCGGAATCAGATGCGTTCATTCGGCTTGCGAACTGCCGGAGCTTTTTTACCAGCAAAGCCTGACTTGCTTTTCTTTAGCTTCGACTTTGAATTTTCGACGACCGAGTTCACGGCTCTGCCCAGAATGTTCTTGAGCGAATTATCGATCATCCGGTCACCGATCTTTATAATAACGCCGCCCATTATCTCGGGCTCGATATCCACCCTGAGCTTGACTTTCGCCTTTAGAGCGTCACTAAGTTCAGATTTGAGCTTTTCCAGCTTTTCGGGCTTGGGCTTCTGGGCAAATGTAACTTCCACTAAAGATATATTCTGCTGGGCGTCGAGCATGACTTCGTACTGATCGAAGATGCTCGCAAGAAAACCGATCCGATTACGGCGGGCCAGAACACATAGAAAATCCAAAGCCAGGTCTGATATTTTTTCCTTAAATACCCGCCTGACCATTTCACTTTTTTCCTGCCCTTTCAACTCCTGAGACGCGAGCAGACTTGCAAATTCAGGCTGTTCCTGCAGTATCTCGACCACGCGTTCGAGATCTTCCATCACTTTGTCGACACAGCCTGCCTCCTCGGCCAGCTCAAACAGAACTTCCGAATATATCTCTCGAACAACATGTCTGACTGATTCTGGCATAGTTTTAGCCGCCTGAGACGTTTTCTTCTTTACGGGTCTGTTCGGATTTCAGTTTCTCGATCGCCTGATCGATCATACGCGAATTGTCGTCCGTCGTAAGTGATTTGCCAAGCACTTCATGTCCAAGTCTTAGCACCATCTCACCGGCCTGATCCCAAAGCTGAGCCTGGGCCTCGATCCGGCTTCTCTCGATGTCCTCAGCAGCCTTCTCCTTCATCTGCTCGACTTCCTGCCGGGCTTTAGTAAGTATCTCTTTACTCTGCTTTTCGGCCTTGCTTGTATGGGCCACAACGATCTTCTTGCCCTCCTCGTCGGCCTTTGCCAGTTTATTCTTGTAATCCTGAAGGACCTCGTTGGCCTGGTTGCGGATTTTTTCAGCGTCGGAGATCTCTTTCTTGATGTGCTCCTGACGAGCTGTCAGGCTGGCCAGTAGCGGCTTCCAGGCTATTTTCCAAAGGACAGCAAGAAGCAGAAAAAAAGCCAGAACGGTCCAAAAGGACTCACCCAAATAGCCGGTGAAGATGCTGGGAGCTTCGCTCTCGCCCTCCCCATGCGCAGGCGCCTCCTCAGCGGCCAACGCACAGGCATTACAGGCCCACAGCAGCAGAACTGCACAAACACTTCTGACTTTCATATTAACCGACACCCAGAACAGCGAGTAGACAAATAACGAGCGCAAACAGTGTGACACCTTCGACGAGAGCCGCACCAATGATCATAGTGGTGAAAATACGGCCGCCGGTCTCTGGCTGACGCGCAATGGCCTCCGTCGCCTTTCCGACGATATTTCCGATACCAATACCTGCACCGATAACCGCAAGGCCGGCACCCATAACACCGCCCAGCATGCCCAGTCCTTTGTCGTCAATATTCACTTCTGCTAGAAAATTCATCAATTCGAACATCTACATATTCTCCAATTGTCAGATGCTGTATCAGTGCTCAGGAAATACAGCGAAACCAATAAAAATAGTAGTCAAAAACGTAAATATGTAAGCCTGCAAGAAGGCCACAAACAATTCGAGTATGGAAAAAGCGATATAGGCCGGAACAGCCGGAAACGCCGTAAGATAATTCTTGAATAGAATTATCAGAAATATCAGCACACCAAGAAGTATATGACCGGCAAGCATATTCGCATAAAGACGAATTGCAAGGGCAAAAACTCTTACGAATGAGCTTATCGTCTCCATAAGATACATAAGCGGTATCAGCGGCCAGGGTACTTTGGGTATGAAGCTCTTGAAGTAATGAGCAAGACCGTTCTCACGTATTCCCGCCCAGTGAAAGGTCACAAATGATATGCTGGCAAGTGCCCCCGTGATCCAGATATTGCCCGTAGCCGTACCGCCGTAATGATTTTGCTTGTCGGTAATAAAGAAAATGATCCTGTCCATGGGTATCAGCCCGAACAGGTTCATGGTCAGAATGAAAAAGAACATAGTCCAGATAAAACCAATGTATTTGTCCGTTTTTTCTCCAAGGAACGGTCGAGCCACTTCTTCTCGCAGATACAGACAGATCGCCTCGATCGCATTGCCGAACCCCTTCCTCACGAGCTTTCTTCGCCCTATGGCAAGTGGCATGACGATGCAAAGACCGATTACCGCCAGCGTCATCATCAGCATGTGGTTGGTAAACCTGAATGCCCCGATAGTAAACAGGTCCTTGCTGGCAACATGGTCCAACAGGCTCGTCGAAGCTAAAATATTTTGCAGGCCCGAACTCATAAATCAGTAATCAGCCTCTTTTTTCATTAATCTTAAAGCAAGCAACGTTTCTATTAACAGGAAAACCAGGTAAAACAAGCTGCCGAACAAAAAAAACCAGCCATTCGACATCCCCATCGCTGCAACGATGATAAAACCTATGACTGTCAGAAACAGCCTCACGACCGAACCAATGATTGCCGCGATGCCGACCACGAAAAAACCGCTCGCAATCGCGAATAAGACCGGCAACACCGATACAAAAGAAGTCGAAACTGTGACCACGATCGCCAAACCACAGCCGTACTTCGCTTCCGGCCCATGCACTTCGCTAACGCGGTAAACAAAACATAAGCCAAAGGCTACAAGAAAGAGAAAAGCTATTGATTTTGCTATTCCCGCTTTCACCTCTACAAGTCCATCTACCATCTCAACAGCAAAACTCAGTCGTCTGAGCCCCTATTCTTGCTGCCGTCTCCTTTAAGGCCTCCGGCCCTCTGGATCATGATGTAAAGCATCAGTGCGAATCCGACAAAAAATCCGATAATCATAAAGCCCGGAAAAGTATCCTGAAGCTTGTCCAGCTTACTGCCGAGCCACATAAAAAAACCAACGACTGCACAAAACTCTATTCCGATACCCATCCAGGCGAAGGCCGCCCAACGATCATTTTGATCTCGCTGGTCATTGTTTTCCGACATAAAGTCTTTCCAGAATAAAGCCCGGCCACTCAAAAACCGGGATTGGTCAGCTTCTGGCCTGATCGAGGATCAGGTCCGTGACCTTTTCGCTCGGCAGATTCAATGCGCCATACGCACTGGCTGCTGCAGTTCGCAGATCAGGGTCGGCATCCTTGGAACTGACCAGACCATATACATCGTCGATCTGACCATCTTCAAGAAGATTACCGTTCTTTTTCGCAGAGATCGCAAGCGATCCAAACGCGCTGATCCGTACGTCCATCGGATTATTCTGAGCTAGAGCAGCAGTTGCCAAAGCCCTCTGCGCGTCGGGACTTTCCAGTCTCGCCAGCGTCCTGCCCGCCTCTGTCTGCATTTCAGGCCAGTCATAGTTAGTCGCCTTGATAAGAACAGGGCGAGCCTTTGAAAGGTCCACAACCTTGTTCTCAGCAATCGCAAGTCGTGTCATCACTTTCGCTGCACGCATAGCATAAATTCGCGACAGTTGGTCGCCGAGATCATCGACGCCCTGCTCGAAATCAACCGCATTCGAGAGATTCTCTATGATCAGCTTGCTTCCAACAAATTCTTCGCTTGGATCAGCACTGCCGATAGCAATTGCCGCACTGTACCTTACAGCCATATCGGAGAAGCTCAGCGCCTCTACCAACGGCTGCTTAACGCCCAGTGAATAAAGCAGAGACTTTTCACCGGCACTGGCTGCAAGCGCCTCAACAGAGTACAAGGCAACATGTGCGTTCTCATCCTTCAGTGCCCTTTCGAGCGACTGATGCAGGTACTTCGGACCGGCCGTCTTAGCGTATGTGATCGCATCGGCGTGCCCCTCGCCAAAGTAGTCTGGCTGATCGACGCCGGTTCCTTCTGCCTTGAAGAACGAAGCGATCCAAAGCGAAATAGCCTTGCCGAACGAATCATCCGCTTTCAGCGAATTCTCACAAGATCGCATGGCCATGAGCTCATTGAAATAATCTTTTGCCACCTCTTCACGGACCAGCTTCTTCTGGTCCTCGTCCCAGAACCAGATATTGCCAAAATCATAGTCCGCCGAGGGTGCAAGCGACTGGTTGTGATAGTAGTACCTTTCCCCGAGCTGGAAGAAAAGCTCTGCCGCTGATACCTTCACTGCCGAGGGGTCGATGTCCTTGATCATCTCCACTGCGAGCTGACGCATCTGGTCTGACGCGGCATTCTCAGCAACATACTTGAGATACGGTACGCTCTGGAAATAACCGATCTTACCAAGGGCACGAACGATCTCCATTTTGACAGCCATGTTATCGGTCTGCAATGCTGCCGCAAGGGGCCTGATGGCTTCGCGCCCTATCTTCGGCAGTGCATTTACGATGTTTGCAAATTCGTCTTTCCTGCCTTCATCCGCAAGAGCGTCAAGCATGTACGGAATAGCGTATTCGCCCGCGTTCTGCAGACGTTCAGTTGCCGCGATCCTGCCGCGGATGGTGGTGCTTAGTCTGCGTATTTCCTGCGTAATGATCTCAGGATCTGTCCTTCTTATGTACCGCCCTGCTTCTATGATCTCAAGAACCTGGGAACTCACTTCTTCAAGCGCTGATTCGGTACTGATAAGCTTGAGCAGAAGCTGGTACCCCTGAGGGTTGTCCTCACTGATTGCGAGAACATTCAGCGGATCGGGGTCGCTTGCTATCAGCTCCTGTGCATATCCTTCGGCCAGGTCAAATCGGCCTATGCGAGCATAATGCAAAAAATCGGTCCAATTGTTCTTTAATTCTCTTGGTATGTCTTCCTGAGCCAGGGCAGTTCCGCCAGCGAGAATAACTATAGAAAACAACACAAGTGACAGTTTTTTGGCAAACATTAAAAATCTCCACATACCAATAGCAGCTATTAACAGGCTCGGCCTGAAAAAACAGTTCGTGCCATTATAATTTACGCACCCACTCTGTCAATTAAAAACCACACCTTGGACTGTCGCCCAGGGGGCAAACTAACCACTCCCTATCTGTACAGGCCTTTATTTGCTATAAATTCCGCAACCTCGGACGGAACAAGGTCATTAAGCGGCTCCTGATCGCGGACTCGCCGCCGAACTTCGGTACTGCTGATCTCGACACTGGGAGTAGATATCATGTTCCTTTTCAGCTTTGCTGCCCTATCCTGCCCCAGAGCTTCTTTAATTGGGCCGAAATCAGGTATTTCCACGCCGCCTCGATTCATGATGCAAACGCTGCATTCATCCAGAAATTCATCAGCATGATACCATTTGTGAAGATCCCTGACCGCATCGGCGCCTATAAGCCAGTAAAGATGCGCATCATCGCCATAAAGCTGCCTGAAATACCGCACAGTGTCCAGCGAATAGCTCGGCTCAGGCCTGGTAAGCTCACACTCACTGACTTCGAACTCATCGGACCCGGCAATTGCAAGCAGTATCATTTCCAGGCGATCCCTATCGCATGCCTTTGGCTTGTTTTTTTTGTGCGGCGAGCGTTTTGCAGGTATAAAAACAATCTTCTCGGCACTAAGCTGCTTCCGCGAGTCCTGCGCAACTGTCAGATGCCCCAGATGTATGGGGTCGAAGCTGCCGCCGAACAGTGCTATGCGGTTACCGCTCATGCAAATTCCTGCTTGCTTAAAAAAGCGGTATTGTAACAAAAAGCATGTGCAAGTGAAAACAGTATTACACAAAGACTCCCATATTAATGCAATTTTTGCCTTCAAAAAGGGTTATCACATGCCAAAACAAGAGAAATAAGACCACTCGACAGGGAAAATACTGAAGTTGCATCGGTCCGATTGACGATAAGAACATATAAATCAGATACTTATGAAAAATCCGGTTTAGTTTTTTCGCTTTTGTCGAAAGGAGATCCTTGTTATGGCAAAAAAGAAAGCCGCCAAAAAGAAGGCAAAGAAAAAGAAGGCAGCAGCTAAGAAGCCTGCAACCAAAAAGGCGCCGCGTAAGAAAAAAGCCACCGCGCGTAAGGCTGCAAGCAAGGCTGTAGCCAAAAAGCCAGCAGCAAAGAAGGCTAAGAAGAAGGCTGCAAAGAAAAAGACCAGAAAGAAAGCCGCATCTAAGACCACCAAGGCTGCTGCCAAGAAGAAGACCAAGAAAAAGGCCAAGAAGAAAACTGCTAAAAAGAGCCCAGCCAAAAAAGCAACTAAGAAAAAAGCTGCTAAGAAGAAGGCTAAAAAGGCTCCAAAGAAGAAGGCTGCTAAGAAGAAAGCCACCAAAAAGGCCGCAAAAAAGAAGAAAAAGAAAGCTACCAGGAAGAAATAAACCTGAACTAAACTGGATTTGCCGGGCAAAACCGGTATTTAAATGGAAGGTTCGCATGCCACGGCAGGACCTTCCATTTTTTCATGTGAACGCCTGCAGTATGCCGGACCTGGATATGATCAACTTGACATGAAATGTTTTGGAACTTAGACTTTTATCAGTCGGCATGTAAAGTCGTCAGCTCAATATCACTGAATGCAACGAACTCTCTACAAATATTTCAGCTAATCTTGAACGAGGAATCCGATGAAAAAGACTTCTATTTTTTTTCCGCTGATCATTATTGGTATCTGCCTTTCGCTTACAGGATGCCAGGATCAAACTCAGTCCATAAGCGAGAGACAGGCCCGCCTGGTCGCCAGTCAGAACATGCAGCTCAAGGCGCAGCTCGAGCAAAAGGACGCTGAGATCGCCAACCTGCAGGAAGAACTTGAGGACTGCAGAGGACAGATCGCAAAAATGGAAGAAGCCTCCGCTGCGGCTGCCGGCAACATGATGGAGATGATCAAATCCAGCACAGAATCACTGACCAAGCAGAATATCGAACTGCGGGCAAAAGTTAAAGAGCTTGAAGCAAAACTGGCCAAAGAGTCCGCAGATTAAACTCAAGCTGCCTCAAATAAAACTCGCTCCAGCCGTCCAGCCAGGGCGAGTTTATAATAATGCATCGCAGCTCACTATGGAGCCAAAAAGATGTCATCGGCGGACTTTGGCACTTCAGTGCCGGAATAGTCAGTTACGCCCTGAACGGTATAAATGTCATCACCATTGACTTTCCTGTCGCGATTGAAGCTTACAGATATGTCGCCAAAAAGAAGGTTTTGTCCACGACCGCCGTGGCTTCTGCTCATTGCCCGCTGCAGGTCATCGTTCAGAACGACTTCACGGAAAATGTATTGGCCGGATCGCGGGTCCTTTTGCAGGACGCTTTCGAATATTGGATTGAGGTCGCCGAAAAGAACGAACTGTTTTCTAAGTGCCTTTTGAGCACCCTTTTCACACATGAACGCAAAGCTGTAACTCAGGTTCTTTCTTGCGGGAAAGTCGACAAGTTCAGCCATCTGCTGTTTGCTGACATCTACTGGCTCATGTTCCTTCCTTGCGGGGCAGATCAGATTCTCAGGATCAACATAGCCCTTCTTGACAAGCACCCAGACCGGCTGGGTATTACTGTTTTTTCTTTCTGTCTGCTCACCGATCTTCCACCAGGGATTCTGCCCGGCCGCATTGCCGAAACATGGGGCGCTGCCGTTGCTGTCCTGTGCGTAGCTTTTGAGGCCAACTCCCACTCCCGCAAGATTTGCCTGACATGCTTTTTCCCAGGAAGCCTGTCTGATACGATTAAGGGATGGAATACCGAGCGAAATAACAGCAAGAACAATAGCCGCAACTGCGGCGACATCGGTAATATTGCTCCACCACCTACGGCCGGCACTTCCAACGGCTGCCGGTTCGGTCTGCTCGATCTCAACCTGTTCTCGGGTACGCTCGGCGCTTGCGGCAAGTTTAAGTCGCGCAACTGTTATCTCAGCGAGCTCATCAGGGCAAGGTTCTTCGCGCACATGGCCCAACGGGTCCAGGGTTTCCTGCAATTTAGAAAAGAGTTCAGCGGCTCTTTTGTCACTTGCAATAAGATCGCGCGCCCTGTCAATCCGTTCCTGGGACCCGCAACGGAAATAAAAGTCTAGAATGATGTCCTTTTCTTCTTTGCTTAGACTCTTCATTGTCTTTTCGAGCTCCGATTAAGTTCCTTCCAGCGTTTCGTAAAATGTACAACAGCCGTATGCAAACGACTTTTTACAGTTCCGATTGGTATACTGAGGATCTCGGCCATTTGTTTGTAAGAAAATTGCTCAAAGTATGCCAGAATCAGTATTCCGCGCAGATTTTCGGGCATTTTCGATACAACTTCGCGCACGCGCTGTGCAGTTTCGTCCTTAGTTGCCTCTGCATCGGGCGTTAGATCGTAGGAATCGAGAAGATTCACAACGTCATCAACGCTCACTCCGCCCGAATCTGCTATTGCTCCGAGTCCAAGGGAACTTGTACGTTGCTGTTTACGTAACGCATCCTTGGCTTTGTTCGCTGCAATCGTAAAAAGCCAGGGATGTAACGGCCTGCTGGGGTCGAACTTGTCCTTGCTCGCATAGAGTTGGAGAAATGTTTCCTGGAAGACGTCCTCAACGAGATCCTGCTGATTCAAGAACCTGCGCAAAAAAGCATATAAGGGGTTTTTGTATCTGCTTACAATCTCCTGGAACGCATCCTCATCCCCCTCCTTGTACCGCTCAAGTAGTTCAGCGTCACTCGGCCTGTCTGCAACTGCTTTCTTCTTCATAGTTTTCGCCTGTGATCAATGAATTTGCGCTAACATTATATATTATAGGCAACCTGAGCGCGATTGAAACAGCAAAATGGCAAAAAAAGCAGGCCGGTCTCATGTGTACCGGCCCTCTTTTGTTCAGTAATAATAACTATTGCAGATAATTTCGACTGCGCTATCGCTCATTCGGCACGAAAAATAAGACGGGCACAACCTCCCGAGATTCTATGTCGAGCTGGTCGAGCAGGATGCTCAATTGCTCGCCTGTATAAGAAAACTCTTCGCCAGCATCGAGCTGCTCGGAAATGAGGATACGTCTGCTGTCCATGTCTACGAGCATTGCTGTGCCTGGCACATCGGGCCTGATCTTAGACTCGAAACCGCCGCCCACCTGATACTTGTTGGCGGGCAGATTCTTGCCGACATAGGGGCTGCCGCAGCCGAGAGTGGAGAGCATTACAGAGCCTAAAACACAAACAATAATTGCAAGTTTGAGAACCTTAGTTTTCATTAATCGCTCCTTTTCAGATTTTCATAAAGCCAGGTTGCATTCAGTCAGATGAAAATTCGGCTTTATGTTACAGAAAATTTGAGATTTTAAAAGCTTTTTATGTCTTCACCAGCAGTTATCTGTCCAATCAGGTGAATCAGAGCACCTCAGCCTTTTCGATCATGATGGTTTCGGTCGGAACGTCGTCGTGCATGCCGTGTCTGCCGGTTTCTACCTCTGCGATCTCGTCTACGACGTCCATGCCCTCTACCACCTTACCGAAAACAGCATAGCCGGGATTGGCCGGGCCCTGATAATTCAGGAACGCGTTGTCGTTGTGATTGATGAAAAACTGGCTTGTTGCGCTGTTGGGGTCGTTCGTGCGTGCCATCGCAAGTGTGCCCCTATCATTCGCAAGGCCGTTATCGGCTTCGTTGACGATGGGGTCGCGCGTCTTTTTCTGGTTCATGTCCGGGGTCATGCCGCCGCCCTGGACCATGAAGCCGTTGATGACGCGGTGAAAGATCGTGCCGTCAAAGAAGCCGTCCTGCACGTACTGCAGAAAATTCTTTGTCGTTACCGGGGCCTGATCTTCAAACAACTCAATAGTAATGTCACCTTTGCTGGTGGTAAGCTTAACCTGGTTAGCCATTTGGTACCTCGAAAAATGTATCGTTACCGGGTTGCGTATCTTAAAACCGTTCAGCGTCGACTTGCGTGTCTGTCGCGACTTCGGCTTTTTCGATAATTACCGGATCGGCGGGCACATTCTGGAACTCACCTACGGTTTCAGTCTGGACCTGGGCGATTTCCTGAACGACGTCCATGCCCTCGACGACCTTGCCGAACACCGCGTAACCGGGCTGGCCGGGGCCGCCGTAGTTGAGATGCGGATTATCGGTCAAGTTGATGAAGAACTGATTGGTTGCACTGTCCGGGTCGGTTTTGCGGGCCATTGCGACTGTGCCTCGCTGGTTGGCGAGATTGCTGCCTGCTTCGTTCTTGATCGATGCATTCATCGGTGCACGTTCCATGGTAGGCGTGAGACCGCCGCCCTGGATCATGAAGCCAGGTATCACGCGATGGAAAATTGTGCCGTCATAATCGCCGTCAAGTACATAGCTCATGAAGTTCGCGACGGTGATCGGAGCATCTTCCTGGTAGAGCTCAATAACGATTTCGCCCTTAGTTGTGGCTAGCCGTACCTTCAGGGGTTCATCCTGGGCGGCCTGCTCTTCCTCGGGCTGGTCCGAATCCTCTTGATCGGGTTCCTGTTCAGGCTCGGCAGCAGATTCTTCTTCGGCAGGTTCAGTTTCTATTTCCTCAGTCGGCTCCTGTCGAGCACGTTCAGCTTCAGGCTCGGTCGGCTCATCGGGCTGTACTTGTTCGGTTTCTGGCTGTTCGATCTCCGTTGCTTCCTCGTCGCCGCCGCAGCCAGCAATTCCAAAACTGATGACCCCTGCAACCAGCGCGAATGTCAACAAGTATTTGAGTGACTTCATAGTTTGTCCTTTCATGGTCAGACCCACATTTTCAGATTCTGAATTAGATACCCTTTTCGGCTATTATAACAGTCGCCGGCTCACTGGCAAGCGGACAGCGGGTCAAATGCAAAAAAACCGCTGGTACGTCCGGTCATTCATTGAGCCGGCTGACTTTTTCGACATAGGCATCCGGGTCGAATTTGCGTTTAAGGCCGTTGGCGTTCATGTAGCGCACTTTGCCGAATACGCCCCTTTCGGCCCATGCGCGATCGTGTTTGCCGAAGCACCAGGCGATTCCCGTGTAGCTGTTGGCGTCACGGCCGTCGAGTTCGTACTTGTTATTCAAGTAAAGAGCGAGCTCAAAGCCCTGAGCGGGGTTTTTGGTCCATTCCAGTATCTTCTTGCCCCAGTACATTCGCATGTAGCCGTGCATTTTGCCGGTTATGACCATTTCGTGCTGAGCGGCGTTCCAGTATGGATCGTGCGTTTGGGCCTGCTCCAGTTCCTCGAGCGAGTAGAGGTGTTCTCGTTTGTCTTTGCTGTGGTGTTCGAGGGTCGCTTTTGCCCAGGGGGGCAGGCCTTCGTATTTGTCGTAATCGTCATTATAGGCGACGAAATTGTGGGCGAGCTCGCGGCGTACTATCAATTCTTCGAGGTAAGCTTCTTTGCCTTCTTTCTTGCCGGTGTAGCTTTTTACGCGGAGTGCGATGTGCAGCGGCGAGATCTGGCCGAAATGCAGATAAGGACTCACGTTGGAAAGCACGTCTTTGCACGGGTCGTTTCGGCCGTCGGCGTAGTCCTTGATCTTGTGGTCGATAAACTCATCCAGAAACTTGTTGGCCTGGGTTGTGCCGCCCTGGTAGAACCGGCTTTTGCTGACGCTGCGGTCGAGTTTGAGCTTCTTTATTGCTTTAGAGGCATTCTGGACATCGAAGCCTTTCAGGTTCATTTTAGTTGTCTTGACCTTGGGTTTGCGTTCTTTCAGATCGACCATGAAGCGGTCCAGATGCTTGTTTATTCGGGGCCTGAGGGTGCCTGCGCTGAAATTCTCTTTCTGTGAAGCGGTCTCGATGGGAACGATGAGGTTCGTTTCGATTTCGACGAATCTGCGATCGAGCTTTTCGCCGGCTTGTTCTCGCCATTTACGCTGGATGTGCAAGTGGCCGGCATCTACGATGACCATAGCGGCTTTTTGTGAATGCTCGATAAGGCCTTTGACAATGTCGCCGTTATGCACCACGATGGCTATACCGCGTTTCTGGACCTCAGTGATTGTCTCGCTCAATCCTTCGAGCATGAACCAGTAGTGCCTTTCATTTGCTTCCGGATAGTCGTCAGTCAGGCCGAAATATACTACCACCCCCAAGCTCAGCTCGTTGGCCTGGTCGATCGCGTACTCGAGGGCATGATTGCACTGAGCCCGTTGAGCTGCCTGCATCCAGTACAACACGTATTCGCCGTCATGAACAGGGCTGTCATTCAAAATTTCGATACGTTCATCCTGTATCATGGTCGGTCCTCCCCTATTTTAGGGTTTGATCTCTGTTACGTGCTGAAAGTTGTCGACGAAAATGTAGCTGTCCACGTTTACGCAGAAGAAAGCAGAATCTTCACTCTTGGCGAAAGGTTCGAGCTCAGGGTGTTTTCCCAGGTACCTGCCGAAAATGTCCGCTCGTGGCTTTTCGACTTCTATGGCTTTGCCGACAGCGGTTGCGGCGACGGCATTGGTGAAATCGCCGGCGGTGTTTTCCCTGTCGTCGACGAGCAGTGAAACCCGGCCGTCCTGCTTGATATTGTCATACTTGCGTGTTTTTCGTGGGGTTGCGAAACATATGACCTTAAAATCCTCACTGGTTGAAAAAGCGACAAGGTTTGCATACGGCTGTCCCTGGTGCTGGGTGCAAAGGACCGCAAGTCGCTGGGAAGTTAGCAGTTCGTTAAGTTTCAGGTGTTCGCTGGTGTTGTTGGGCATAGCCGGACCTTTTTATCAATTACCGAATCGATAGGGCACCTCTAACAATTCATTTTGGCGGACAAGCGAATCTTTTTGGTTCCGAGCGGCGTCAGACAAAAACCGCTTTAGCTACTACTAAAGCTGATTTGTCTTCCTTGCCGGAACGCAAAAATCTTCTACTTGCCGCTCAAAAGCATTTGTTAGAGCTCCCCTATATTTTTACTGCTGTACTATGTCTTCATCATAAAACGGGAGTAAACTGTTGGATATGATTTTTTCTGTTTTTTTACAGTTTAAAACTGCAATCGGGGTAAAAATCGACAAGAATTTTGAAATATGCTGAACAAAACTTCATGTTTGCCCGATATATTCAACAGGGTTAGGCCCCATGAAATTTCAGTAGTAATACCTGATTTACAATTTGCTCGTTGGTGCTAGGCTGTACTTTGGATTATGATGTGTGTATGCCTAATTGGCTAATGAGATAAATACAAGCTTTCATCACCCTCCTCCGAAGCCAGTTCCTCTCATCGAGGGCTGGCTTTTTTTGTGCGCATTCATTTGCTGCTTACTGCAATGATTCAAAAGGAGTTATTCTTGCCACTTTATGTGCGAGCCATTATCATTACTACAGACGGCACGGCTATTGAAGTGAGAGAAGGAACGTATGAATTTTGGTGTAAGCGAGAAAAAGGAGTCAGCGCTGCGGGAGCGCATGAGCAAGCTGGATATAGTGGAGTCCGACCTTGAGGAGTCATTCGCACGTTCTTCCGGGCCGGGTGGCCAAAGCGTCAACAAGGTGGCTACATGCGTCATTCTAAAGCACAAGCCAACGGGACATATTGTCAAAATGGGCAAGGAGCGTTCGCAATTGCTCAACCGTTATTATGCGCGTAAACGGCTTTGTGAGCTCATAGAAGAGAAAAGACTTGGACGCAAGAGCCCACAGGCACGCAAAGCTGCAAAAATACGCAAGCAGAAACAGCGACGTAAACGGAGGACCAGAAAGAAACTGGACGAAAAGTGAATCATTGCTGATGGAGGAATATCGATGCAGATAACATCACAACGTTTTGCAATCACAGGGGGCAGGATCGCCGTTTTGGGCACTATGATCGCTGTTTTGGCATTCTGTTCATCATGCGGGCCGGATAAGGATGCCCTGGCGCGACAGCGTTTTGAGAGAATGGCGAGCGTTATGGAGCGTCAAGGGTTTTCGGAAGATGATAACAGCGATGGGCAGGCTGCGGAAATCCCGGTACACGTCGAGATAGTCGCTACGAATTCCGAGAACTATGCCGCTCTGGAATCGCTTTGGGAGGAGGCTGAAACGGACGATGTGACCGTTTATAATGCAGCACAATTTCGGGATTCGGGTTTGAGAGTCGCGGTTGCGGGAGAGGGACTGGGCGAGAGGCTGGACGAGGTCAAGCAGAACCTGCATTTGTACGAAGGTTCGGATATGGTACTTCTGCTCACGCCCGGTGTAAGCGGCTACATGCCGTTGGGCAAAGGCATTTATCAGGCTTCATTCGTCTATGATCGGACCGAATATTCACCTGGGACGAGCAGCTTCGAGAATGCGAGGCGTTATCTGCGTCTCTCGGCAGAGCGCACAGCGGGCGATAAAATACGTCTGCGAATAGTGCCCGCTTTTGACAATTTGCAGAGTGATAAATCGGGTCTGGACATGAACGCCCTGTCCGCGCAGGCCGTTCTTGAGTCTGGTGAGAGCGTTTTGTTGGCCGAGAAAGCCGAACCGCGTTCTCCCGGAACTGCGCTGCTGAGCTACAAAGGAGTCGAATATCGTTTTCGAACGGTTCTTGTAATAACTCCCAATCCCTGAGCGCAAGGTTAAAGGTCATAGAAGAGGTTTCTAATCACCTCTTGAATAATCAGCCGAGTTGAAGTAGACTTTCTGCGGAAATCAATATTGCACCTATAAACGAGGGACAACTGGAAAAATGAAGAAGCCGTACAGTCTGCTAGCGTTCGGGACACTAATGGTGCTGGCAAGCATCCCCCCTGCCTTATTCTTTGACTATGCGCACTATTACACGTTTTTCTCGATTGGTATGCTGCTGGTGATGATGGGGCTGTATGAACTGCAGACAGATCGCGGGCTTTTCTCAAGCTGGAAGCCGCGTCAGCACATTGTCTTCTGGGGAGGTACCATAGCGGTTTGCATTTTTCTCGACCAGTTTGGTCTCGATGCGGGATACTGGCATTATCCGTGGTATTCGAACGTCTTCGATGAAATACTCAAATATGTATTCGAGTGGGCGGTGCCGTTCGTATATCTGGGATTCGGGCTGCTGATCGGGGAGAATTTCCTGCACAAGCGGGGAGTCGGGAGGGTAACCGCTTTTTTGGTGTCATTGCTGGTTTTTGTGACCGCACTGGGAATATTCACAGAGTTTTTCAATCTGTACGTATACTCGTGGAAGATAACCGACATGCCATTTACCGATGCTAAGGTGGGCGGTTTTTTCGTGATGTTCCAGACGTTCGGTTTCTGGGCGATGGCGATCATAGGTTATTCGAAACACGCACTTATAAGGCGGATGAGCTAGTCGATCTGTATAACGTGCGACGCTTCATACAGCGGAGCGACAGTCAGGTCAAAGCTCATGTTCAGGCGTTTTCGCTTGAAGGCAGTGTGCATTTCATCCAGAACTATCTCTGGGCGGTTTCGCTGTTCGCTGAGGTGGCCGAGCATGACGGCTGTGGGAGGTTTTTCGCTAATGTCCGCAACTTCGCATATGAGCTCGGCGGTGATGGGGTTGGGCATGTGCCATCTGCTGTTGGGATTCCAGTTCTCACGCAAAAGCTGGAGATCATGATTCGACTCGATGTAGACGAAATCGGCGTCGATCATTACATCACGAATTGCGGCAGCGTCGAAGAAATCCGCAGCGACAACGATCCGTCGCCCGTCGTGTGCAATTTCGAAAGCATGCGTGAGGTGGCCGGGGGCGTGAGGCACTTCTATCGGCCGTACTGTCAAATCTCCGATTACAAAAGACCTGGCCGCATATGAGTTCACATCGAGTTCAGCGAAACGGTAGCCTCGGAAGTGTTTGCCGGGGAGCAGATCGACGGACTCCTCGTGTATGTACAGGGGCACCATCCGCTGCTGGAGCACCTTCAAGGCGGAGTAGTTGATGTGGTCGCCGTGCAGGTGGGTCACGAGCACAGCGTCGGGGCCGCCATCGAGGCCGAACTGCTGATCGAACGCAGCTCGGACAGCTTTCTGGCTGCGAAATCCGCAATCTATTACGAGCCTGGTAGTGCGGGAGGACAGCACGAGGCAGTTGCCTTTGCTAGAGCTTATAAGTGTCTGAAAAGTCAGAGCCATGCGACTACCATCCTATCTTGAGTTGATCGGCCAGAGGCTTGTTCGGGTCGACGGTTGATTTTTTGCTTTCGGGGTTTTTGCCTCGGCCTTTACCGCGATCGTTTCGCGGCTTTTTGCCGCCCTGCCGTTTCGGTTTCTCTTGTTTAGGCTTGTCTTCCTTTTTAGATGGTTCTTTTTTCAAGCTCAGAGCGATACGCTTTCGCGAGATGTCGACGTCGAGCACACGGACCTCGACCTGCTGCTGGACCTTGACGACTTCATTTGGGTCCTCGACGAAACGGTCGGCCATTTCGCTGATGTGGATCAGGCCGTCCTGATGCACGCCGATGTCGACGAATGCACCGAAGGCGGTGATATTTGTGACGATGCCGGGCAGTTTCATGCCGATCTTGAGATCGGACATTTCGTTGACACCTTCGGCAAAGCTGAATGCATCGAATTTTTCGCGCGGGTCCCGGCCGGGCTTGCTGAGTTCAGATTTTATGTCAGCCAAGGTGGGAAGACCGACCTTTTCGGTGACGTATTTGTGAAGGTCTATTTTGTCACGCAGTTCTGCGTTGGTTATCAGATCGCCAAGGCCGCAATTGAGGTCCTTTGCCATCTGCTCGACAACGGGATAGCTTTCGGGGTGGACAGCACTTGCGTCGAGCGGGTTCCGGGCGTCTCTGACACGCAGGAAGCCGGCGCACTGCTCGAAAGTTTTGGCACCAAGGCCGGGGACGTTCTTGAAATCCTCGCGGGATTTGAATGGACCGTTCTGGTCGCGGTGCGCGACGAAGCGTTCCGCGAGTGATGGTCCCAGGCCGGAGACGTAAGTAAGGAGCTGTTTGCTGGCGGTGTTGACTTCTACGCCCACCGCGTTTACACAACTGACGACTGTATCGTCGAGGCTGTTTTTGAGCATGGTCTGGTCGACGTCGTGCTGGTACTGACCGACACCGATGGACTTGGGGTCGATCTTGACGAGCTCTGCGAGTGGATCCATGAGCCGTCTGCCTATGGATACGGAGCCGCGGACGGTGAGGTCGTAGTCGGGGAACTCTTCGCGTGCAGCTTCGGATGCCGAGTATATCGATGCGCCGCTCTCGTTGACCATTACGACGGTAATGCTTTTTGGCAGACCGATAGAGCGTATGAACGCCTCGGTTTCACGGCTGGCTGTGCCGTTGCCTATGGCGACAGCTTCGATGCCGAACCGTTCGCAAAGGGCCGCGACTTTCGCCTTTTCCTGCTCGATCTTGCCTGCGCCTGAGTTGTGCGGGAAGATGGTGTCGTTGTGCACCAGTTTGCCCTGCTTGTCGAGGCAGACCACCTTGCAGCCGGTGCGGAAGCCAGGGTCGATCGCCAGCACCGCCTTACCGCCAAGCGGCGCAGCCATCAGGAGTTGACGCAAGTTTTCGACGAAGACCTTGATCGCTTCGCTGTCGGCACGTTTTTTTGTTTCGAGCCGCATCTCTGTTTCCATGCTGAGCATGATCAGACGTTTGAATGCGTCCCGTATTGCCGCTTTTACATGGGGTGTGCTGGGAGTTCCTTCCTTGACGAACAGCTCGTCAAGTATTTCCTCGGCCCGCTCCTGGGGGACGCTGATCCTGAGCGTGAGGAACTTTTCTTTTGCACCTCGGCGCATGGCGAGGATGCGGTGGCTCGGAGCCTTGGATATAGCTTCGGAGAAATCGAAATAGTCCTTGTATTTGGCACCTTCTTCTTCCTTGCCGGGGATGACCTTGCTGACGAATTCGCCGTGATTACGGTAAAGTTCACGGATGCGTTCGCGAGCCTGCTGGTCCTCGCTGACCCATTCGGCGATTATGTCCCGTGCGCCTGCGAGCGCGTCATCGGCGGTTTCGACGCCCTTCTCTGTGTCCACATATTTGACGGCTTCGGATGCGGGGTCGAAGTCCTTTTCCTGCTCGAACATGGCTTTTGCCAGCGGTTCGAGGCCCTTTTCTTTGGCGATGGTCGCACGAGTGCGGCGTTTGGGTTTGTAGGGCAGGTATATGTCCTCGAGCACGGTCATTGTTTCGGCCGCCTCGATCTTCTTTTTCAGTGCCGGTGTCAGCTTGCCCTGTTCGTCTATTGACTTGAGTATGGCCTCTCGGCGTTTGTCGAGTTCGGCCAGTTGGTTGAGTCTGTCACGTATGGCCGTGATCGCAACCTCGTCCAGGGAGCCGGTCGCTTCCTTACGGTACCGGGCTATAAAGGGTACGGTCGCACCGTCTTCGAGCAACTGGGTAACTGCTGCGACCTGCTTGAGTGAAATATTCAGTTCATCCGCTATTTTACTGACGTACTTAGCTTCCATTACAAAGTCCTAAAAAAGCAAACAAATATTTTGCGTCAATGTTACTATCTTTTCGAAATTATGAATATAAAATTGTCGCTTGCAAAACGCAAGCTCTCAATTCCTTATCCGGAAATAACAGCCTCTGCAACTTTTATTCCGTCGACCGCGGCTGATATTATTCCGCCTGCGTAACCTGCTCCTTCGCCTGCGGGATAGAGGCCGGCGGTGTTCAGGCTGCAGAAATCGTCTCCGCGTAATATCCTTACCGGTGAGCTGCTGCGTGTTTCCACGCCAGTTAGCACCGCGTCGGGCATGTCGAAGTTTTCGAGTTTTCTGCTCATTGCGGGGATCGCTTCGCAGATCGCGGCGGCGACATAATCGGGGAGGCAATGGCGGAGGTCGCAGCCGGTAACGCCCGGTCGAAATGACGGAAGGACATTTCCGAACCGCGTTGTCGGTCGGCCCGCGAGAAAATCGCCTACTGTCTGGGCCGGGGCGTTATACGTCTCGCCGCCCATTTCAAAGGCCTTTTGCTCCCACTTGCGCTGAAACTCTATGCCCGCAAGATCATCGCCTGGGCCGAAATCTTCGGGTTTTACGCCGACGAGTATGGCAGCGTTGGCGTTTTCTCGATCGCGGGCGAACGAACTCATGCCGTTGGTGACGACCTGGCCGGGCTCGCTGGCTGCGCCGATGACTTCACCGCCGGGGCACATGCAGAAGGTGTAGGCTGATCGGCCGGTATCGCTGTGGTGGACGAGTTTGTATTCTGCTGCGCCCAGGCGAGGGTGGCCGGCGTACTTGCCGTACTGTGCCTTGTCGATCATATCCTGCGGGTGTTCGATACGCACGCCAATTGCGAACGGCTTGCGGGCCATCTGCACGCCTGTGCGATTGAGCATTGCGAACGTGTCGCGTGCGCTGTGTCCGATCGCGAGGATCACGGTTTCGGTGTGGATGGCTTCGCCGCTTGCAAGACGCAAGCCGCGGACATGAGAGTTTTCGATCAGCAACTCATCCATACGGGTTTCAAAACGAACATTGCCGCCGAGAGTTATTATCTTTTCTCTGATTCGGGCGACCATACCGACAAGCACATCCGTGCCGATGTGGGGCTTGGCGATGTATCGAATTTCTTCGGGAGCACCGGCCTGGATTAACTCCGCGATCACTTTATCAACCCTGCAGGCGCGGTCCTTTATGCCGGTGGTAAGCTTGCCGTCTGAGAAAGTGCCTGCGCCGCCCTCTCCGAACTGCACGTTTGAATGCTCGTCAAGTATACCCTTGTTCCAGAATCTCGCGACGTCTGCTGCGCGATCTTTTGCAGGCTTGCCGCGTTCGAGGATTATCGGTTTGAGGCCGGCTTCGGCAAGCAGCAGGCCCGCGAAAAGGCCGGAAGGTCCTGTACCGACGATGACCGGACGGGACTTAGGTATCCTAGTCAAAGAAGGAGGTGTATATTCTCGTTCTTTTGGCTTCTGAACGCCTTTGAGTGAGTCCAGGCGTCCTGTGAGCTCATCTTCGTCCTGTAGTTGCGTATCAACTGAATACACGAACGATACGCCGCGCCGTTTGCGTGCATCGATACTGCGGCGGTATATGCGCCAGTTCTGAATCTGTTCCGGTTTGACGCCCAGACGTTTGCAAACTTCGCGCAGCAGATCCTGCTCTGTATGATCCAACGGTAAACTTATGTCATTGATCCTTAGCATCACCCTGCCGGTCAATCCCTAAACCACCCCAGGTCATTCATTTTCATCCACCCCGCCGTAGATCGGCTTCATCTTGCCCAGGTTCGGCACGATCGGCAGTGCTCCCTCGAACGGCTTGTAAGCATCGCCCCAGTAGAGGAAAAACGCCTTGCCTACAAGGTACCCACGAGGCACGATGCCTTCGCGGTATGTCCTTCCTTCGTTGCCGATACCGGGTCCGCGCCACATGCGGCTGTCGTGGCTGATCGGGCTGTTGTCGCCGGCCATGAAATACTCGTCTTCATCAAGCGTAAACGGCTCGTTGGGTCGTGGACGCAGGACATTGCTTCCGTAATACATGTCACGCCATATCTCAATGTGACTTATGTCGATGTTGCTGGCACCGTAGATTTCTACGCCGGGCTTGTAATCGCGGCGATGCACTCCCATATCACCACGCTGGCGGCCTGCATCGTATTTGAGTACATTTTCACCAATGCGCAAAACGACCATGTGATCCACTATTTCAAAGCTGAACTCTGAGCCGTTCCACACACTTACTCCTGGAATATCGCGCTGAACAAGGACTTCCCTCTGTTCACCTGTGAAACGGTCAATGATCATCTGACCGGCAAAATCGACCCAACCACGGTAGAGGACATTGTTCTTTTTCAGACCTGCTCCGATCATGCCGTCATCACTTGCGGAAGTGACATTGAAGACAACACGGAGATCACTAACTTCGGGTCTTATAGCTATGGGATTGCTGTTATACGCATATCTGGCTTCGAAGTCGTGTCCGGTCCGGTCGACATAGTGTAGTGTGTTGATCCGGCTTTGCGGACTGACCAGTGAGAATACGGCCGAGTTTTCGACACTGGTGTTCCATATAGAACCATCTACATTTTCAAAAGGCTGCTGCCAGACTTGGTTAGTGTACGGCCCTTTGTCTTCGAGAGCCGCTGCGAGGCGATCCGCACGTCCGCCTGGCTGATAATCGTTTATGTATAGCGGCATCCAGAGTTCGTCCTGCACTTTTGGGGGTTTGCGCCGTATAAGGCCGTCGATATAAACGTCACCGTCTATCAGCTCCACGGTTTCGCCCGGCTTTGCGATAAGGCGTTTAATGTAGTTTTCCTCGGGCCGGATGGGATATTTGAACACGACGACATCCCAGCGATCAGGTTCTTTGAACTGGTAGGCAGCTTTGGAAACGAAAATACGGTCTCCGTTCGTTACGGCAGGCATCACTTCCGGGCTTGCCCAGTACGCGCAACTGGGGCATCTGGCATGCGGCAGTTCGCTGACTTCATCCGTTCCGAGATCGTATTCGTAGCCGCAGCGGGGACATCTGAGGTGGTAATGGTCGCCGCGCAGTGTCTCGGCCATGCTTCCGGTGGGTATTCTGAAGGCCTCTACTACGAACGCGCGGAATACAAATGCCAGCACAACGGCGATAAGCAGCCATTCGAACGTGTTTACAACACCGGCAAGTGTGGTATTGTAACGAGGCTCGAACTGTGATCCGGGCTGGTTTTCGCGAAATCCTTTTCCCATTTACTCAGCTCCATGAATGTCATTCTTAATCGGTCGCGGTGTCGGTTTGATAACGGCCGCCGTATATGGCTTTCATACCCCTGGTGTTGGGTACGAGCCTCGGGCCGAACCCCTTGTTCCCGATCTTTGGCTGATAACCGCCCGGCCAGTAGACAAAGAACGCCTTGCCGACCAGGTATTCACGCGGTACAACACCTTCGCGATACTCTCTGCCGCTGTTTCCTAGGCCGGGCTGATCCCAAAGCCTGCTGTCGAAGCTGGCTGGGCTGTTGTCACCGCACACGAAATACTGGTCGTCTGAAAGTGTGAACGGGTCACCTGCTCCTGCTCGTAGAATGTGGTCGCCATTTTGCGTAACCTGCGTGTAGTGCATGTCGCGGAATAGGCCTACATGACTGAGGGTCAATTCGCCGGCACCGAATATTTTTGCTTCGGGCATGACCTTGATTATTGTTCCAGCGTCGTCTCTGTCACGTCCCAGATCATATTCTATTTGAGAATCGCCGAATTCAAGTACGAGTCTGTGGTCGACATTCATAAAACGGAATCGTTTTGCTTCGTCGCCCTGGACCCACTTGCCTTGCCCGGCCGCAAGCTCTGTTATGGTGTCCTCAGCGTCTATTCGCGAAATGACCATGGTTCCGTCTGAGTTAACCCGGCCCCTGTAACGGATCCCGTATTTCGTCAGTTCTGCGCCGAGCACTGCATCGCCCTGCCCTGCCTGTACCTGGAACTGGGCCATCAGGTCACTGCATACGGGCATAAACTTGTAACTCCTTGGATTGTTATAAGCATATGAGGCGCGGAAATCGTTGCCTTTACTTGTGTCATAATAGATAGTATGGATATTATCCGGGGAGCTTTCGAGTTTGAACAGCCTTCCAGAATTTTCGGTCAGATCCCACTGAGAACCTTCGGTATTTACAAAGGGCTGGACCCAGGTATGGCCGTTGTATCTGGCGATCTCAGGCTCGACCGGGTGATAGTCATTATCATAGACAGACATCCACATTTCTTCCTGAACATTTTCAGGTTTGCGTGCCATTTTGCCGTCTATGTAGATGTCTCCGTCGACTATTTCCACCGTCTCGCCGGGCAGTGCGATCATTCGTTTGATGTAGTTGATCGCCGGCTCAACAGGATTTTTGAAGACAACAACATCCCAGCGGCTGGGTTCGATGAACTGGTAAATGCACTTGAGGACGAATATTCTGTCGCCCTTTGTCACCGGACCGACCCTTTCAGGGGGGACCACGGGACGACCGTAAGACAGCTTTACCGGGGCCATAAAATAGCCGCAGCTTGGACAACGCGGAGGCAGGGTTCTTTGGACCCTGTTGCCTCGGCCAGTACGGAGAGGCTCGATAACTACATTATCACCTCCGGGGGTCACGTTCGGGGACAGATTGTATCTCTGGTGGTCAAAGCCGTAATCATAAAGGTATCCGCACTGAGAGCATCGCAGTTTGAAGTGAGCGCCCTTTAGGCTGCTGGCCATGCTGCCGGTGGGTATCGTGTAGGCCTGCATTACAAATACGATAAAGACAAGCGTGACCGAAAATGCCATCAGCACCCATTCAGCCGTTCCGAGTACGGAATCCGCTAAACCAGACTTTTTGTTCTTATTCCGTTTATTTCTTTGCGCCAAAACTACGGCCTTTCGCTATCACCAAGAAACGATTTGCAACTCCATCAAGAATTACAAAAAAGTTGACCTCATCTAAATCCAGAATAGATGCATGTGCGGCTACGAAAAAATTAAAACCTGATTATTGCATCCAGAGCCCTGGCGGTCAAGAAGGTATTGCATTTTTCGGACATTACAACCCGCCGAGTGCCCATAATTGAACGATATGAGGCGATACTTCTATTAGAAATCTGCTTAAATATGCTTTTAATCACTTGGCCAGCAGAACTCGATAGCGGCAATGATGCAATCATTAAATGAAGGATTTGCTTTTAATGCAGCAGCGTCAAAAATATCCAAAAATATTTCTTGCTCGTTAGAAGTCTTTATTGTATAGTGATTTGCGATAGCTAACTGATTTTTAACAGCGTTCACAGCCACTTGGATCAGCTATCGTTTCCGCCCTTAATTACGGGGATTTTTTGTGCCTCAGCGGGGCTATTGAGTCTATTAACATCGATTTTTCTTTAATAAACTGCTAGTTTCGGGGAAGTCCATGGCAACCGTAACAAAGAAAGAACTCATCGACCGCATAGCGGATCAAACACAAGCAAAAAGAGTTGTAGTCAAGCGGATCATTCAGTCATTTCTCGATGAGATGGTGACTGAACTTTCGGATGACAACCGGCTTGAATTCCGTGATTTCGGCGTCTTCGAAACTCGAACCCGTGCAGCAAGAGTAGCACAAAACCCTAAGACTCTTGAAAGAGTGCAAGTACCTGCTAAAAGAACAGTAAAGTTCAAGATGGGCAGGCTTATGAGGGAAAAACTGAGCACACCCGTTGAAATGAGCGAAACCGAATAACAATCTTTGTTTAGTTTACGGTTGATCCGATCATCTCACGAATCGTTGTGCCGGCCATTGGCCAGAATCGAGAACCAGGAGTTCTAAAATGTCTGACGGAATTGTTAAGTGGTTCGACAGGAAAAAAGGGTATGGGTTTATTTCCTGCGGGCCCGATCCAGATGTCTTTATCCACCATTCTAACCTCGTTGATCGTGCAAAGCTGCCCAATGAAGGCGATCGCGTTCAGTTCGAGGTAGAGAGCGGCGAGAAAGGCCCTGTAGCCAAGAGAGTCGCTATAGTGTAAGTTGACTCGCCGCATCATTGCGCAAGTTCATTTATGAGCGAGTGGGGGAAGTGCGGATTAAATTGGGGATAAGGGGGGAGCTGAAAAAAGTGAATACGCCCGAGAGGATTCGAACCCCTAACCCTCGGTTCCGAAGACCGATGCTCTGTCCAGTTGAGCTACGGGCGCCTGTGGTCGTGGTAATATATTGTCCGCAGAGATGTCTGTCAACAACTAAGACGTGAGAATGGGCAGTTTTGGCATACGGGTCATTCATCTGTCCAGCTAAACGCAACAGAGCGACCGTGAAGCCGCTCTGCTGATCCAACCGGAACATTTCAAATTTCAAACAGCCTCTAGTCTTTTAGATAGTCGTTCATAGCAGCAGCGGCTATGCGTCCCTGGCCCATTGCCAGGATAACAGTTGCTGCACCCAGAACGATGTCTCCGCCTGCGTAGACGCCATCGAGAGAGGTTTTGCAGTCTTCGTCGACGACGATATTGCCCCATTTATTCATTTCAAGGCCCGGCGTGGTCTGGCCTATCAGGGGATTGGCACCGTTGCCGATCGCAACGATGACGGTGTCGACATCTATTTCGAATTCACTGCCTTCGATAGGTACAGGGCGTCTTCTGCCTGAATCGTCAGGCTCACCCAGCTCGTACTTAAGGCATTCAAGAGATTTGACGTAACCATCGCCGTCTCCCAGGATGCGCTTCGGGTTCTGCAGTGTTTTGAATATGATCCCTTCTTCTTTGGCGTGGTGCACCTCTTCGACCCGCGCAGGCATTTCCGCTTCGCTGCGGCGGTAGATCAGGTAGACCTCTTCTGCGCCAAGACGGACCGCGGTACGAGCTGCGTCCATCGCGACATTTCCGCCGCCGAGCACAGCAACCTTCTTAGATACAGCGATCGGCGTATCTGCGCCTTCGCCGAACTGATAGGCCTTCATGAGGTTTGCACGGGTGAGGTATTCGTTCGCGCTGTAGACACCAACGAGCTGTTCGCCCTCAATGTTCATGAATCGCGGCAGACCGGCACCTACGCCTATGTACGCGGCGTCAAAGCCGTCCTCTTCGAGAAGCTGTTTGACGGTTCGGGTACGGCCTACGATGAAATTGCACTCAAACTTGACGCCCATCTTCTCCAGGCCCTTGATCTCGCGTTCAACGATGGCCTTGGGCAGACGGAATTCGGGGATACCATAAACAAGCACACCGCCAGGCTTGTGGAACGCTTCGAAGACGGTCACATCATGTCCCGCCCTGCGGCAGTCTGTGGCAACTACTACGCCGCCGGGACCTGAACCTATGACTGCGACCTTCTTGCCGGTGGGCGGAGCTATCTTTGGTGTTGAATCGTTTTCTTCGCCCCAGTCAGCGACGAAACGTTCGAGACGCCCTATCGCGACTGCCTTGTCGACATCCTTGAATCTCTTGGCGACTGTGCATTTTTCCTGGCACTGTACTTCCTGCGGGCATACACGGCCGCATACAGATGGAAGCAGGGAGTTTTCCTTGATGATTTCCAGAGCCTGCTGGTACTGACCGTCCGCGATTGCAGACACGAAATCCTTGATCTTGATCTTTACAGGACAACCGGCCACGCAGGGGGCGTTCTTACACTGCAGGCATCGCAACGCTTCCAGTCTTGCCTGGGTTTCGGTATAGCCAGTCGCGACTTCGTCAATATTGTCGCGCCGCTCAGTTGCATCCTGAGCGGGCATGCCCTGCGGCGGGATCTCATATCTCTCTTTGGGCTTTAAATCGCCGTTGTTATGTTTTTCGAGTAGTTCCTGTAAAAGCTTCTTATCGTCAGTCACAAGTAAACTCCATGGTATATTTTCTGCTGCTTGGATCGGCAGTCTTGGGTTCTCTATTTATTATTGTTCGCGTCAAGACCGATACGGCACTTATGCTGATACTGCTCGTAGGCCTTTTTCTCGAGGTCCTTGTAAGCAGCCTGCCTTTTCATCATTTGATCGAAATCTACCTGGTGGCCGTCGAATTCGGGGCCGTCGACACAGACGAATTTCGTCTCACCTCCGACTTCGACACGGCAACCGCCGCACATGCCCGTGCCGTCGACCATGATGGTGTTAAGCGAAACCTGCGTTGGCACATCGTACTTGCGGGTAACTTCGCTGCAGAATTTCATCATTATCGCGGGGCCTATTACCATCGCGAGATCAGGTTTTGGCGATTGTTTGCAAATTTCTTCCAGAGGCTCGGTGACCAATGCTTTTCGCCCGCATGATCCATCGTCCGTAACTATGATCAGTTCATCACTGATAGATGCGAAGTCTTCTTCGAGGATAAGCAAGTTCTTTGTTCTGGCTCCAAGGACAGTCACAATTTCATTGCCTGCGTCCTTGAGAGCCCTTGCTATGGGAAGCAAGGGTGCGTTTCCAATGCCGCCGCCGACACAGACAACTTTGCCGAACTTCTCTATGTGCGTTGGGGTGCCAAGCGGCCCTGCAATATAGCCCATTTCATCACCAATGTTCAGCTCGGACATCTGGGCCGTGGTTTTACCAACTCTCTGCCATACCAGGCGAATAGTTCCTTTTTCGGTGTCAGCCCCGGCAATTGTGAGTGGAATGCGTTCACCAATTTCGGCATCGAGGCCGACGATTACAAACTGACCCGGCTTGCGGGCTTCGGCTATCAGCGGAGCTTTGACATCGACTGTGAAGACATTTTCTGACAATTGCTGCTTTTTAATTATCTTGTGCGCCACGTTCACCTTTCACGAAAAATCTGTCTGGAATTCGTGCGTTCCGGGCGGTCCTGTACCGCAATCTCAGAGCGCAGTTGAGAAAAGTGCAGGTATGATATGCAAGTTGTATCCATATGTCAAACGAAACAGTAAGCATCAACCGTTATACGGGGACAACCTTGCATTGGTCGGTGGTGATGCAGAAAAACACCTAAAAAACACTAGCAACTGTAAGGTACTGTCAGGCATGAACTTATGCTGCCATGGTTTTTGGAAATCGACAAATCTACAAAAGCAAAAAAATATTTCACAATTTGATATTTTTAGAAATTCTTATAGCTACCAAGCCCCCTGCTTATGGACTGGCACTCGAACCCCTGCCTATTCATGTCGGAGTGATTCGATCGGATCCATATGCGCCGCTCTGTAAGCTGGATATATTCCAAATGCAAGTCCGACTGCTGCACTAATACCGAAGGCCAGAACAAGCGAACCGGGAGTAATTACCGTCCGCATCTGACCGAAATAGGTAACTAATATGGGAATCAGTGATCCCACCGCCATCCCCAGTATACCGCCGCAGAGTGTCAGGATCAGCGTCTCTGAAAGGAACTGCATTACAATATCCCTCTGCCTGGCACCAAGTGCACGTCGGATGCCTATTTCGCGTGTACGTTCACTGACAGTCGCCATCATAATGTTCATGATACCGATGCCGCCCACCAGAAGGCTGATAGCCGCGATAGAACCAAGGACGATGGTAAATATACGCTGGACATCTTTAGCGCGCTGCATAAGCTCCAGCGGCACAATAATTTCGTAATCATTCTTCTTGTGAAATCTAGATAGTATAGACTGCACGCTCCGCCTTGTAGACAGAACCTGGTCGATTGTGCGCGACTGCACAATAATTTCCTGTAACTCAACACGCTCCAGTGTGGCACCGCCGGCTCCCATTTGGATTGATGTTTCTCCAAATCGCGTCCGGGCCGTTGTAAGAGGGATATAGATTTTGCCCGTATTCGCACCGCGTTCCTTTTCCGGATTGTTTTTCCCGCCCTGCAGCTCTGATGCAGCTATGTCTTTCTGCGCAGAAACCACACCGACCACACTGTAATAATCTCCACCCACTTTTATGTTCTGTCCCAGCGGATCGTCAAACAGAAAGAGTTCGTTGCGAACCTTATCATCGATTACACATACAGCCTGTTTGTAATGTGTATCTGTTGTCGTAATGAAACGTCCATACTTTAGGCTCAAGGACAATATTTCCCGATACCACGGCACAGTTCCGATGACCTCGGTTGAGACCCGGCTGTTGCGATAAAGAGCCTGATCCGAAATACGTCTGTTTGGCACGAGCACACGCACGTTCGGTATTGCACCGCGAAACCGCTCCGCATCGTCGTAAGTCAAACCATATTCTTTGAGCGTCTGCTGTTGACCGATGGATGATTTGTCTTCTGGGGGCGGGACCGTTTTGATGATGATGTTTCGACTGCCCAACTGCGATATTTTTTCCTGAGCATCCTGGCTGGCCCCTTCTCCAATCGCCAACATTGAAACGACGGAACTGACGCCGAAAATAATCCCAAGCATCGTAAGGGTTGACCGTAGACGGTGCATCCAAAGGCTTTTAACTCCCAGTTTCAGCGTGCGTTTGAAACGAAAAATCATGAAAGGCCGCCCTTAATTATATACGTCTTCTGCAATCTGCCCATCGAACAATCTGATCGCTCTTTGAGCATGCGTTGCAATATTCTCATCGTGTGTTACAACTACCAACGTCTTGCCTTCCTCGTGCAAACGGTCGAGGATGTCGAGGATGTCCGAACCGCTTTGCGAGTCGAGATTACCTGTCGGCTCATCCGCCAAGATGATCAGCGGGTCGTTCGCCAAAGCCCTTGCGATAGCAACCCGCTGCTGCTGACCACCACTTAATTCCGAAGGACGATGCCGCATTCTGTCACCAAGACCCACCATTTCAGCAAGCTCTTTGGCCCTTTCGTTACTCTCCTCTTCACTGTAGTTCTGGTAAAACATGGGTATTTCTATGTTTTCTATGACATTCAATTGAGAGATGAGATTGAAGGACTGAAAAATAAAACCGATCCTTGCTCCGCGTATTTTGGAAAGTTCATCATCTTCCAGTTCTGAGACATCTACCCCTCCCAGTTTATAGCTGCCGCTCGTGGGCCGATCGAGACACCCAATCATATTCAGCAGTGTAGACTTTCCCGACCCGCTGGGGCCCATTATAGTCACATATTCGCCGGTATTGATCGTCATGTCAATTTCACGCAATACCCGCAGTTTTGTCGGGCCAAGCTGATAATTCTTGCAAAGTTTTTCCATTAAAAGAATGGACTCTTTTTGCGCATTGGCATCAATATGGGTCATAAGGCTATTATCTTCCATCAATTCTGTCCCCGACTCTGCGTTTCCACACTGCCCCCGCCACCAGGAGCTTTCGATGGTATGTTGTCGCCGGACTGCGTTTCTCTCGAGGCGCCGCGTTCGCCCCTTCCGGAACGTCTGCGTCCCTGGGGTGAGCCTTGCTCTTCGCGGGCTGCCTGTCCATCATTGGGTGAACCTTCATCTTCGCTCTGGCCATCCTCTGCCCGACGGTTTTTCCATGCATTGTTAGACTGGACATAACCAGATTCCCCAGAGTAACTGTCGAATAAAGGAGGATTCATAAGCACCTGTTCACCTTCTTCCAGGCCTTCTACGATCTGAACCATTGTGTCCGTAAAAGCTCCTGTGCGAACCTGCCGTTCTTCAGGGCCGGGCTCTGATTCTACGTAACAGACCTTTCTACCACCACGGTTAGCCACAACCTGGATCGGAACCTGCAGCACCTCTTCCATATCCCTGACCAATATCTCCACACTGCAGGACATGCGTGTTCTCAGAAATTCATGTGTACCATCTATACTTACAAGCGTCTTATATACTTTCAGGTCTGGGTTCATCCAGCCCTGCTGCTGGTCAGGTAGCGGAGCAACCTCCAGCACTTCGCCATGCAGGGTTCTATCAGGGAAGGCATCCATGATGATCTGTGCCGGCTGACCGGCCCTTACTTTGTCCACTTCGGTCTCATGGACGCTGATCTCTGCGACCATGGCAGCGGTATCCGGCATCGAAATAATGGTCTGGCCTTCGTAGACAACTTCACCTTTGGCAATTATACCGCCTGAACCGCCTCGTCTCATAGCTCTGAACGTATCGCCGCTACCGCCCTCTCCGTAGATCACCAGCCCCGGCGCAACCGCTCTAATTGTGCAAAATTCTATCTGCTCCCGCAGTTCTTCCACGAAATTGCGTTGCGAATTATACCGCTCCTCCCAATTGTTCAAGCTTGCCTGGGCTTGCGCCAGTCTGGATCGGCATTGAGCGTAGGTCCGCTCAAGCTCTCGGCCAGCTTCAACGTAATCACTGAGATATTGCTCAGCGTTCTTCGGAAAATCGTAATTAAGGAACAGATCGAGATTAACCTGAGCATTTTCCCGGGAAAACTGACGACTTGTAACATCCAGCCTGTCCCGCTCCAACTGCAGATCCGAAACATAGTCCGCTTCGTGCAGCTTTTCGGAGCCTGCCAGTGTGTCCTCAGCAGTTGTAAGGTTGCCTTCGGCGAGAACAATCTCGTCTCTGAGCCTTTTGAGTTCCTGCCCTGCTGAAGAACCGTCCAGAAGGTTAGGGTCATTTTTGACCTTTTCGAGGAAAGGGGACACATGCCCTGTCAGGCTTTCTGCCTCGTCGACGTTTTTCGTCAACTGGGCCGCAAGCTGTTTGCCGAGATATTTTTCCAGATCAAGCAGTGCAAACCGCACAGTAAGCCTTGCATTTGAACTGTCACTTTCGTTTTGTATGACCTGAATATCATAAGCTTCTTTGGCGGCTGTATAGTTCTCCTGGTCGCCTGCCAGCTCCATTTCTTCTTCCTGAAGTCGATCTTCCAAACTCGAAGAGTCGAGCTCGACCAGCACCATACCATTATCAACATCTTCCTGGGTAACATAGGTTCCAGGCGGCACGATGTCGAGGATGGCAATATCGGATATACCCCTCATACGCTCCACCCGGCACTTGTACTGAATGGAATCCTTCGCGCGTATGCTGCCTCCTTCGGTCACTGTCACCATAAGGTCACCTCGGCGAACGGGTACTGTCTGCTCTTCGTTAACATCGACAGCGCCAGTCTGTGCAGCCAGAAACCAGACGGTCGCCACGATGACGGCTGCTGCCAAGAATATTATCAGCTTCTTCTTATGTCTCATTGAAGATTTGCTCTTTTTCTGTGTATTCTTGCTTGGCATAAACTCGAACCTTCATTAATTTGCAATTACCTGTCTTGTTCCCACATTCCGTCAGGCTTAACCCGCAGGATACCTACATCGCGGAAGAAACTCAACTTCGCGATCATATGATCTACCAATGCATTGAGCACATCGTCCTGGGCCTGCACCAGTGCATCTTCCGAGTCGAGCAGCAGTCGGACCGTTCCCCGGCCGTACTGGAGTGACAATTTTTCGACCTGAACTCTCTTTTCAGCAAGCTCCAGGCCCATCTTCTGGATCCGGTAACTTTCAGCCGTCTGAACGAGTTCTCGGTATGCATCACGAACCTGAAGCTTGACCCTGTCCACCTCTTCATCATAGTCTCGCTGTTGCCGCTGCACATTTATCAGCGCTTCCCTGTAATCGTTACGCTCCGCCCTACGGTCCAACGGCAGATTAGCGGTAATCCCTGCACTGTATGCTCCGTCATGAAATCTAAGGCGGGTTATTTCAGTATCGGGAGTTGAATCGACGTCAGCACTTGCTACTAAATCCACCTGCGTTACCAAACCATCCGCTGCAAGAATTAGTTTTCTTTCAGAATCGTCCAATCTGTCCCGCACATTGCTCAAATCGAGACGAAGTTCCTGTGCTGTTTTTATCGCCTCTTCCGCGCTGTATTCCGGCTCACTGACACCTATATCCTGCAAAGCCGTTAATTCGTCCGGGTCCAGCTCCACATCAACATCTGTGGGCAGAGCAAGTGTTATCTTGAAATTATCAAGAGCCTGCTCATAGTTCTGAACAGCCGAAACGACATTCTGCTCGGCACTGAGCAGTCGCTGTTCGGCTTCTGCAAGATCGTATGCCGGCCGCTGCCCCACCTCTACCTCCATGCGAAGCTGATTGGTCGAATCGACAAGTCGCTGATAGCTGGCTTGCTGGATTTCAACGCGGTTTTTCTGCAAAAGGACCCTGTAGTACTCGCTGATAACCGAAACTACAAAATCCTTACGAAATCTATTGAACGATCTTATGTTGTAAAGAACGTTTCTCTCTGCCTGTGTAAGGTTCTCACGTGCTATACGACCGGCTCCATTGCCGATCAGGGGTGCAGCCAAACTGGCAGACAAAACAGATCCCAGCGATGTCTGCGGATCCCCTGTCAGATACCTAAACCAGTCCGCTGTCAGGCTGGTGCCTATCAGGATACCATCGCCTAAAAGGAAATCTCTTCTCACACCACCCGATGACTCTATGGTCGTCGACTCGTCAGCGGGTGTATTTTCATAAAAGGCATCTACTGTCCCGAACCACTGCGTGGCATATTGATAGCGCGTAAGCGTCAGATCGAGCGCAGACAGATAAAGAGACTCCTTCTGTGTCTGGTAAGATCTATTGAAGTTGGTAGCCATCTCTACCGCACTGGCCTGACTGAGCACGCCGGACTCAGGAATCCTTGAAACCACATCAATCTGATTCGGTTCGCCGTCGCTTATCCTGTAATTGGCTTTATAACCAAATCTCTCCTGCCATTTATTATTCAGGATCTTATAGACATCTTCGTCCGCTTCCGACTTGTATTCATCCGGCGTCTTGCACCCAAATGAAAAAACCAGCAATCCAACTAACGCAAAAAGAGATATTGATCGCACAGACCTGCACAAGTTACTCATAAACCTCTCGTTCTTTGATAACCGTATTTGATGACTAGACGTGCGGGAAACACGTTTATTGCAAAGAAATGTAATTTTTGGCCACATTGATCAATGCCTGAGATACGGAAAGAAGCAGAAAACCACGATAAGGCTGGCAAACCTGACTCAAATAAAAGCAGAATCGCAAAGATAAAGTGGGTTGCTCAATACCGCAATGTATCATAACATCTTCTATTGCCGTAATACAAACGGATTATATGGGACCAAAATTAATCCGGGGGGGACAAGAAAAAATGCGGGGGACCAAATGGTATATTATGGCCATTTTGTTTTTGCTGATCGGGCTGGGTACCACGAGTGCACAGGATGAAAAGGCTGAAGTGCATGTTGGCGTGGTCATAGATGGTCCATGGGAGAACAACGCGGGAGTATCGAATCTTTTCGTCAGCGAAATACTCAAGCTCACAGGTAACGAATTCAATGTCGTTTTTTCGCCGAAGCATACCTTTATAGCCGACTGGTCACAGGAGAGCATCGAGGGGGGGATCGAGAGATTTCTTGCGGACGAAGAAATAGACATTGTGATGACACCGGGGATCATTGGTTCGCACTATCTGAGCACTCGAGGGCCGCTTGGCAAACCCGGCATTGCACCGTTCGTTCTGGATGCCAAAATACAGAGCCTGACGGTCACCGATTCTGGAACCAGCGGTGTGAAAAATCTGACTTATGTGCTCATAGGCGGCAGCGTCTCTGAGAGCCTCACGGATTTTCTTGAGGTCGTCAAATTCAAACACATAACATTTCTGATTGGTCAGCCGGTTGCAAAGGCGATACCACGGTTACCAGGTGGGCTGGTTCGTGAGGCTGAAAAGATGGATCTAAGCGCGGACTATCTCGAGGTCAGTGAATCCGCTGAAATAACTCTTAAAAAGCTCAAAGCTAGAACTGATGCAGTTTACGTCAACCCGTTGATGAATATAAGCGGTAAAGAGCTGGCCCGACTTGCTGAAGGACTCAAGGAACGAGATATTCCGAGTTTCTCAGCAATCGGTAAGGACGGAGTGGAAGTTGGCTTTCTAATGTCCACGCTTCCGGAATCGCTGTTCCAGAGAATTGCAAGGCGAACGGCATTAAATCTGCAGTCGATACTGCTGGGCACGGAACCGAGCGAGCTGCCTGTAAGACTTGCCGGCAGAGAGGAACTGACGCTGAACGTCGAAACGGCTGAGGCGATCAGGCTTGAGATACCGTGGAATCTACGTCTGGAGGCGGACCTGATCGGCAAGACAGAAAGGGAAAGACTCCCGAAGCTGAGTATGGAGCGGGTACTGTCCGAAGCGGTTGCAAAGAACCTTGACATCGCGGCACAGGAACGGATGGTTGCTGCGGGGTCTGCACAAGTAAGAGATGCTCTGGCCGTGTTGCTGCCTCAGATCGATTTATCCACGCAGGTTGTTCAGGTAGATAAGGACAGGATCGAAGCTGCGCCGGGTGAAGCAGCGGAGCGGGAATACAGCACAGGATTTGAATTCAGGCAGCTTTTATATTCCGAGCAGGCATGGGCAAGTTACGACATAGAAGAGTTTCTGCAGGCCGCCCGTTTGCAGGAGCTCAACGAAGTCAGGCTGGATATAACGCAGCAGGCCGGTACGGCTTACCTGGACGTATTGCGTGCGCAAACAAGGCTCCGGGTGCGTATGAGTGATCTGCGTCTGACTCGTTCAAACCTGCAGATGGCCAGGGAAAGACGTGAGGTCGGAGTCAGCGGGCCGGGCGAAGTGTACAGGTGGGAGAATCGCCTTGCCACACGAAAACAGGAGGTACTAAATGCCGAAGCGGATCTGCAGATAGCTATGCTAGAGGTAAACCGCCTTCTACACAGACCGATTGATATGCAGTTCGCTGTAGCGGAGACAAGTCTTGGAGATGATGAGCTGCTTCTCAACAGATTGAACTTTTTTGAAAGCCTGAGTACGAGGAAAGCGGTTTTGAACTTTGCGGATGCTTTGGTTAAGACCGGCCTTGCCAGATCGCCGCAGATACGGAACGTCAAAGCATTGATAGATGCCAAACGCAGGGAACAAAAAAGCACTGAAAACGCGATGTGGCAACCTGATGTGGCTTTCGTATTCGACTTCTCTCATCGTTTCGCAGAAGAAGGAGTAGGAGAAAGATTTCTTAAAGCGAGCCCGGAAAACGACACGGATTGGGCAGCGGGCATTTCAATTGATTTCCCCTTGTACAGCGGAGGAAGTAAAACCGCCAGGATCATCCAAACCACCCAGGAACTGGCTGAACTTATTTTCACGCTCGGTTCCGCTCGCGAACAGGTCGAACAGCGGGTGCGGGCCGCAATGGAAACTGCGACGGCATCATACAGGAACATCGGATTGTCGAGAAAAGCCGAAGCTGCGGCAGCTAAGAATCTGGATCTGACGGTCGATTCTTATGCGCAAGGCGTGGTGTCGATACTGGATCTGCTCGATGCTCAGAACGCGGCAGTGCAGGCCGAGCTGGCATCCGCGAACGCGGTTTATGACTTCCTAATAGACCTTATGGAAGTCCAGCGGGCAGCAAGCATTTTTAACATACTTATGGAGGATGAAGCCGAGGAGATAATGTTCGGACAATTGAGACAGGCAGTGAAAACTGATACCGGGAGGTAGCTGTTTCGGCCAGGGTGGGTAAGAAAACCTGCGACAGATGATTCTGCCGCAGGTTAATGAAAGGTCAATTGTCTATTCGCATCCAGTTGCCGGTCAGCAAGACAAGGTCATCGACCTCAACGCGGTTGTCAGCGTTGAGGTCAGCATAGGAACACAGGCCGCAATCGCTGCTGAGCCACCATTGCGCAAAAAGCGAAAAATCCGTAAAATCGACGTCGCTGTCAAGATCCACATCGCCGGCTATCGAGGTAACGGCAGAAACTGTCTGAGAAGACTGGGTCTCGTTCTGCCACAGACTCTTATCCCGGGCCTTTACACTGAACTGATACTCCGTTTCCGGCGTCAAACCGGTAAGTGTATAGGTTGTGTCATCCTGCCACGCTGAGTCGTACTGACCGTTTGTTGTGCAAGTGAAGAAGTATTCGACTCCGTCTGCGTCATTTACGTCGGCTGCAGTCATTGTAACGGTAGTCGGGCCAACGCTGTGCGGAGCTGTAGCCCAAGTAATCGGGTCAGGTGTGGGGCCCGTATAGTCCGCTTCCGTATAGGGTTTCAGTTTGCTGCCGGTGATGACCTGCCGTGAGATGCCTGGGCCCTGCCACGCTACCGCAAGGTTGTCACCGCCCCCGCCTTCTTTCATCAGGGCCTCAATGTAGTAAGTATTGCCGGCGGTAAGCCAGAAATATGCCGACTGCTGCTCGGGATAGTCCGTCCATGACCTGGAAGAAGTCCAGCCCGGCACGGAGGCAACCTCAACAGCACTATCGGCTTTGCCGTCGGTACTGAACAACAGACTGCCGTTATCATCGGAGGCGATCCAGAAGGTGTAGCTGCCCGTGACGGTCGGCTTGAGAAAAGCCCGCATGCGCACGCCGTAGCTGTCCAATCTGTCGGTTGGTGCCTCAAAGCTTTGCATTACAGCTACCTCATCCGGCGAATACGGGTATTTCGAGCTGCCTGTAAGATCGGAGACAGCACTGCCTCCAATGCTTTTAAAGGTTTCCATCAGCGCGCCCTGATCGCTTGCAACCACGAGCTCAACGCCGGCGGTCATATCAGAATCTTTTACCTTGTATGTAAACGAGTCCGAACCGTAGTAGCCAGCATCGGGCATATATGTTATGGTTCCGTTGTCATTTACTACCGCGGTGCCGTGAGCGGGCTGAGTACAGCTTTGCAGGGTCGAAGGACTGCCGCCCTCCAGTTTAGAGTCGTTACGAAGGACATCGATCACATTCTTGACACCGTGATAGATAGCCTTTTTGTCATCGCCAAGCGTATAGATATTGGTGTTGACACCGGTAATTATGCCTTTCGCGTCAAGTTCGAATTCGTAAATGCGGTCGGCGATGCTAACTTTCGTGATGTAGCCCTTATCATTACGTTCGAGCCAGGCGTGATCAATCGTGTACTCGGCATGACGATATGGAGTTGTCACTCCGTGTGTATCGTACATGACGACCTTATTCAGGCCCGCTGACACGAAATCCAGGAACGTAACTGCTTCATTGATGTTGGCCTTTAGCGGATCGAGGTCGTTCTCAACCGCCCTTCTGAAACGATCTATTGCACCGATCAGCCGTCCTTCAGAGTGCGCCCAGTGATGATTGGCCTGTGTCGCGAGAGACTCCTGCGGTGCGCTTAGGAAGAATTTGATGTTGATACGCATCGAGGCCTGCTCGTTCCACGCACTTCCGGGACCTGTGGCCCAGTATGCATCCCATGCCTCGTCCCATGTCTGGGTGCTTTCGTTCCAGAGGCCCGTGTCCTTGAAGTGCTGTTTGGTTGCGTTCCAGTCGATCCAGTCATTGCTACCGGCAATTACGTCAGGTCCCCCTCCCTGAACGAGGAACTGCCCCCATCGCCGCCGCATGTCCTTGTTGGCCCGGCTGTTTACATAGCCGTCAAGTGAATGGGTAACTTCATGGCCCATTACAAAGGTGAAGTAGTCACCCCTGCACGCATCGTTGTAAAGAACCTGGTTTACCGGCTGCTGGAGATCCCAGTCCCATTCTGCCGAATCGTTGCCTTCGCCCCAGTTAAAGGTATTCTTCGTACTGGTGAAGTGCGCGACCATGCCGCCGCGGCCGTCGTTATAGTAATGGTCCAGCGTCAGTACCGCATCCGGGAAAAGCTCCTGCGGGTGCCAGGTCATAAAATCGCGAACTGATTCGATCTGGCCGCGTGTTGCTTTCTGATTGTCTCCCACATGCAGGGAGCACATCAAATAAATTTCGCGATGAACACCGGTGAGCCCGACCGCATCTGCTACATTCTGACGATGCGTAGGTGTATCGGGCAGCATATAATGCATGGTCATCAGATTCTGGCCTGCGATACTTGGAACATGGTGATAATAACTAACGTTCAGCGGATCGTCCATCTGCAGGAAGTCGTATTTCTGTACATGCTGCGAATACTGCTGGAACATCTGCTGGCGTTCGTTAACGGTGGCTGACTGCATGTTTGCAACTATGCCGCTAAGAGCGGTTCGGACTTCATTGAGCAGAGCCTGGCTGTTGGCTTCAAGAGCAATGCCCAGATCCGAAAGATTAGCATCGTAAATCGCTTCGAGATCGCTTATGTAGTCGGCAACTGTTTTGGCCTGGCCCCAAGCGATGTAAACCTTATCTCCATAATGGCCGCCGATCAGTGCATCGTAAACGCCGTCACCATTGTAATCCGCAAAATCAACGATCGCGCCGTCAGTTGCGGATTTCATATTGACCGAGGCACCAGTTGGGTCGGTAAAGACCATTGTACCGCCGGTATTGAGTCCGCCGTTGAGTTCGGGATCGAACCAGTAAAGCACGCTGCCCCAGTTGATGCCGCGTATGAAATCTGACATGCCGTTTCGGTTGATGTCAAATATCCGCGGATACAAATTGTACGAGCCGCTCAAAACAGTCTCGTAGTTCTCATACCGCGCGTCAGATGCTGTTCCGACATTTTTGTAAAGATTCATGCCGCCCGACCATGAGCCGGTAATAATGTCTGTCAGCCCATCATTGTCCCAATCGCCTGCATCGAATCGCTGGTCCGTCAGCACGAGATATGAACCGTCGGTTTTCCTGGCGTACTGTACGGATGAATAGCTTGGAGTCTGCCCTGCGGCTGCGGTGTTCTCGAAGACAGCAACTTTTCTCGTGTTATCGACAGCGACCAGATCGAGCACGCCGTCGCCCGTCATATCAGCCAGAGTGATCGGAAGATTGCCGGAGCCCAGATAAATATTCGAACCGCCGGCTTTGACACGCACGCCCGCAGCGAAATTTGCGTTCGCAGGTGATCCATTGTTAATGTAAAGCCATACGCTTCTGCTGTGGCCTACAAGAATATCGTTGTCTCCGTCGCCCTCCCAGTCGATCGCTCGGGGGACTCGCATGCCGTTATGGGAAATGTCCGAACCGGCTGCCTGCAGCGGCTGGAAATCGTCAAACACGGTCGTTCTTTTTGACGCATCCGGGCCGGGATCCTCAAAGATAGTCAGATTCATTTTTCCTTTGCTGAAGCCGCCCTTCTGATCCTCTATCGTAACTGTAAACGAATCGTTGCCGGAGTAACCAGCATCGGCAGTATATGTGAATGTGCCGTCGCCGTTATAGGTCGCCGATCCGTGGTCGGGCTGAGTGAAAGAGACAACTCTGAGGTCGTCTTTCTCAGGGTCGTAGCTCTTGAACAAAACGCTTTCTGTGGAAAAAGAAGCGGTATTTATACCGTTTGTCTTTGTGGGCCACACCTTGGGAGCGTGGTTGTCGATCAGGGTGCCTATTGTGGCTGGATCGAGAACTGTTTCGTAAATGTACAGTTCGTCGAGTCGCCCCTGAAAATATCTCGGGCTGGAAGAATCGTCGGTTTTCACTATCGAATCAACAGCCACGTTAACCTGACCCTGCGCACCGGTCGCCTCATCATTGATTGCCCCGTCAACGTACACCTGTGTCTGACCTGTTGAAGAGTCACGCGTAAATGTCAAATGGTGCCAGTGGCCGTCATTGACGGGATCATCCGTTACAGCGAGTTTCTGTCCATTGACAGCGATAAGCATTCGGCCCTGTGAATCAATGCTGCCGATATAAATACTGCCTGCTCCGGCCGAAGCACCTACTACGGCTGGTGACTGGGCCAATGTGGTATTTCCGCTTTGCTGTGTTCGGACCCAAAAAGCGACGCTGAATGTGCCGGACAGCGAAGAGGAAAGATCAGCAGTCGATGACAGGTACTGGTCAGTGCCGTTGAATTCGAGACAGGTGTATTGACGGCCTGACTGAAAAGCCGCCCCTGTCATGTTCTGCAGATCAAGATCAGCCCCACCAACAGGATCAGCAACAGCCTGAGCGGTGCTGACAGCGCCGAAGGCATCATCGTGCCAATCCGGCCCCTCGTCGAAATTCCAGTGATGAACCAGTCCGGCGGGAATCGCAAATGCCGGAGAAACGGTCAGTACAGCTACAGCAATCAAGTACAGGTAATTTTTCATCTCACACCCTTCTATTTCACACAATTCACTAAGAAGTATACAACATCTATCGTCTAAAAAGCTTCTTTATTTTAGCAGAATGCTCTCTGATAAGCAAATTCGGCCAGTATTTAACGTCATCTCGTGGGCAAATTGGAGCCAAAAAAAGAGCACGATCGGGAAATCGTGCTCTTAAATAACATCTACTACTGCAAAACGCTACATAGTAGCCTTTATCGACTCTATTGGCGGTTTTTTAACTTTGTATTTCTCCATCAACGCGATCAGCTCTTTCTTCAAGGTCTTGACCTGATCGGAATATTCGGGATCATTATAGCGGTTTACAAGCTCCTGCGGATCCTTTTTCAGGTCGAAGAACTGCCATTCGCCCGCATCGTAAAACTGCATCAGCTTGTAACGCTGCGTACGGACACCGTGGTGCGGCGGTACATTGTGCTCGCCCTTTTCATAATAGTGATAATACAACGAGTCTCGCCAGTTCTCCGGGGGCTTACCGTCCAGTATGGGCCTTAGAGAGACACCGTGCATATCCGCAGGTACCTTCCGGCCCGCGGCGTCCAGGAAAGTAGGCCCGAAATCGATATTCTGGCCAAATGCTTTTACCCGCGTTCCGGGTTTGGCAACTCCGGGCCATTTTATCACGAAGGGCATGCGGAACGACTCTTCGAACATCCATCGCTTGTCGTACCAGCCGTGCTCACCGAGATAGAACCCCTGGTCAGAGCTGTAGATCACGATGGTATCCCTGTCCAGCCCCTTTTCTTTGAGATAATCGAGCACCCTGCCGATGTTGTCATCCACCGATGCCACACACCGCAGGTAATCCTTGATGTATCGCTGATATTTCCAGCGGACCAGATCCTTGCCCTTTGGATCCTTCTGGCGGAATTCTTCGTTTTTGGGTTCGTAGGCAGCGTCCCATTTTTTTCGCTGCTCTTCGGTCATCCTGTTCCGTTCGAAGTTTGCAAACTTACGGCCCAACGCATCAGGCTTTTTACTGCCGGTGACCTTGAGATCATAGTCGTACATCATGTGACGACCGATCTCCATTTCGTTTTTCTTGAGAAGATCGGTACGGTTGGAGTAATCGTCGAAAAGCGTGTCCGGCTCAGGTATTTCCACATCATCGTACATAGTCAGATGGTCAGGACCCGGCGCCCAGATCCGATGAGGAGCCTTGTGCTGACACATCAGCATGAAAGGTTTTGACTCATCACGGGAGTCGAGCCATTCCAACGAGAGGTCGGTAACTATATCCGTGACATAACCTGTATAACGTTTGCGTCCTTCAGCGGTCTTGAAATCAGGATTGTAATAACTCCCCTGACCGGGCAGTATCTCCCAGTGATCGAAACCCGTGGGAGCTGTTTTCAGGTGCCACTTACCGATCAGGCCCGTCTGATACCCTGCTTTTTGCAGCAGCTTGGGGAAAGTCTGCTGTGAGCCGTCAAAGGTATTGAGATTGGTCATAAGGCCGTTCGCATGGCTGTGCTTGCCCGTAAGTATCGCGGCCCGGCTGGGTGCACAGATGGAATTGCAGCAGTAGCAACGATCCAGGATCGCACCTTCTTTAGCAATTCGGTCAATATTCGGCGTTTTATTTATCTTTGAGCCATACGCGGAAATGGCCTGCACCGCATGATCGTCCGAGAAAATGAACACAATATTAGGCTTTTTGCTTTTCTCATCAGCCGAAAAAACGGATTCCAGGGTAAACGGTATAGTAGCGGCAACTGTACCAGCGGCCTTCAGAAATTGCCTGCGATCCATATAGAACTCCAAATAAATAATGAATTAGTACCGACAGAATACATATTGATGGAATTTATGTCAATATATAGATACATCCAGTCCTGTTCAAAGCTTCACCTATGCAGTACGCAAACTTCCCATCCTTGCCATCAGGTCTATTTTCGCTTAATCTATGATTGGGTAATACTGAATTCTCAATCTTTTTCAGGAGTCGATCAGATGTCAAAAAACACACTCAGTATTCTTGTGGGCTCAGTCATTCTAATAGCATCGGTTTTTGTCTGCAGCACGGCAACAGCAGCACCGACTGACGAGCAAACTAAAACAATCTGGCTGGACGAACTGGACATCGGCAAGATCCAGGAAGGCTGGGGCGAAAGCAAGGCGAATAAATCGATTGACGGCAATCCGCTCAGCATCGGAGGCCAGAGCTTCGAAAGAGGCATCGGCACACATGCAGACAGCATTATGCTGATCGATCTTGATGGTAATGCCCAGAGCTTTTCGGCAAAGGTTGGCATTGACGATGAAGTAAAATATGCAGTTGCAAAAGTCGAATTTCAGGTAATGACGGATGACAAGATAGTCTGGGAAAGCGGCCCGATGGGACCTACCGACGGCGCGAAAGACGTAGAGATAGATTTGGACGGCGTGAAAAGGCTTGCATTGATGGTGACCGACGGCGGAAACGGTATAGATTATGATCATGCCGACTGGGCCATGGCCAAGATTGAATACTCCGGGAGTACCCCAAAGACTATTGAGATGCCAAAACCAGAACCTTATATTCTGACGCCTGAACCAGGACCTGAGCCCCGCATCACAGGCCCGAAAGTTTTCGGAGTCCGCCCCGGCTCACCAATACTGTTTACGGTTACCGCGACAGGCGACAGGCCCATTAAATTCAAAGCATACGAGCTGCCTGACGGTGTTTCACTCGACCCTGACACAGGCCAGATGCGAGGTGAGCTGGACAAGAAAGGACAATACGAGCTGACTCTAAAGGCCAGCAACAAACTCGGCACCGACACAAGAAAGTTTCGGCTGGTATGCGGGGACACGATCGCTCTCACTCCGCCGATGGGCTGGAACAGTTGGAACTGCTGGGGCTGTGCGGTCGACGCGGAAAAAGTCCGAGCTACCGCAAAGGCAATGGTCGAGAGCGGACTGATCAATCACGGCTGGTCGTACATCAATATCGACGATTGCTGGATGCGCAAAGAAGGAGCAAACAACCCGATGATCGCAGGTAAGCCTCGTGACGATCAAGGCAACCTGCTGCCGAATGCGAAGTTCCCGGACATGAAAGGCTTGACGGATCACATTCACGCTCTGGGCCTCAAGGCAGGTACATACATCTCTCCGGGCCCAACCACATGTCAGGGCTTTGAGGGAAGCTGGGAGCACGAGTTTCAGGACGCAGCCCAATTTGCTGAATGGGGCTTTGACTATCTCAAGTACGACTGGTGCGGTTATTCGTCCGTCGTCAAGCCGGACTCACTTGAAAACCTAAAGAAGCCATACGAACTGATGCGTGAAGCACTGGACGAGGTCGACAGAGACATCGTTTACAGCATCTGTCAGTACGGATGGGGCGACGTCTGGGAATGGGGCGAAGAGGTAGGCGGCAACCTCTGGCGTACTACGGGCGACATTTATGATTCCTGGAGCAGCATGGCAGGCATAGGCTTTGCTCAGAATAAATGCAGCCCCTATGCGAAGCCCGGCCACTGGAACGATCCGGACATGCTCGTAGTCGGCAAGGTGGGCTGGGGTCCGAATCTGCATGACAGCAATCTGTCGCCTGACGAGCAGTACACTCACATCAGCCTCTGGTCACTTTTGAGTGCTCCCCTGCTGATAGGTTGTCCGATCGAGCAGATCGACGAATTCACAATGAACCTGCTAACAAATGACGAGGTTCTGGGAGTCAATCAGGATCCGCTGGGTGATCAGGCCAGCCGGGTCATGCAGAATGGCTCTCTGGAAGTCTGGGCAAAGGACATGGAAGACGGCTCAAAGGCTCTGGGCTTTTTCAACCGTCACGGCCTGCTCGCAAAGGACATAAAGATCGATTGGGATACACTGGGCATCAGCGGCAAATGGAAATTCCGAGACCTCTGGCGTCAGAAGGATGTCGGCACTTACTCAGGCAGCTTTATGGCCAAGGAAGTACCTGCCCACGGTGTTTACATGGTAAGAATATGGCCCGCCAAATAACTCATTATTTCCTTTAACAAAATCTATATCAGCCTGGCAGAGTCATCTGTCGGGCTTTTTCTTTGCGCGAAAGGCCCGAGGTTTGCCACAAATTGCGATTTTGTATATTGCAAGACAGGACATTGGACCACATAATGACAGAACAGCTTTCAGGCAGACAAACAGATGGGGGTAATACTGAAGTGCTTGTCCACAGGCATTATAAACCAATCGTTAAGGTAATGCTGAAAAAGACGCAGACTGCCAACTGCATGTTAATTGCGTCATCGCTGATACTCCTCTGCCTCTCAGCAGGCTGCAATCATCAAGAGCCCGAAGAAATTGTCAGGCCCGTCCAGTGGGCCCGAGTCGAGGCGAGAACTTCAGGTTTCACGAGAACTTTCTCAGGTGTGTCGCAGGCCTCAGTCAGATCCGAATTGAGTTTCAGAGTGGGCGGAACCATTGAGAGGATTGCTGTCGATGAGGGTGATCCCGTTTCGAGCGGACAGATACTTGCCGAACTTGAAAAAGAAGATTTCAGACTCAAGATCAAGGAAGCAGAGGCTGCTTTAGCCAAAGCTAAGGCACAGGCCCGTAACGCTCAGGCGAACTACACGCGAGCGAAGCGACTGTACGAACAAAACAATATATCCCTTAACGAACTGGACGTTGCGAGGGCTGAAGCTGAATCAGCCCAGGCAAACGTCGACGTCGCCCAGACGGCACTGAGACTGGCTGAGAGAAGGTTTGAGTATACAACCATGAAAGCCAATCGGGAGGGATGGGTAACACGCATTCACGCAGAAGAAAATGAGAATATCTCTTCCGGGCAGCCCGTCATGACCCTTGTCTCGGGCGAAAAAATGGAAGTACAAATAGGCATACCGGAAGATCTCATCGGATCAGTTAAAAAAGGGCAGCAGGCAGCAGTAGAGTTTGAAGCCTGGCCTGAACGCGAGTACGAAGGAGAAGTTACAGAGGTTGGTGTGACAGTCGGCCGGACCGCGACGACGTTTCCGGTTGCCGTGACCTTGAAAAAGTCTGATACAAAAGTGAGACTGGGCATGGCTGCTGATGTCACACTCTATTTTGCGGGTAAGCGAACGGCATTTCTCGTCCCCGCCATTGCAGTTGGCGAGGATATAAACGGTAAATTTGTGTATGTGCTCGAAGAAAAAAACAACGGCTATGCCATAGCGACTCGTCGAAAAGTAATCACAGGCAGATTGACAGAGGAAGGACTGGAAGTGCTTTCTGGGTTGGAAAGAGGTGAGCGGATCATAACCCATGGAGTCACGCGTATTTCAGACGGGGAAAAGGTCAGGATGCTCAGGGAGAAGTAGCAATGCCTTCAAATGTTACGCGTTGGGCCATCGAGAAAAACCGTATCATGATAACGCTTCTCGTGTTGGTTGCGATCGGCGGAGTGGCTGCATATCTTACAATGCCGCGAAGCGAGGACCCCGGCTTCATCGTAAGGACCGCTCTGGTGACATGCATGTTTCCCGGCGCTACCGCCGAACGGATCGATCAGCTCGTAGCCGATCCCCTGGAGAATTCGATCCGTCAGATGCCGGAGGTAGAGACCATACGAAGTCAGTCAAAGATGGGGGCCGCGATAATCAAAATCGATATTTCGGAACGCTACACAGAGCTGCGTCCCATCTGGGACGATCTGAGAAGACGTGTAGCTGATGCGAAAAACGAACTTCCTCAGGATGTCATCGGCCCTTTTGTCAATGACGATTTCGGGGATGTCTTCGGGATAATCGTGACTGTTACCGGCGAAACAGGCCCGTCCGGCGGGGCTTACGATTATTCACGGCTTGAAGACATTGCAAGAGATACGAGGGATGAACTCCTTCTCATTGAAGAGGTCGCGAGAGTAGAAATACAGGGCATTCAGGAGGAAAGAATATTCATAGAATACAGCAATGCAAAACTTGCTGAACTTGGCATATCGCCCTATCAGCTCAAGCAGATTCTGGACAATCGCAACATTGTCATTCCGGGCGGCAGTATCACTACAGGAGATGAACGGATCGTATTGGAGCCAAGCGGTAATTTCGAATCGCTTGAAGACCTCAGGCAGACAGTAATTCGACTGCCGGAGAGATCGGAACTGGTTTATTTGCAGGATATAGCGGAGATAAACAGGGGATATATGGACCCTCCGGAAACCAAGGTTCGTGCAAACGGAATACCGGGCCTGTCACTTGGCATAAATCTTCGTGAAGGAGGCAATATAATCGAGTTGGGCGAACAGGTGAAAGAGCTGATCCGCAGGCTTGAGCGTTATTACCCCGTGGGCATCGATTTCGACATAATAATATTCCAGCCGTTCCACGTAAGCAGACGGGTAAGGACTTTCAGCCTGAACCTGATCCAGGCAATCACCATAGTTGTCATTGTCATGCTTTTGACAATGGGTGTCAGGACCGGGTTTGTCGTGGGGGCACTCATACCAATGACGATACTGTCCAGCTTTCTCATCATGTCAGTTCTGGGCATCTGGATCGATCAGATATCACTGGCGGCGATGATAATTGCACTTGGTATGCTGGTGGACGCTGCTATAGTAGTTTGCGAGTCTACAATGGTGCTCCGCAACGAAGGCAAGGATCCTGTGCAGGCAGCAATACTGGCCGCAGATGAGCACAAGCTGCCTCTGATGACGTCCGCACTGACGACATCGGCTGCATTCTTACCGATCTTTCTGGCGGAATCGGAGGTGGGAGAATACACCGCGCCCCTGTTCAAGGTGGTTACGATTACGCTTCTGGCCTCATGGGTGCTGTCAATGACAATGACGCCGCTGCTGAGCGTCTGGTTCATGAGGGTAAAAAAAGAGATCAAAGCGGAAAGCTTCAACACAAGGGTGATGCAGAGATACCGCTCACTGTTGATCTCGATGCTGAAGCATCCGATCCTGAGTCTTTCGATCACTGCTCTGATATTCATAGCTTCAATAATATCATTTGGATTTGTCCCGGAAGAATTTTTCCCGCCAAGTGATAAAACCACGTTCACTGCAGAGTTCGAACTGCCTTACGCAACTCCAATAGAAAGAACAGACAAGATCGTCAGGGAAATAGAAGCTTTCATGCAGCGCGAACTGAAAGCAGATGGCGACAGGGCCGAGGGCATTATGAACTGGGCCACTTTCATCGGTCAGGGTCCCCCAAGATTCGAACTGCCCTTCAGTCCGGTTCAGGCCGCCCCGGAGTATGCCATGATGCTTGTCAATACTACCTCGGTGGAAGTGATAACAGAGAAATGTATACCGGCACTACAGGATTTCACAGAGCGATATCCAGGCATGATAACCAAGATCAGACCGCTGCAGTTGGGTCCGCCGATCGTCTCACCAATAGAGGTTCGAATTTCCGGCGAAGACAATGAACGGCTTTTTGAAAATGTTGAACTTGTGCGCAAATACATGGACGAAAACAGCAACATCAGAAATGTGCGCGACGACTGGGGCCGACGGGTGAAAAAGATATTCGTTCGGGTAAGTCAAACCAGAGCTCGTCGCGCCGGGCTCACCAGCCGGGACGTGGCAGTATCGCTGCAGACGGTCCTCAGCGGCCTCGAATCCACACAGTACCGTGAAACTGAGGATGTAATACCCGTGGTGATCAGAACGGTCACCGCGGAAAGGGATGATATTGGCAAACTCGAAACGCACAACATCTACGTTCAGCAGACAGGTCGATCCGTGCCGCTGGAGCAGGTGGCGGATCTGGAACTTCAATGGGATTGGCCCAAGATATACAGGCGAAACGGCAGAAAAACTGTAACTCTTTTTGCCGACGTCGCAGGCGATGTTACTGCGATCGAAACTGCGAATCGGCTGGACGAATGGCTCAGTGATGAGGCAGAAGACTGGCCTTTGGGTTATAACTATGAACTCGGCGGTGAACTCGAAAAGTCGGGCGAGTCAAACGCATCCATTCTGGAAAAACTTCCAATCGCCGGCCTGGTCATCTTTCTGCTGCTGGTCGCGCAGTTCAACTCGCTACGCAAAACATTGATCATTCTACTGACGGTACCACTTGGAATAATAGGCGTTGTCTTCGGGCTGGTGGTTACGCAATCATATTTCGGCTTTATGACACTGCTCGGGATCGTGGCGCTTACCGGAATAGTGGTTAACGATGCGATCGTGCTTCTGGAAAGGATCGATCTTGAGCGTGAGTATTACGGTTTTGAGGTACACAGAGCTATAGTTGAGGCCGCCCAGCGGAGAATGCGACCGATCCTGCTGACCTCCGTAACGACCGTATGCGGTTTACTGCCGCTCTGGCTGGGAGGCGGCATAATGTTCGAACCTATGGCGGTGACGCTCATCTTCGGCCTGATCTTTGCGACTGTGCTGACACTCGGCGTTGTGCCGGTCATATATGCCGTTCTCTATCGTATCAATTTCAAGGGGTATACGTATCATTTTGACCCTAGCGGGCAACGCACTGCCGATTAAGATGTTCAGACAATACTGTCAATAAACTCAGCCAGGGGTTCCTGCCAGGATCTGGCTGGTTCACCCACTAGAGCCGTTAATTTTCCACAATCGAAGCAACTGTTAAGGGGCCTCTGTGCCGCTGTTGGAAACTCGGAACTATCGCACGGTTCGATCTCGACATTTGAGCCCGCATGGACAAATATGAATCTGGCAACTTCAAAGCGAGATGCGTATCCTAACGCTGCAAAATGGAAAATGCCCTTGGGAAATCTGTCAAGAGTGATAAGCTTGCAAATCGTCTTTACGGCCTCTATTGTAGACGTAGGCGAGCCCTTCTGATCATCGACAACCTTGAGCCTGTCCCTTGTTTTCGCTAATTCGAGCAGCTTCGTGATAAAATTGCTTCCATGCCGGCCATACGTCCACTGCACCCGCATGATCAGATGCTCACAGCCGCTCTGTTTCAGCAGTTTTTCGCCTTCGAGCTTGCTTGCCCCGTACACATTTACAGGGTCAGGTTCATCGTCTTCGGTATAGGGCGTTTCCGATTTGCCGTTGAAGACAAAATCGGTACTTATATGGATAACCCTGCTTTTCATATCTGCAGCAATCTTGCCCAGCCGGGCCACTGCTTCTGCATTTACTTTGTAAGCCAGTTCGGGCTCACTTTCGGCCTTCTCGACATTTGTATAAGCTGCGCAGTTTATTATCAGTGATTCAGGTTGTATAACCCGCTTCAAGGCGTCCTCGTCGCAAATATCCAGCTCGGGCAGATCAAAGCCCCGTGCGTCATAACCGCACTTTCGCAGCTCTTCCATCAGATCGCGGCCCAGCATACCGCAAGCACCTAAAACTATAACATCTTTATCAGCCATCCTTACGTTCCCAATCATACGGTATGTGGTTATCATGCGGGCCGGTTCTGTATTCGTCAGGACTGTTGTAGTCGTACATCTCGGAAACTATATTGATAATGTACGCTTCTTCATTTCCGACACACATCCATCCGTGCTGAATTCCGGGTGGTATCCGCACGAGACCGGGACAGTGCTCTCCGAGATATATCTGATTTACCGTACCGTAAGTCGATGACTCCTTGCGTTCGTCATACAGAGCGACCTTGATAAGCCCCTTTGGAACATAGAAGTGATCGGTCTGTTTCTTATGAAAGTGCCACGCTTTTACAATCCCCGGATATGTTGTGGTAAAATAAACCTGACCGAATTTCTCGAACCAGGGGTCATCCGCCCTCATGATCTCGCCCAGGCGGCCGCGCTCATCCGGTATAACTTTGGCTCTACGGATTTCAACGCCGTCGATCACATCGCCGGAACTACGGAGTATCAGCCCCTCATCAACTTTGACAGCCCTTAGTGGTAGATTGCTCATTGGGGCGGCTCCTTTGCAACTAATTCGTTAACCTTGTTGAGCGACCTGAAAGTACCTGCATCACTCCACCAGCCCGAGAGCTGCTCGAATTTCAGTTGCTCTTTTTGAATATAGATGTTGTTCACATCCGTTATTTCAAATTCACCTCTGCCGGATGGCTTGAGCGTTTTGATGTATTCGTACACACGATGGTCGTAAAAATAAACTCCTGTGACTATCAGGTTTGATTTTGGCTGAGCGGGCTTTTCTTCAATACCTACGATGCGGTCCCCATCGACCTGTGCTACACCAAAACGTTCTGGGTCGGCCACTTCCTTGAGCAGAAGTTTTGCGCCCTCACTCTGCTTCCTGAAAGCGTCTGCATAGGGTTTGAGATCAGCCTGAAAGATATTATCCCCCAGTATCACGGCAACCGAGCTGCCTGCCGCGAAATTCTCAGCGAGACCGAGAGCCTGAGCAATCCCGCCTGCTTCGTCCTGTACCTTATAGGTAAACTTGCAATTGAACTCACGACCTGAGCCCAGCAGGTTGACAACATCTCCCATATGCTCAAGTCCTGTAACCACAAGGATTTCCGTCACACCCGCTGCTGTGAGTTTTTCTATCGGGTAATATATCATGGGTTTGCGGCCAACCGGCAAAAGATGCTTGTTGGTTACCTTTGTAAGCGGGTGCAAACGCGTCCCAAGTCCTCCAGCCAAAATCACGCCCTTAAGTTCCACAGGTGCTCTCCTTTCAAAAATAGCTTATTAAGGGGATTCTACCCCGAGTCCAACTTCACGTCAACTATAAGCAGTTATGAAACTTATAGGCCTTCTTTTTTTGCTTATTTTTCAGCAAAACTACTCAAAGATATGTTGTAATTACGGAATTTCACGATTAAATAGAATATGCGGGTGACACTTTCAGCAGGGAAGCGAACAGAATTAACGGATTTTTCGAGCAATCTTGAAGCTGGAAGGCCTAAAATTGCCAAACAGATTGTTGCCATCGGAGGCCAAAAAGAGGGGACGCATTTCGGTGACTGAGCCGTTGCGTTCAACACGGCCAGAAAATGACCCCACAGCAGCAGCTAAAGACTCGCGCAATTCGGAAAGCCAAAAAAACAAACTTCGAGTCTTACTTATTGAAGACGAGACTCCACATGTCTACCTGATAAGACGGGCGTTCAAGAATTCACCGCAAAGTTTTGAACTCGTCACGAGCAGGTGTTTAGAAGATGCCAAAAAGCTCATTGCCCAGCACTTGTTCGATGTACTTGTAACCGACCTTATGCTGCCGGACGGACGAGGCGTCGATCTTCTAAAAGACGCAGATATCACATGCAAAGTACCAATTGTGGTTATGACAAGTTACGGAGGCGAGGACATTGCGGTAGACGCCCTGAAAGCAGGAGCGATGGATTATGTCGTAAAGTCCAATGACGCGTTTGAAGCACTGCCTCACATAACAAAAAACGCTGTCACGAGCTGGCGTGCCCGCGAGACCCGCAGAAAATCCGCTGAAGCCGTCATGAAGCGTGAAAGCCACCTGAGAATGGTCCTCGACGCGACTTCCGGCGGTGTCTGGGACCGGGACCTGGTATTGGACCAGGTCTACTACGGCAGTAACTGGGCGAGCATGCTTGGGTACAAGCCGGAAGAAATCGTACCCCACACACGATTCTGGCACAGCCTGGTTCATCCGGATGACCGAGCTGATGTCATGCGCGCGATGAACGATCATTTGTCCGGCAAATGCGACAAATACTCAGCAGAATTCAGAATACGAACCAAAACCGGCGAATATAAGTGGGTACTCAGTCGCGGAAAGGTCGTAGAACGTGACTCAGACGGCAAGCCAACGCGCATTGTCGGCACCCATACTGATATCTCCGAAAGAAAACTTGCTGAGCAGGAGATACAAAAGATAAATGCAGAACTGGAGCAAAGGGTGCAGGAACGCACACGTGAACTAAGCGTAACGAATGAACAGCTTTGCAAGGAAATGGCTGAGCGAAAAATGCTCGAAAAGGAAGTTTTGAGCATCAGTGAGCGCGAACGTGAATGGACGGGTCAGGAGCTGCATGACAGCCTGGGACAGCAGCTCACCGGCATTGCCATAATGAGTAAAGTTCTGGCTAATAAACTGAAAGAGAAAGGGATCGCAGAATCGGAAAACGCCGACGCAATTTCCGAGATGATCAAACACAGCATTGAAAAAACCCGGGCAATAGCAAAAGGCCTGCACCCCATCGACATAGGTAATTCGGGTCTGTGCGAAGCGATGCGGAACCTTGCCGCTAATACAGCCAGTCTTTTCAGAGTTGAATGTTCGTTCAGCGGCGATGTCGAGATCGAGATTTGCGACACGGCAGCGGCAATGAATCTTTACCGGATCGCCCAGGAAGCCATAACAAATGCAATCAGGCACGGGCATGCGGACAATATTGACGTAACACTAGATTGCAACGGAGAAAACGGTAATCTGCGTATCGTAAATGATGGAGCACCATTTTCTATAAATACGGAAAAATCCAAAGGAATGGGCTTGCGTTTAATGAAACATCGTGCTGAAATGATAGACGGCAAGCTGGAGATTTGTCAGCGACGTGGCGGAGGAGCCATTGTCACATGCGCTTTTAAGTTGCCGCAGGAGTGGAGGAAAAATAATGCCACCGAGGTTGAGTTTACTCGGAGTGAGGACTGCGAGCAGTAAAGGAAATCGCATCAGGCCGACATTGCTTTTAGCTGTCGGTTTGTCGATTCTTGTGATACTGTATATTTCAGTTGTTTCCGCAGAAAAACTGGGTCTTCGCCATATCGAAACGGAAGCAGTAATGGAGATTCGGACTATCGGGGGCCTGGTAAAAGGTAAGGGATGTGAGAATGTATTGCCCGAGCTTTCTGCCGTACTTTCGTGTCTAGCCAGCCATTCGGACGTCGTAAGTGGTCTCAGCCAACAGGACCATGAACTGCTCAAGGTCGCAGTTGAACCATTTAACTGGCCTGACAGAAAAAACCACCAAACTGCTTTTTTGTCAATATATGATTCATCGGGCACGGTCAAAGCATCAAATAAAAGAAAAGGAATTCGTCCACTACCGCTTGCAGACCCTCAACAAATAACTTCACCCACAACTCAGGTCGCACTTAGCAGTAGCAGTAGTGGTTATCACCAACTTCTGGTCATTATTCCTATCACCATTGACAATCAGCTACAAGGTTTTGCAGTAGGACAGCAGCAACTGGCAAATGTAATGTCAAGTGTGGCACGAAAGCATGACATAGAATTCGCGATCAGAAACTCCCGCAGAGATTCCGAAGACAGGGAGCAACCGCAAAGAATTCTCAGCAGTGATAAAGAGCTGCTGAATGCGTTGGCGGACCAGGTTTGGAACGAAACCAATGACTCTGCCACAGAAAAACGGCTCGTGTTCAGGAGCAGATCCCTGATCCCCGGAGTTTTCCCAATCTATGATGCACTGGGGACACGAACAGGTGAACTGGCGATTTTGAAGGATATAACACACTCAGTAGCTGTTTTCGACCATGTTCTAGGCATATTTGCGATTCTAATAACTACAGCAGGTCTGTTTATCTTGATGATCCTCTTCGGGTTTATCAGACACATAAACAGAAATCTTTCTCAGACCCATTCACAACTTCTGGACGAAATAGAAGAAAGAAAAAAAGTAGAAGAATTTCTTAGAGAGAGTAAACAGCGATACTCCCTGCTTACCCAAAGCATTCCCGGAATTGTATTTCAATTCAAAATGACGGGAGATGGGTCCTGCTCTGAAACTTTTATCGAAGGTAACATTCCCGAACTCTGCTGTGAATACGGTATAGATCAAAAGGAATGCGGGCTTTTCTTCGAACTCATACACGAGGATGATGTTGATGATGTAGTCGCCTCATTGATCCAAGCAGCAAGTCTTGAAAGGACCTGGTCGGCTGAGTATCGAATAAAGTGCGCTCCCGGATCGGAACGATGGGTTCGAGCAACCGCAAATCCGGGCAGCACAGATGAGCACAATCGCACATTGTGGAATGGGGTAATGCTTGACGTGACCGACAAAAAGAAGGAGGAAAAAAACAGGCTCGAACTCGAAGAAGAACTTCTAAGGATAAGTGAACGCGAGAGAAGACGCATAGGTTATGAACTGCATGACAGCATTGGGCAGCAATTAACAGGTATAGCATTCATGGTAAAGGCAACACAGGCACGACTTGAATCTCGCGATCTGACCGAAGCAAAGGATATGGAGGACGTGTCAAGGCTAATAAATGACACTATTGATGAGACACGCGACCTTGCCAAAATGATCCATCCAATAGATCTGAAAGTAAGCGGTTTCCTGCCGGCACTCGAACAGCTTATGGCAATGAGTGAAAGCCTGTTCGGAATCGAGTGCAGGCTGATATGCGACAGCGCTGTGAGGTTTAGTACTTTTAGTGATGATACAGCAATGCATTTGTACAGAATAACCGAGGAAGCCATTCTGAACGCTATAAGACATGGGAAGGCAAAATCCGTTTGGGTTGAAATAAATAAAAGAGACAAAGACATGGTTTTGATAATCCAGAATGATGGCGAAGATTTCCCAGAAGCACCTGTCTCACAAAACGGTATGGGATTGAAGATAATGGATTACCGAGCACAGTTGATACATGGTTCTGTCACGATCGGACCGAGACCGGCTGGAGGCGCTCATTTAAGCTGTAAATTTCGGGAAAATAATTAGGTAATAAGTTATACGAAAGAGGTTATTATGAATCAGCATGTAAAAGCGACAGATGTAAAAAAGGCCCGCATTCTGCTGGTAGATGACCACCCCATAGTCAGGCAAGGATTAAGTGAACTGATCAACCACGAAGACGACATGGTTGTCTGCGGCCACGCTGAAGAATCCTATGAAGCAATGTCTTTCATCCGAAATGAGACTCTTGACATGGTCATAGTTGACATTTCCCTGCGTGAAACCAGCGGGATGGAACTGATCAAGGACATACGTGCACAGAGACCTCACATGCCTATACTCACACTTTCAATGCATGACGAGTCACTTTACGCTGAGCGTGCGCTGCGGGCAGGAGCGAACGGGTACGTTATGAAACAGGAAGCCACAGACGTATTGGTTGGCGCAATTCGCAAGGTCATGGACGGCGAATTACATCTCAGTGACAATATGGCTGCCAGAATGGTACGCAAGCTAGTCGGCGGTAAAATGAAAGTGGAATCATCCCCGATTGACCGTCTCAGCGATCGGGAACTGGAGGTATTTAGACTAACAGGCCAGGGCCTTGGAACAAGGCACATTGCTGAAAGGCTCCATCTGAGCATAAAAACGATCGAAACCTACAGAGCACACATCAAGGAAAAGCTTAGCTTAGGTGATGCTGCCGAACTTTTGCAGTATGCCATACAGTGGGTAAACAGCGAAGTGATGTCGCAACCGCCTGAAACGCGGACCTGAGCCCGGGGGTAAAGCGTTAATACCAATGGGGGAGACAATTCAAGCAGTACACTCTGTGATAATCATAGACAACTGCACCTTCGACTGACCTTCTTATGCAAATGCTAAACCAAAGTCGCATTGTCTGTGATAACTGTTAAGGGTCTGACCGGAGGGACATTGAGACGGATATCCCGATTTACTGCTGAGCTCCTCATGCTATAATGTTGAGGCAAAAGTCTAAAAAGGAGCTTTGCTTTGTGATGGGCCCATCGCTGAAAATTGTCTTTGTATCGTCATTCAAGCCGCGTAAATGCGGGATAGCCTCCTTTACCAGCGATCTCATATCAAGCACAAAGATGCTTCAGGGTGAACGTTTTTTTCCTGAAGTGATAGCCCTTGAGAGCGATGGTGAGTTCCAATACGATAAGCCCGTAACACTCCGCCTGAGAAAGAATGCGGAGTATCATTATGTATACGCCGCCGATTACGTAAACATGAGTGATGTTGACATGGTATGCATACAGCACGAGTACGGCCTCTTTGGCGGCGAGGCAGGCAGCCATCTTTCGATATTCCTCGAACGTGTAAAAAAACCGGTCATCACTACCCTGCATACCATATTGGACAAGCCCGACGTAAAGCAGTTCGAGCTTCTCAAGGAGATATGCGGCCGATCCGATAAGGTTGTGGTGATGAGTTACAGGGGGGCAACTTTGCTCAAAGAACTGTACCGGGTACCGGCTCGAAAAATAATACATATCCCTCATGGCATACCTGATTTCCCATTTTCCGAAAGCACATCATGGAAGCGTGAATTAAATCTCGGTGACAGGCGTATAATCACGACATTCGGCCTTCTAAGCCCTAACAAAGGCATAGAAATAATGCTGAAAGCACTTACCACCATCATCAAGACCGATCCATCGGTACTTTACATGGTTTTAGGCACCGTACACCCGGAAATAGTGCGAAGAGAAGGTTACACCCTCCAAACCGATCTGGCGAAGAAAGCAAAACAGCTCGGAGTTGCAGGCCATGTAGCCTTTTATAATCGATTCGTAAGTGACCGTGAACTCCTAACCTTTTTGGGTGCTACAGACGTATATGTCAGCCCCTATCTGCATCCTGAGCAGGTTTCCAGCGGAACACTGGCCTTTGCGATAGGTTTTGGCAAAGCCGTGGTGTCTACGCCCTTTTACGCAGCGCAGGAATTGTTGGCCGATGGCAGAGGAAAACTGGTAGATTTCGGCAACAGTGAAGAACTTGCAGATACAGTAATCGATATTATCACCCATCCTGGCAAGTTGTGGGACATGAGAAGGCGTGCCTATGCTTACGGAAGGGAGATGCGATGGTCGAAAGTGAGCCGGGCCTACTGGGATCTGTTTTTGTCATGCCTTGAAAACAGAACCGAATCATACAATATTGTTACGACGGACGAAACCAGGTTGCCTTTTTTGCCCCATAACGCTCGAAACAAGGGACCATAAGAAAAGAAAACAGTTTTCCAAACTAAATAATATTATAGGTGTACATATTGCTTTGAATTTAATAAAATAGATATTGTTTCGAACTGAGAGACCGAAATACCAGGCGGATCGTAGGGATGTGCCGTTGATGACGGCGGAGTTGCGATAAACAGGGGTTGCCGGGAGAATCGGCAATCTAATGCACGCCAAAAAGTGATTATGAATGTGGGAGTTCGAGGATGGTTCGCGAAACGACAATACTTATTGCTGAAGACGATGCAGGCCACTTTCTGCTGGTTAAGAAGAACCTCTGGCAAAGTTGTGTAGCTCAAGACATTCTTCACTTCAAGGACGGACAGGAGGTGCTTAATTTTTTGTTCAAGAGAGGTGATGGACCGGTCAGAGAAGATGGACGCAGTTACCTGCTTCTTCTGGACATAAGAATGCCCAAAGTTGATGGTCGGGAGGTTCTCAGACAGATCAAACAGGATGAAGACCTGCGTGATATGCCTGTGATCATGCTGACCACCACTGATGCACCTGACGAAATAAACCGTTGCTATGAGCTTGGCTGCAGCTTCTACATAATCAAGCCCGTTGATTACAGAGATTTTATGGATTCCGTCTCTAACCTTGGGGCATTTTTATCACTGTCAGGCGTTAAAATTCCCAGCCTTGCCGGATCGGGCGAGCATGAGCATATAGCTTCTGAACATAAGAGTCCTTACTGAAGGTTCGAGGGGAAGAACCAGGAGGCAAGATCATGAACTGCGTTGAATTTCTGGAAAATGCAGGAGCTCACTTCAGCAGATCTGAACGGATTTCTGCCTTCACCTCACAGCAGGCCGTTGCTGAAAAGTGTCAGATTGCCGGCATAGCCAAAGCCGTCGCTCAAGCCTTGAGAATAGATGACGAAATTTTCCTGTTCGTATACCCTGAGGACCATGCAATAGACATGGATTCTGTGCGCGATGAGTTTGGAGCTGAATCTGTACATAGAGTCAACCAACAAGAATTGCTCTCTTTAGAGCATATCAAAAGCTCGTCCCTAACACCTCTGGGCAGCATGTACGGCCTGCTCACATTTGTGGACCGTAAAATAGGAATGCAAGATTATCTGGTTTTCAGCGATCCCGAAACCGGTGTTGATCTATGCATGGAACTGCCAGAATACAGAAGGTTGACCCATCCCAGGATGTTCAGCTTCGCTTACTCCACCCGGTGAAACATTTTCTGTGAGCATAATTCCAGAACTCACGTAGTGATTATGTAAAGCCAGGTTCTTGCCAGACCTGAGCAAGATCAGGAAGCCAGGTACGAATGCCTTTAAGGCTGAGATATGACAATAAGACCTATTGTCCGGCTCTTGATGAGGGTTCAGGCGTGCTCATGAGCCTGGTTTTTATATTTGAACACCAATTATTATCCATTCCCCCTATGCAAAACTGGCAAATACTATGCACTAGGACCGCGTTCACAGATTTACCTATTCGCAAAGAGGCCCTGCCCCGATTGACGTTTGTAGATTGTTTCGTTAGCTTGATACTGTGACGAATTTAGTATTTTGTCAAAGAACTATGTTTTACCTAAGGGGGATCTTCCTATGGGGCATGAACCTACACTCAGCGCAATGAAAGTAGCTATACTTGCAGGAGGCTTGGGTTCCAGATTGGCCGAAGAAACGCATTTGAAACCCAAACCAATGGTCGAAGTTGGCGGCAAGCCGATACTGTGGCACATCATGAGACACTATTCATATTACGGCTTCAGAAAATTTGCAATCGCCTTAGGCTACAAAGGTGACTACATAAAAAAATATATGACAGATTACTGCATGATGCACAGCGACCTGACTGTTGACATGCACAGCGGATCTGTAAAGGTCCACAACGGCGGATCCCTGGACTGGTTAGTTGAACTCGTGGACACCGGACTGCACACCATGACCGGAGGACGGATCAAACGGCTGGAACCTCTGATCGGCAATCAAACATTCATGCTGACCTGGGGAGATGGTGTTTCGGACATCGATCTTCGCAAGCTGCTGGCCTTCCACCGATCGCACGGCAAACTGGCTACTCTCACCGCTGTTCATCCTACCGCCAGGTTCGGCCATTTGGACCTGGATGGTGATTCTGTGGTCGAGTTTTCCGAAAAGCCCCAGACCCGGGAAGGTTGGATAAACGGCGCTTTCTTCGTGCTGGAACCAGAAATATTTGACTACATAGACGGCGACGGCACGCAATGGGAGAAAGAACCATTGGAAAGGTTGGCGATGGACGGCCAGCTCATGGCGTACAAGCACACTTCCTTCTGGCAGTGCATGGATACTCTGAGAGACAAACGCCTGCTTGACTCTCTCTGGGATTCTGGAAAAGCCCCCTGGAAAGTCTGGGAAAGTGGTCCTGCAGCCGAAAGAAGGATTCGCGAAATAAGCGACAACTCTCCAAATCAGCGATCAAAACAAACGTATGAGGTGAAAGTATGAAAGTTTTAGTCACAGGATCTCAAGGATATATCGGAACGGTCCTGACGCCATTACTGAAGGCTCAAGGACATGAGGTTACCGGCCTGGACGTAGATCTTTACGAACAATGCACTTTCGGCACAGATATGCCCGATATACCGTTTATTCACAAGGATGTACGTGATATTGCATTGGACGACCTGCAAGGATATGACGCCGTCATACACCTGGCTGCCTTGTCCAATGATCCGCTGGGCTTTCTGAATCCCGAGCTGACACTGGACATCAATTACAGGGCCTCTGCAAAGCTTGCTGAACTGTCCAAAGCTGCAGGTGTGAAACGTTTCGTTTTTTCTTCGTCCTGTAGCAACTATGGAGCTGGAGGAGAAGATTTCCTTACAGAAGAGTCACCATTCAACCCGGTAACTCCCTACGGCGAATCGAAAGTATTGGCCGAGAAAGCCATTTCCGCCCTTGCTGACGACTCGTTCAGTCCGATCTTCTTGCGCAACGCAACCGCATACGGAGTCTCACCCAGGCTCAGATTCGATCTTGTTCTCAATAATCTTGTTGCCTGGGCCTTCACTACCGGCCTGGTCTATCTGAAAAGCGATGGAACACCCTGGCGCCCCATAGTACATGTGGAGGACATTTCCAGAGCATTCGGGGCGGTCCTGCAGACCCCTCGTTCAGCAATACATAATCAGGCCTTCAATGTCGGCGTCAACTCCGACAATCACCGCATAAAAGACATCGCACTGATCGTATCAGACACTGTCCCCGGCTGTCGCATAAAGATCGCGTCCAATGCATCACCTGACAAAAGATGCTACAGGGTTGATTGCAGCAAGATCCAACGAATCATACCAGAGTTCAAACCGCAATGGGATACAAGAAAAGGTGCCTACGAACTCTTCAGAGCTTACAGAAAGCACGGGCTGAAGCTGGAAGACTTTGAGGGACCGAGATTCCAACGAATAGGCCATATAAGAAAGATGCTTGAAAGAAAGAAACTGAATGACCAGTTACGCTGGCAGACATGTAAGATAACAGATCGCTCTCAAGAGAGCACACAGTCGGTTCCAACGACCTGAACAACTGAATCATCGGAGAGGATAGCCATGCTCACAAAGACAAAGGTAAAGTGCAGATCCTGCGGAGAAGAAAACCTGAATACATTTCTGGATTTAGGCCATACCCCCGTAGCGGACAGGATACTTACGGCGGAACAACTGCAGCAGCCCGAGCCAAGGTACCCGCTCGAAGTAGCTTTTTGCCCGGAATGCTCGCTCGTACAGATCCTCGAAACAGTCGACCCAAAAGAGCTTTTCTGCAACGACTACCCTTACTACTCTTCCGTCTCTGCATATCTCATGGAACATTCGAGAAGGAATGCCGAGGAGTTGATCGAATCCCGTAAGTTAAACGGAGACAGTTTTGTCGTAGAACTCGCCAGCAATGACGGCTATCTTTTGCGAAATTATGTTGAGCATTCAATAGATTGCCTGGGTATTGACCCGGCTGAAGGGCCCGCCCGCGCTGCACAAAAGATCGGCGTCCCAACACTTTGCACATTCTTCACGGAGCAGCTAGCCGAAAGACTGGCCCGCCAGGGCAAAAAGGCTGATGTCATCCACGCCAACAACGTGCTGGCACATGTGGCCGATACTAATGGCTTCGTATCTGGCATACGAACCTTGCTCAAGGACGACGGTGTCGCGGTGATCGAGGTGCCTTATCTACACGACCTGATTCGTAAATGTGAGTTTGACACCATTTACCATCAGCACCTTTGCTACTTCTCCGTACACGCTCTGCGAAAACTCTTCAAGTCACACGGCTTATCACTTAACAGAGCTCGAAAACTTGACATACACGGAGGCTCCTTGCGCCTGTTCGTAGAGCCATTCGAAAAAGTTGATGCCTCCGTAACCGAACTGCTCGACGTGGAACTGCATGAGGGCATTACCAACAGGGAATTCTATCGTGACTTCGGTATTCGAGTCGCCTCTGTAAGAACTTCCCTTATTGATCTGCTGGGAACCTTAAAGAATCAGGGCAAGACCATTGCCGCTTACGGCGCCGCTGCTAAAGGCTGTATGCTTTTAAACTACGTAGGCCTGGACACCTCGATCGTAGATTACATAGTAGACTTGAATCCGCATAAACAAGGTAAATTCATGACAGGCACACATCAGCCCATATCCCCCCCTGCCAGATTGCTGGATGATATGCCCGATCATGTGCTAATCCTGGCCTGGAACTTTGCGGACGAAATAATGGAACAGCAAAAGGAATATCACGACCGGGGCGGCAGATTCATAATACCAATCCCTGAACCGCGAATTGTATAAACTAAGTCATGAAATGTGGAGTAGGAATGAAAACCATCAGTTTGAGATCATCAAAACAGTATGTCAGTCCGCAGAAGCTGGAAGAAGATACCGGCATAAAACTAAGAACATACAACTGCCCATCCTGTGAATCACAAGACGTTCATTGCTTTTATCACGTGCCAGAACTTCCTGTTCACAGTGTGCTGCTTCTAAAAAGTGTTGAGGCCGCAAAAAACTGCATGCGGGGTGATGTTGCCCTGGGCATGTGTCTGCACTGCGGCTTCGTTGCGAACCTTGCTTTCGATGAAAGCCTGATCCATTACGGCACGGACTGCGAAGAAAGTCAGGCTTTTTCGTCGGTCTTCAACGTATTCCACAAGAGACTGGCGGACTACCTGATCAATAAGTACAATTTAAAAAACAAACGAATAATTGAGATCGGGTGCGGCAAAGGCGAATTCCTCACACTTCTTTGTAAACAGGGAGGCAACCAGGGACTGGGATTTGATCCGGCTTATGTGCCGGGCCGAAACGAAGAGGAAAGCACCGTCGATGTAGATTTTGTACAGGATTTCTATTCGTCCGATTATGCCGATGAAAATGCCGACTTCATCTGCTGCAAAATGACTCTCGAACATATAAATGACACAGGCAACTTCATCCAGCAGTTGCGAGACAATATTGGAAACCAGCACGATACAACTGTCTTCTTCCAGGTTCCAAATATAACACGTATCTTCAACGAAATCGCATTCTGGGACGTCTACTACGAGCATTGCTCTTACTTTTCCGATTCCTCACTTTGCAATCTATTTGAAATGTGCGGATTCAAGATTCTCAGAAGCTGGTCCGATTACGGCAGCCAATACCTGATGATCGAAGCCAGGCCTGCCGAAAACAACACATGGCCCGAGGATTGCGTCAAACCCGAAATGCTCGGATTGACCAGACATTTTTCAAGCTCTGTCATGCACGTTCGGGATCGATGGAAGAAATATCTTAATAGAAATCATGAACAAAGGAAACGCACGATCTTATGGGGTTCAGGATCTAAGGCTGTGTCATTTTTGAACAGTTTGCGCATCGGAAAAGAGATAGAATACATAGTCGACATAAATGCATTCCGCCAGAATACCTACAGTGCAGGTACTGCCCAAAAAATAGTCCGCCCCCAGTTCCTAAAGGAATACAAACCAGACGAAGTGGTGATAATGAACCCCATCTACCGTGACGAAATAGGTGGATCGCTCGCTAAAATGGGACTCACGCCGAAAATCAGCACCGTACTACTGCCTGACGTAATGGGCGCATTGTAAGGAGGGATCAAGTGCTAAAAGTTTGCCCGGTTTGCAGGAGCAAAGAAATTGACGAAATAGTTTACATCTCCGCAGTACCTGCTTTGGCAAACGTCTTGTGGAGTGACCAGGAAAGGGCAGTTTCTGCAAAAAAGGGAGACATCTGTTTGGTCATTTGCCGAAACTGCAGCTTTATTTTCAATTCGGCTTATGATCCCGATCTGGTAGATTACGACTGCTGTTATGAAAACTCGCTTCACTGCTCAAACACGTTCAACGGCTACTGTGAGCGCCTGGCGTCCGATCTAAGCCAAAGACTTCACCTCAAAGACAAGACCATCATAGAGATCGGATGCGGCCAGGGACAGTTCCTGTCAATGCTCCAGCATGCTGGCGATAATCTAGCGATTGGATTTGACCCCAGTTACCGCGGTGCAGAGCCTGAGGAACATGATAAGACAAAAATATACACTTGCATCTTTCCTCCAAAACACCCTCTCGAACAAGAGCCGGATTTTCTTTGCTGCAGACATGTTCTTGAGCATATATTCGAACCGGAGGCTTTTGTTGAAGAGGTCACGGCAGCCGCAAAACCGCGTTGTAAACTCTATTTTGAGGTTCCGAACGCAAATTATATGTTGAGACTGCCTGGAATATGGGACCTGCTGTATGAGCACTTTGCCTATTACACCACCACTGCCTTAAAATACCTCTTCCTTTCCGCAGGCTGTGAGAACATTCAGGTGACCGAGCGTTTTTATGATCAATACCTCGGCCTGGAGGCTTACACAGGTAAAAAAAGACTCAGCACCAATTGTCAGCCGCAAACACATCAGATTGTCACCTCAGCTCAAAAGTTTGGGAAAGCATACAAAGAAAAAGTACAAGAATGGGCAAAGTATTTGGACAGTCTCGTATCCAAAGGTGAGAAAGTTATCATCTGGGGAGCCGGCGCTAAGGGCATTATGTTCCTGAACTTTCTTGGCATGGACTATAGAACAGTCCCTTTCATAACAGATATAAATCCAGCCAAACACGGCTGCTTCCTGACCGGTTCAGGTCAAATGGTCATCCCGCCTGAAGAATTGACATCCTACCGCCCGGATAAGGTCATAATCATGAATCCCGCATACAAGAATGAGATCGAGGCCGACTTGCAACGCATGGACCTCCACAAGGCTCAAATACTGATCGCGTGAGCGGATCAAGCGATCTGGGATGAAATGCTGACCTGAAGCAATTTCACGGCCCATGAAAACAGAATTAAGCTGTCGCAACTTTTTCAAGCCAAACCCACAAAAGGTCCGACCATTTTCACATTGACCGGACCTTGTCTTGGATCGCTTTCTGAAACTATACTTTATCACTGAACCGGTGTCACTGTAACATCACCAAACAGCACCTCGGTATGATGCGTCAGCAGGATGAATGAACCGTGTTGAGGAGCCGTAGCAGGTTCAGTCGCTACCATGGTCCAGTGCACAGGCTCTTGTTCATCCGATGGCCATACCTTAAAGCTGTATTCAGTCTCGCTGGTTGCAAGTGTCTTACATCTCATTTTGAATATATACTCTCGATTGTACTCGAGCGGTGCTGCGTCCCCAGTTGCGACTATGTTCCCTTCATGACCAAGTATTTGAAATACACCATCGGTCGGTTCGTCCTCTTGATTCCTGAATTGAAAGCGTGCCAAGGCACCAAGCGGCTTCCAACCAATCCTGGGCTGATCGTGATGTCTCCATTCTACATGCCCAGTCCAGCGCATTACAATGCCAAAAGAAGGCAGACCGCCTGGTTGATTAGGATCATGATTCGAAGAAAGCATTTTGATCGGAACAATAACCTCATAATCCTGCCAGCTCATATCACCCACCGCAATACAACGATCGTATCCCGGAACAATGGATGTAACGCCTTGGTCACTGAGCTCCCACAAGCCATCCGTTACTTGTGCCGCATCGTTAATGCTGCCGGCTTCGGACCAGTCAATACTGTAATTAGCAGGCGGATGCATCTGATCATTGTAGACTACTGTCACAGTATCGCTGGCTCTGCTGCCGTCTGACATAACAGCCGTTAGAGTCACATAGTTGAGGCCGGGTTCGAGAACGGTCAAAGGGATCTCGGCGTTGAAATCACCCTCGCTGGTTAAACGAAGATTATCTTCCGGGCCCAGAGACAACGGCAATTGATATACACCATTTACCGCATAATCGAGTCTTTCAAGGGTCTGCGGCTCAGCAATGCTTCCCAGGATATTAACGAACCTCTGGGGGGTCCCATTCTGCCCGAATTCCTGTCTTTTCCCATACCATACATCTATTGCGTTAGAACCGGGCACAGGATCGAAATATGTCTCAATGAAATGGTCTCCCTCAATTTCAAGCTCCGATGGGTTCATCTGAGATTCCACCGCACCGCGATAACCCACGAAACCCCAGCCTTCGTCCGGGGACGCAGATATTCCTATCGTCTCGCCAATTACAAACTCGCTGCGGTTCGGATCTCGATCGTAATAATCATTCAGCCAGAAAGTAGCGAAACGCTCAAGATCAGCGTAGTCAACCGTATCATCTGAACCTGCGATGTCACACATAAGGCCGTCCCCAACAAGCAGCCATTGAGTCGCCATCGCAGCAAAATCACCGAACGTAACAAAGCAGTCGTTATCAAAATCTCCGGTGTCCGCATAATTATTGTTTTCAATACAGATCGGCGATGCAACGGTCCTTACCTCACCGCTGCCAAATGTCGAAAACCTGACCGTATTTTTGGAAGGATCTCCATCGAATTTTGTTACAGGCGGCACAGTGTTGATAAAGAAATCCGCACTTGCAACAGCAGCCGGTGCCTCACCGTTCAAAGAATGATTACCGCCGAAAACAGCGACTTTGCTCACACTGAACGGAAGCGTCATCTCCCTAAGAGTTGTCCAATTACCACCGTCAAACGAATACTCGAATTGATATGTATCCTGTACTCGCTCAATGGCAAGATAAATATGTCCGTAAGCATCGATTTCGTCATCGGGCCAGTTCTTCTGCGAGCCTGCGACAAAACGGCTTACATACACACCATTTTCTGTATCGCTGGAAAACGCCTCGATTTTTGCGAAATTCAGGTAGTCGTCTTCGGCCATCAAACCCTGAAATCGAGTCCCTGCTCCCCCCTGTGAATTGAATTTCACAACGGCCCTGAAATTGTCTTCCGAAACATTTTGAACCAATCTGGGAGCTTTGGTGCCTCTCGTAGAGATCAAGTGACTTGGACCATACGGCACAGAAATATTTAAATGACCATCTAAAACATCCCACTGACCATCACCGATCGGGTTGACAAATTTCCAAACAGACTCTTCAAATGTATTGCCGTTGAACTGTTCAAGACAGGCATCTTCAGGCACAAAATGTGCAAACACCTTCTCGTCCTCGGTTACGGACATAGAAACCTCTGTCTCGGTCGATTGAACCGATCCGCCCCAATAGGCAAACTTATAGCCATCTGAAGGCACAGCAGTCAACTGCAGCATCTCACCGACCCCATAGGTTGCTTTATTCGGATCCGCCAAAACAGTGCCCTCTCCCTCGGTGATAAGTTGAATGACGCACTGGGTACTTGTAACAAATTGGCCCTGTACCTCAGTTGTATTATCCCTCTTGTCCGTGCAACTGATCATGTAATAATAGCTGGCACCTGGAACCAGATCGGTAAGGACTATGCTATGCACCGATTGAAGCGTGTTCACATTGTATTCGCCAAGCTCATAAGCCTCGGTTTCGCCATATCTAACTAATGTAGTTGCGGGTTCATCTGTCACCCACGACAATTCACATGAGCTGGCCATTGGATAGACAGTTAGTTCACTTATTACCGGCGGCGTAATATCAGGCTCACTCGTGGTGAAAGTGTAACCTGAGTCCACGGTCTCGTTAAGTGCAGCATCGAGGCCGGATATCTGAAAATGATATGTGGTGCTGGGGCTAAGGCCTGTCAGCTCTACGGCATGATAGGTAGTCCATTCATTACCTGCAAACGAACCGACAGCATATTGTTCCGTCAAGCCGTAGTCCAAAACCGTAGTGCAGGGCTCATCTGATGACCAGACAATACTCGCACGATCTTCCTCAACCGTAACACCCGGCGTTCCAAGAATTGGCGGCACATTATCAACTGTATCATCGGTGCTGAAAACCATATCACTAGAATGCGCAGTATTGCCCGCACTATCCGTACATGTTATCAAGCAGTGATATTCGACAAGCTGATCAAGGCCGGATATCTGCATGGAATGCTGGCTCTTCAGCTCGGGATCAAACAAATATCCGATCTCATACTGATCAGTCAACCCATAGTCAATTTGTGATTCCGCAGGCTCATCTGTCGTCCAGCATATCATGGCCTTATCGCCGCCTGTCAGTATCTCAATATCACTGATAACCGGGGGATCAACATCAACCTGCTCACTGATGAAGTGATCAACAATACTTGTAAATGCCGGTGCGTCGTTTGCCCACCCATAGTTGCCAGCTAAGAGCCCAACTTCAGAATTACTTGAGGTCCATGCAAGAGTTTCCAATATGGACCATTGAAAACCATCGAAAGAATAATAGAAACTATACGAATCCTGCCCCCGCTCCATCCGCAGGTAATAAGGAGCGGTGAATTCCACCGTCGACACAGTACGATAAGTGACCATATCGTTTTCAATCTTATTTATAGTCAAATATGACTCCCCACCATGCCGGATTACATCGAACGTAAGATAGTTCTGACTGTCCTGGGAGACCACAAGCCCCTGTAACTGACCATCCGTCTGCAAATCAGAGGCAAATTTGGCACTAACGTCAAAATCTGCATCATTTGTTGGCTGCAACAGCGAAGCGAACCGGCGGGTTCCAATTTCGGCCCACGCATCCTGCTGAGCGGCAATATCAGCTATAGACTCCTCTGAGAGCGGCACATTATATATCTGTACTTCGTCGATCACACCATCAAAATACCGCGAATCAGAAAGATTGATATTCCCGATCACAGTATCCAGCGATGAAGATGTTATCATGCCGCTGTGCGCGTATTCCCCTGCCGGCTGCCCGTCAACATATAACTTTATATTCAAGCCATCATAGGTAAAAGCCAGATGCGTCCATGTGTCCGTCGCAAAAGAAATCGTGCCGTCGACAGATACAGCACCTCCTGTAGTACTTATTCTAACACGAGGAATCAGCCGGCCTCCAGACGGATAAACACCCAAAGAAAAAACATGGTCACCCACCTCGGTCCCTGCCGATTTACAGACAATCCTTGCATCAGAAGCCGAATCAGCATTTATCCAGGCTGACACTGTAATGTAATCCGGATCGAGACTCTGTGAATAAGGTATTTGCACACGATCATCAACGCCGTCGAACTCATAAGCAGATCCGATCACCCCCGAAACGAGCGTAGGCGAAGAGTCAACAGTTACCAAACCATGGTTCTCATACAACGAGCTGTCGAGCACTCCATCGGAGGGATCATCTTCCATCAGCATATAGAGGACACGTTCATAAGGCTCGGCATCAAAACAGCCTGGGTGGCCGTGACTGGGCCCAGCCGGGACCTGGAGAACCAGCGAATTGCCTGTCACAGTCTGTGTCGTATCTAGCATCGGATCATCGTAACGCCAGAAACTCTTGACCTGGTCACTGTCAAAATAGTCCGACTGAGGTGCTCCCCTTAGGAATGGGGCAAATACAAAGATAATAGCTAACACAAAAAGTGATTTGATGGTTCTGTTCAGATACATTTTAGCCCTCATAGAAAAATCCTGTGCGAAAAGATGTTTTTCGTTAGATGCCTCCGAGCCGACAGATAATGCCCCCCGAATTTGCCAGATACGAGATTAATACCACGTGGACAGGTTGTAAATCAGGAGGTCACATCAAATTGCTATAGGTGCGAACCACACAAAAAATATAGGGGTATTCTCTCGGATCACATATGCACGAAAATATCCCCCCAGCGCCCCTATTTGAGCTTATCAAGCCTCTGCCGATAAGCTTTCGCTTCCGAGGTTTTCCCCAGCTCATCACAGCACTTAATGAGCGAATCAAGAATGGACTTTAATAGCCCGTCCGAATTTCTCAGATAGCTGCTGTCATACTCTACAGCACCACTCAGGATCTTTCTCGCCTGCTCGTAATTCCCCTTTTCGATATACCCAACAGCAAGATTGTTACATACTTTTATTGCCTCTGGATGCTCCGCCCCAAATTTCTGTTTTATGATTTCGAGCGATCTGGAATACCGCCCTATCGCATCGGCGAACTGGCCCTGCTTATGGTTTATGCCCGCAAGGTTGTTCAAGGCCTTAGCAACTGCTGGGTGATCGGGTCCGTGGATATCCTCGAGAATATCCACAGCATTTTCAGCATATGCTTCCGCTTCTTTGTAGTCGCCGGTTTGCTCAAGGCACAATGCCAGATTCTGCATATAGGCTGCTATTAGGGGATGTCGGTAAGGCAGAAGCTCTCTTGCCAACCCCAGAGCCTTACGCTGCATCTCCAGGGCCGCAACATACTCTTGTTGAGCAATTTTAACAGAAGCCAGGTTATTGAGAGCCTGTGCAAGTCGTATATCTCGATTTCCGGATTCTCTGCAGTCTTGCAAAACTGTTAGATATATACGCTCGGCCCGGTCGTATGCACCTTTCACCAGATATAGTCCAGCAAGATTATTTCGCGACGTCATAACATGAGGATGCTGGGGCGGCAGGTTAGCAAGCCTTATGCGCAAAGATTCCATCAAAAGTGTTTCCGCCTCCGCATACCTGCCCATGGTTTTCAGCAGTTGAGCAAGATTGTTCATGCTCGTAGTAGCAGCCAGACTCCCCTCCCCACTCAGACTTTTGCGTATTGCAAGCGACTTTCGGTAATGTCTGGCTGCCCTTTCATATTGACCAAGCTGCTTGAGTATCAGCCCCAGGTTATTGTGACTCTTCGCGGTATTAGCATGGCTTGCCCCAAATTCTTCTTTTGACACAGTCAAAGCCTTTTGGGCCAGGCCAAGTGCTGTCTTATATTCACCCCGTGCATAAACCTCTATAACGTCCCTGTTAACGGAGTCCCAATCTGCCGCAGCAATACCTGCAGGACCCCAAACCCCTGCAAGGATCAACAAGAAGATCAACGCCTTGTTCATATTTGCCCCCTTTCTTGCACTATTCGAGTTTACCGCGCAAAGGAGCAGTGTCCACCTTGATATTGGCACTGAAACAAAAAAAGCCCCTGCCGGAAAACCGACAGAGGCCTTGAATGCAATTAAGGTCAATTCAAGTGATTAACGCTGACTGGCCATTGAAGCTATCTCCGATGAACTCAACGCTTTGTTGTAAACCATCGGGCTGTCGATCTTGCCGTCGAAGAATCGGCTGTAGAACTGACTTGCTCCTACGTAAACGCCGTTGTCATTATCCTGGATAGGTCCGGAAACGGCATAGGAACCGTCACGCCGGCCATTCACGTATACCACCATTTCGCCGCCGTCATATGTACCAGCAACATGGACCCACTGGTTTAACGGAATATCCTGCGATGAAGCCACGCGGTAACGTACCCCGTTGACAGCGATCCTGAACTCGACCTTGCTCTCATTGCTGCCGCTCATAAGCAAGCTGTAGATCGAATAAGGTGCATACTTGTCGTATTCCTTACTGATTATCCGCTGGTCATCCTGATACGAATCAAGATATACCCAGGCCGATACAGTCATCTGATCGAGGTCCAGACTTGCGTGATCCGGCACGACAACACCATCATCGAGACCGTCAAACTCAAAAGCCGAGTCGCTTACAACAGGCCGACCAACTATTCGGCCGTCGTTATCATACGTGGACACATCCTGCACAAGACCGTCTACCGGTTCTGAATCCATATCAAGAGCCATCACCGTCGAGCTGTCTATGACAACTTCGGATCCCGAGTCAGTCGACTCGTTTACTGTTATCATGCAGGATTCAGTCACAGCATCAACGCCATCGGAAACCAGGAAATCGACAGTATAAGTACCAACCTGCGTACTTTCAGGCGTCCAACTGAAGACGTTATCGGTCAGCGTCGCACCAGCCGGCAGATTTGGTGATGAATACGTCAGAGCATCACCATCCGCATCTGACGCTTCGATAGCAAATTCTAGATTCTGCCCTGCTTCAACCGTCTGGTCGACAATACCGGTCACATAAGGTGCCGTATTTGTCGGCTCGGTGATGACTGGTTCAGCCAGAACCTGTACTTCCGACTCACTTACCGCGTAATCATACAGGTGCACCTCGTCGATGATGCCATCAAAAGCACGTTCCATATCCTGACCCCGGATTCCGATCGTCAGCGGACTGCGTGACGAGTCATTGGGCACGGATTTATGGCTGACCATACCTGCCCTGACACCGTCAACATAGAAGGTCACAGTCTCTGCAGCCTGATCGTAAACCATCGCAACGTGCTGCCATTTGCCTGTCGTGATCACGTTATCGTTAGAATCAGCAACCGGACCGCCGTACGTGGCGAAGGACAGGCCGCCGAACTTGTGGTTTACGAAGAATGAATAACCAGCACTATTTGCGCCCTTGTCCAGGATACGGCCGTAACCACGGCTTCCGAAACTGTTGGGCTTTATCCAGGCCGCGACACTCAGACTGCCCGTAAGATTCAGAGAAGCCGAATCATTAGCAGCTACGTAGTCATCGACACCGTCAAAACTGACAGCACTTCCGTTAACACCAGTTGTCCAGACTGCGCCGTTACCCAGGATCGCATCGTTATTCATCGCTGAAGAATCATTTGCGATCTCACCGGAACCTTCGTCAAACTTCCAAACAGCCGCTAAACCTCTGCCATCGGTACTTTCGGTTACGGTTATATCAACTGTCGTACTGACCAGATCGGTACCATCTGAGACTATGAAATCAACCGTATAGCTACCAACTTGCGTACTCTCTGGCGTCCAACTGAAGACATTGTTTGTCAATACAGCACCTGTCGGCAGATTTGGTGATGAATAAGTCAGAGCATCGCCATCCGCATCTGATGCTTCGACAACAAACTCTAGATTCTGTCCAGCTTTAACCGTCTGATCAGCAACATCTGTCACTGCAGGCGCCGTATTGGTCGGCTCGGAATTGCCAGGTTCAGCCAGAGTCTGTATGTCCGACTCACTTACCGCAAAGTCATACAGATGCACCTCATCGATGATACCATCAAAAGCACGTTCCATATCCTGACCGCGAATTCCGATCGTTAACGGACTGCCCGCTGAATCAGAAGGTGCCTTGTTATAGCTGGCAGTACCTGCACTGACACCATCAACATAGAAGGTCACGGTCTCTGCAGCCTGGTCATAAACCATCGCAACGTGCTGCCATTTGCCTGTGGTGACCACGTTGTCGTTAGAATCAGCAACCGGACCGCCGTACGTAGCGAAGGATAGACCGCCGAACTTGTGATTTACGAAGAACGAGTAGCCTACACTGCTTGCGCCCTTGTCCAGAATACGTCCGTAACCACGGCTTCCGAAACTGTTGGGCTTGATCCAGGCTGCGACACTCAGACTGCCGGTAAGATTAAGCGATGCCGAATCATCAACAGCTACGTAATCGTCCACACCGTCAAAGCTTATACCACTGCCGCTGACACCGGTCGTCCAGGCTGCACCGTTTGTAAGCGTACCGTGATTGACCTTGGTCGAAGTGTCTCCTGCCGTACTACCGGAACCTTCATTAAACTTCCACAATCCCACCAGGCCCCTGGTCAGCAATGGAGCGTTTACATGTATGTTAACCGTCATAGTATCTGTAGCTGTTCCATCTGTAACGTTGAAGATCACACTGTAATCGCCAACCTGCTCGGACGAAGGTGTCCATACAAAATGGTTCCTGATGAATTCCGCGCCGGCGGGCATATTTTCAGCACTGTAACTGAGAAGATCACCATCGGCATCGCTAGCATTAACAGTAAAGTCCACTGTTTCATTTATGCTTGTACTCTGATCTGCTACCGGATCAAATACCGGAGAAGTATTGCCGCCGGTGGTGGTTTCTACAACGGTTATGCTCACAGTATCTACGTCCTCGAGTTCACCATCCGAAGCAACAAACGATGTCAGATAAGTACCCGCCTGACCAACTTCCGGGGTCCACGAGAACGTGTCCCCTGCAAAATCGGCTCCTGTAGGCAGGTTCTGAGCCGAATAACTGATACTGTCACCGTCCGGATCTGTAGCTGATACGGCAAACTCGAGCAGCGAACCTTCTTCGACACTCTTATCAGGAGTATCTTCCATGACAGGTGCACTGTTGCCGCTCAAAACAGTAATGGTCACGGTTTCTGAATCCTGTAGTTCACCGTCGGTAGCATAGAAAGAAACATCATGACTGCCCACCTGGGAACTGTCAGGTGTCCAACTAAACGTGTCATCTGCAAATTCCGCACCGGTTGGTACATTGGTAGCTTTGATCAAAACCTGATCTCCATCCGGATCACTTGCCGTGACTCCGAATGTAAGCAAATTACTCTCTTCTACGCTCTTGTCACCTATAGCGCTGAGCACCGGAGCACGGTTTTCTTCCGGCGAAGCCAACTCTACCACTTTCGCTTCAGACAGAGCTTCATTGTAGATCTTCAGATCGTCGATCGCACCGTCAAAACATCTCGCCAGATCATACCCCCGGGTACCGACTATCATCGGACTAGCTGCTGAATCACCAGGTGCAGAGCTGTAGCTCGTTCGGCCGCGCTGCACACCGTCAATGTAGAAGGTCAATGTAGAAGCAGCATCGTCATAGACAACAGCAAAGTGATGCCACTGATCCAGTGTCAGGCTGCCCGATTCCGACGAAACGACCATCCCGCCGTAGGTCACATAAGACAGGGCCCTTGTTTCCTGATTGACAAACACAGAATAACCGGTAGTTCCGTCGCCCTTGTCCACGATTCGACCGTAACCGGACTGACCGTAGGTCCGTGGGAACATCCAGCCCGAGATCGTAAGGCTCTGCGCGGTATTCAACGAAGCATCTGTTCCGGCGTTAACGAAATCATCAACACCATCGAAATCATATGCAGTGTAACTGTCACTCGTAACAAGTGCAGGTGTACTGCTGTCCAGAGTTGTTCCGTCATTATGATAACGCGAACTGTCTTTCACACCATCAGCCGGATCATCGTTAAACCTGTAATCGAGCACAAGATTCAACGGCCCTTCGTCAAAAACGTTCGGATCCAGACCTTCTTCATATTCCTGCAGGTTGTTGAACTCGTCACCGTCAGGATTATCATCAGGTCCGCTGTCAAGGTTGCCGAAATGCTCCATCTCCCAATAATCAGCCAGACCGTCCGAATCTTCATCTACAGGATTTACGGTGATAGTGATCGTTTTGGAATCACTCATTACGCCATCTGTGGCGGTAAAGGAAACACTGTAGCTGCCGGCCTGTCCGAAAGTCGGTGTCCAACTGAACTGCTGATCCGTAAATGCGGCCCCCTCAGGCATATCCTGGGCACTGTACGTCAGCGGCTCACCATCCGGATGTGTAGCGGATACGCTAAACGTAAGCGTTTCATTCTCATTCACGCTTTTATCGCCGATATCAGCCAGCTTGGGACCTGAACCGCCGAACTCGTACCCTGTCTTCAGACTCGGATCTGCCAGCGCGTAGCACTCATTGAGATTAACGCCGTGTGGATGTCCGCCGGGCCTGGTGTAGCTGTACTTGTCAAAAAGCTCACCACCGACAAAAAAGTTGCCGGAACCTTCGAAATACGTGGAATGACCGCTTGTGCCGTTAACGACAACGTTGCTTCCGAAACTCATATCGCCGCCGTTCAGGGCATACATGTAGTTGTTATTGGCCTCGGCGTTATATATCTGGCCGCCGATTGAGACCAGCCCTACGAATACGTTGTTGTTCATCGTGAGTCTGCTGCCGTCAACTCCCCCAGGCCAGACAACTCGCAAAGCGGTCTCATACCACTTATTGCCGCCGCGTCCAAACTCCGAACCTATAACCGTGTTGTTGCTGAACACGAAGTCATCGCCCATATCAACGAACTCAACGACATAAACATTGTGCACGTCGTAAAGCAGGTTGTTCTCGAAAACCATGTTGCGATATCCACGTGAAGGGAAAATATCCTGATAGGTCCTTATACCTCTGGTATTACCGAACTGGTGTATAATGTTCCCGCGTACAATTAAATTATCATTGCGAATGCTTATACCAGTGCCGTGTGTAATCCCGCTCGAACCTTCATCGACAGGGTCCTGATTGTGGATATGATTACCTTCGATACGGACGACCTCGTTACCCTTGTCCGCTGATATTTTGATACCGGAACCTGCAATGTGATGTATCTCATTGTTGGAGATCACGATATTCTTACCGAGCTGCCCTTCAAGCTTTATGCCGGTGTGAACGTCCGTAACTTCACAATTATCGATGTATATCTCGTGGAAATCCGTGGTCCCGAACGTACCTTCCATACAGATGCCATTGGACGTCAGAGACGGACCGTAACTGGACCACTTACCCCCGATCGTCATGTTCAGAAGCTTCACGCCCGAAACGATGTGATCCATATATACGCCTGACGGATAAACAGTTATGCCGTCAAAAACTGCATACAGATCACTCGCACCCGATTGGAACACCAGCTTGCCGAATTTAGGCGTTGCACCTTCGGCAGCCTTGTAAGTTACCGGACTTGCCCAACTGCTCCCTCGGGCATCAGACCCGCTGTACGAAACACTGCCGTAATAACCGCCTTCGAGTATGACGGTATCGCCGGCACCAACCGAATTTTGCGCCTTGCTGAATGACTGCCATGGCGCACTGCTTGTCCCTGGATTGCCGTCACTCCCTGAAGCCGGATCTACATAGTACGTCCCCGCCATTGCCGCACCGGCAAACAAAAAGAAAACGCACATGAGCAGCGACCTCATGCATAGCCTCGACAATCCATTATTGTTTTGGATCCGTCCCAAAGAATCCTTCTTTCCTTTGCTCGTCATAAATTTCTCCTACACTTTCCTTAATTAAATAGAAACACGATTTCCCAAAAAAGCCATAGTAAAAATACCAGAACTGAATCAACTCATCTTACCATTCGGTGAACTGAGTGCATGCAGTCTTGCACGCTCTCACTCAGGTAGCATTATAGCAATACACATGGGGGGTTGTTCAATTCTTTGGCTCAGATAAAACCCTTACCACTAATAACTTTCTCAAAACCTTCCCCTTCAAATTTCCGAGTTCCAAATGCCGATTTTCTACTTAAGGCATAGATGCGATTACTTACGGACTACCTTTACAAGCCTCATAACCTGCAAAATCACAAGCGTTCCAGAATCGCCTTTTCCAATTTAGGGCGCCGCACACTCCTGAGAGTCGAGAGACCAGCCGAAAAGTTTTAGCGAATTTTTTTTAAGTGTTTTGTCACCATCCTGCGCCACAGTATCTGTCATTCTCAGGGAAAACCCTTCGCCCCTAAGCGGGAACATCAGGACACTGAAAGAGATTGAACCCCGATTTACTTTCTGTTTCTGTGAGTTATTATTAACCTTGGAAATGAATATGGCAAAAAGGCTAACTAAATCGGTTCGCCTATTAATGAGTATGCCAATCGAAAACAAAGTCTAACAGGCGTGGCATGAGCACTATAGAAAACAGAAATCTGATTTTACTGAGCCTTGGCACACTGCTTATGGTCACGGGCGGAAGCATTTACCGTCAAACACACACCGGCAAGCACCTGCCCGGTACGACCAAGCCGAAGGACACGCTGAACGGCATGATACCCTGGGATATAGGCGACTGGCACGGCGAGGAAATTGATCTCATAGATTTTCAGGACCCGGACTTTTTTGCCGACACAGCTTTCTTGAGACGCTACAGGAACCCTGAGAAAAACCGTTACGCCGATCTCTATATCGCAGAGACAAAGATTCCCGCTGCAATGCTTGGACACCGGCCTGATGTTTGCTACGTTGCCGGAGGATGGGTTCTCGACGAAACAAAAAGTCTGAATGTCGAAACCACCACAGGGACCGCCATACCATGCAGCCTCAGCGTGTTCCATAACCCATCCGACCTGCAGCGCAAAGTTGTGCTGAACTTCTATATTTATGAGGGTGATATCTACAGAAACGAGACCGCCTTTAGAGGACTCAAATGGCGGTTAGACAGTAATAGAACGAAAAGCGACGCTTCGCTTGCACAGATACAGATCAGCTCGCAATACGAAAGCGTCGCATTGGAATACCTGCAACTAATGGGGGACGTGCTGATAGACATTCTCTGATCCCCGCTGGTAAGGAGAATGCCAAGGCACAGTACATACAGGTCCGCAGCAACAGTGACCTGCAGTCATGAATAGGGTCTGCGCTAAGAAGCACACAAGTGCGCCCGACAGGGACGGAGTATATTAAGACCTATCAAATTCGGGAGCAATCAAAATGAAGCCTTTAGTAACAGTCGGCATGCCGGTTTACAATGGATCCAAATATCTCCGAGAGGCGCTCGATTCGCTGCTCGGCCAAAGCTTTCGGGATTTCAAACTGATCATTTCTGACAACGCTTCTACAGACGACACCCCTATGATTTGTGCCGAGTACGCAGCAAAGGACCACAGGATCGACTACTTCCGACACGAGAGCAACAAAGGAGCAGCATTCAATTTCAATTTCGTCTTCAACAAATGCAACTCAAAGTACTTCAAATGGGCCGCCCACGATGACATTTGCAAAGCTTCCTACCTCGAAAAATGCGTCACAGTACTTGAATCGGCTGACGATGATATGATTCTTGCCCACACCCAGGCGAAGACAATTGATCGCGGATCAGCAGTGATCGCAAACATTGAAACTTTCTCGATCGAGCAGCAAAAGCGATCAGAACGGTTTGATTATCTCATTCGACACATCCCTCCATGCACCTCCGTTTTCGGCCTGATAAGATCAGAAGCTTTGAGAAAGACTGACCTTCTCGGACGATACTATGCTTCAGACGTTGTATTACTGGCTCAGCTCAGTCTCATGGGAAAATTTGCACTCATCGAAGAACCTCTCTTTCTCAGAAGAAAACACCCGGAATCTTCACTGCACCTCGATCCCACCCACAGGGGCATAGCCAGGTGGTTCGACACCAGCAATAACCAGGCCCTGATAATGCCCGCACTGAGACTCTTGAAGGGGCTCACCGAAACAGTGAGAAAAGCAGACATGAGCCTTGCCGAAAAAGCTGCCTGCTGCAAAGTTCTTATGAAATACTGGATTCCGCAAAAAAAGAAGTACCTCGTCAGGGACATCACCCTGCCTGTTCGTTACCCGTTCAATCAGATCATACAAAAGAGTTCGTTAATATTTCGAGGAAAGAGAGCATAGATGAAAGCGGCAAACGACCAAAGACTTGCTATTGCATTCCTGCTCCCAGGAAGAGGTTACAGCGGAGGAGTCAGAGCGGGTGTAAGAATGGCTGCTGAGATGCAAAAGCGAGGACACATTGTCAAACTCTTTTATAAGAACAAACGCACCCCGCTCCGCCGTTGCGTCAAAGGACTAAAAAACATCATCCAAAGAACACCATCGGACTGGGTTGGCAACTACGCGGGAACTGTGCAGGGATTCACAACTCTGAATGACCAGATGCTGGACTGGGCTGATATTGCAATCTCCGTCGGTCCTGACTGCACCGAAGACCTCGAAACTCTGGACAACGAAAACATTGTAAAAATATTCCACGTCCACGGCCTGACTCTTAGAAACCCTCACCTGAAGGAAACCGCCTGGAAGAGCCCGTTGCTAAAAATAGCTGTATCAGACTATGTCAAGAGAGAACTTAACTCAGCCGGAGCTAAACCAATTGCTGGTGTCATCGGCAACGGCATCGATACGAGTGAATACTACCCAGAACCATGCGATCAAAGAAACGGGATCGGCACCGTCTATGGTCAAGGCGTAGCAAAGTCACCAGATACGATCTGTCGCACTTTCGGGCTTCTTTACGAAAACCTTGCTCGCCAGTGTGAATTCTTCTGCTTCGGAAGCTGCCCGCGACCCCGCGATCTTCCCAAATTCGTGCAATACCACAGACTACCTACAATCGCCCAGGCCCGCAGAATATATTCTCAGTGCTCTACATGGTTTTGCGCTAGCCGGAGCGAAGGCTTTGCGATGCCGCTCCTGGAAGCAATGGCTTGTGGTTGTTCTGTCGTCACTTTCGATTGTGGCGGATGCAGGGATTTTATCAAAGACGGCGAGAACGGCCTCATCTTGCCTGAAGCAAACGCAGAGAAACTCGCAGCCACCATAACCAGGCTGATCTACGACGTTCCATTAAATAATTATTTAGCGCAAAATGCTGCTGATACAGCAAGCCAATGGACCTGGCACGAAGTAGCAAAAAACATGGAAACTCTCCTCTGGAAGATCGTTTCCCACCAGCCAAAAGAACAGCCAGTTAATAACCCATTTTACACAACGGTTTGACATGAACCACCTCCCGAAAGACAACAACCTTCAGAAACGCCCTTCTCTAGTCCTCAATGCTATGAGCACATGGGGCCCACTTCTGACCAATACCGTTATCAGCCTTATTCTAACCCCCCTACTGGTTGCAACACTGGGTAAAGTCGACTACGGCATCTGGATCCTCGTAGGCAGCTTCATCGGATACTACGGTCTGTTGCGCATAGGGGTAGGTTCGGGCATTCTCCGTTTTGTCCCCTATCACCACGCCAGAGGCGACAAACAGGCGGTTTCAGAAACAATGACAACCGCTGTTGCATTTTTTATCATCATTGGCTTGACGATAGCATTGATCTCATTCCTGATAAGCGAGCCGCTGGGCCACTTCTATTCCGCCAGCAACGACCTTGTATACCTCATCCGAATAATGGGACTTGCAGCCGCTTTTGAATGCGTTTTTCGCGTTTTTGATTCCGCTATCAGGGCTTACGAGCGATGGCTAATTGCGAATCTGGTTACAGTGATCTTCGCCATTACCAGGGCACTTGCGATCGCAGGCTGCCTGTACATGGGATATGGATTGATAGAGATCGGTTTCGCAAATCTTTTCGCAACTGTCGGCGCGCTGATAATCGCTTACATCACCTTCAAAAAAACATGCAAGGATGTCAAGCTCGCATTTCCGCTTATAAAACTGGGCCGGCTGAACGGATTGGCAAAATTCGGCCTTCTGACCATGGTCATCAAGATCGTCTATACTCTCCGTCTGGCCAATCACAAACTGATAATCGGCAAAATGATCTCAATCGAAGCGGTAGCCCTCTATGCCATAGCATCTATACTCATTCGCAATGCACGCCTGGCCTCAGTTTCTCCAATAACCGTGCTCTTTCCACGTTTCTCATACCTGGATGGAAAGAACAGAAAGGAAGCAGCCGTGGATTTGCTGGTAAAATCCATCAGATACGGGGCAATAATTTCATCAGGCATAATGCTCATTGTCTTTGCTGTCAGTGATGAATTCATACATCTCTGGCTGGACAGCAGCTTCATACAGGTCGTACCGCCATTGATGATACTGGCTGCCGGCACTCTGGTTGAAGCATCCTTTTCTGCGACCGGATCCTTTCTAAGCGGAATGGGCTACCAGAAACTTTATGCCATCATAACCGCTATTGAGGGCATCCTCGAGATCACAATAGCAGTGACGATCACCTTGGTAACCGATCTCGGCCTGACCGGAATAGCACTCTCGTTCCTTTGCACTATCAGCCTTATGCACGGCATAGTCATGCCCCTGATCATTGGCCATATGCAGCACATAAATCCGTTGAGATTCTATACTCATGGCATTCTTATTCCCTGGACGATCCTGGCTGTGATCCTAATGACTAACGATCACTTTATAGCAAGACAGACAATCGACAACTGGTCATTGCTTCTAACCCATGTACTCGCCCTCGCAACTGCATATATAGTACCCGCATTCTTTCTCGCAACTACGAGAGAAGAAAAACAGCGAATAATCAATATCTGCAAGACATCATGCGTTATGACCGCAGGATGGGCCAGGAAATACTTTGCACCGCTTACTACCTGAAAAACTGATAATCTGACAAATGACTAATAACATGAAAAAAACCATTCAACGTAAGCCGCAATTCAGAACGCAGGTTGTGACATTTGAGGACTCGCAACACAAATCCATCTACAAATGTCCCGCCAGCGAACTTGCCAAAGAATTCATAAAAACGATCCCGGAAAAGGAACAGGCAAATGCGGAATACGTTAAGGATGTATTCGAGGTTTTGAACGGAACACTCCACGGATCTTCCATAGAATACGACTACCTGCCGCTGCCATCGGTAGAAGACAAAGTAATAGAGTGCCTGCAGAAACGTCGCATTGATCAGGCAACTAAGTGGCTTGATGATTTCATTGCCCGGATCAACTCACTGCCGGTAACAAAAACTCTTCCCATTGAGTTCCTTACGATAATCGCCCGCTCGGAAACATGTGATTTTGAATCTGCCCGTTGTCTTTGCCCCGGCCTGATAGATTTGATACCGCGTAACGTGCTTTGCAAAAATGACAACTGGATAATCATCGATAACGAATGGTCTTTTCGATTTGCCGTACCCGTTTCTTTCGTCATCTTCAGATCCATTTACAGTATTGCCGTTCTTTATCAGAACCTTATCAGGCTGAACGCTTCTCGTAACGAACCTGCAGTAGTATTCTTTAAGAGCGGGCACAAAACATATTATATCCCTCTCAAATGGAGCAGATTCCTGACTCAGTTGGACATTAGAACCTCGACGATGTTGCGTTGGGAAACAGCTTTTCAAAAATATGTCACAGGCATAAGCAGCCAGTTAGATAAGCGTGTACCAGACAGACCACAATGTCGCACAGCATTCTTTTGTACCAATCTTTTTGTACGCAGCAAACTAACGCATCTATCCCTCTTACGGAGAGCCGAAAAACGTGCTGCACGATTTATTGACACATTCTGTAACCATGATAGGTGGTTGAAACCATGACAGCAATTACAATGATAATTGCAGCATTAGGCAGCGGCCTGGTCATATTGGCTCAACCAATATGGGGGCTGATAATATACATTACTCTGCTCGCATGGTATCCATCATACTTGAAAGTATCATTGAGCGGGATCGATTTCTCCGTAGGTCGAATAATTATCCTGGCAGTCTTTCTTCGCATATTGATGCATTCAGAGCTTTTGAGCCGATTCAGGCTCAATACTGCTGACAAGCTCATAATAGTTTATTTCGCTGCTCAAACAGTGGCGGGCATGTTTACAGAAAGCGAGTTCAACGCCTTCATAGTCAATCGAGGCGGTGCGGCATTTGACATGGCACTGCCCTATTTCGCCTTCCGAATTGTTGTCTGCTCCGCTCAGGACTATCGAAAACTTTTCAAGGGCATATTATTTACACTCGGCCCCTTGGCTATGATCGGTCTTTATCAGTCTTTCACCGGCGTAAACCCGTTCGGCTTCATGCAGAAATTTGCATCGACAGGAAGGCTCCCGGATTACACCCCATTACCGCGGCACGGCTTCTACAGGGCCAATCTGACCTTTGGCGTTTCAATAATGAGCGGTCTGTTTTTTGCTATGCTCGGAACAGCGGCGATAGGCCTCATACCCGCGAAAGATTCACCGGCAAGAAGATGGTGGCTGATCGGGTTGATCTGCATGGCCGCGGGCGTGTTCTCGTCGATCAGCAGCGGTTCATGGCTTGTAGGCATGGTCGCAGTCATGTTTGTTTTCTTCTATCCGTATCGCAAGTACTGGAGAGGTGCTCTATTCGCCATCGTAATGCTTCTTCTCTCCGTCGAGATCTACAGCAACAGGAACTTCTATGACGTTCTCGGGAGCTTCACACTCAACCCCCGCAGCGCATGGTATAGGGCCCAGTTGATCGAAGTTGCTCTTTTCAAGGGCGGCATGGAGGATCACTGGTTGGCTGGATATGGACACGAAGACCCTGGCTGGAGCAAACAGATCGACAACCGGGACCACACAGATATGGTTAACCATTATCTTATGGTGCTTTCAAGATACGGCCTTTTGGGCCTGATCCCCTTCATGGCCCTTTTGTACTTTGTTCTCAAGTATCTCTATTTAGCTTTCCAGATGGCCCGAAACTTTGCCGGCAAATTCATGGTTTGGGGCCTGACAGGCGCAATACTGGGCACTATGGCAACGTTTTTCTCATGCAGTCTTTTCTCCCAGCCCTCAACAGCCTTCTATGTATTACTCGCTCTGGGCGCATCTATGCCCACCATCGTTGCAAGATCTGAATTCGCCCGCCGGCGTGCATTTTTCGAAGAGCATAAACGAATGTTAGCGATGACGCAAGACACCGGCGCATCAAAAGTACCGGCTCAACAGACTGTTTGATTATACTAATAGCAAACACAAGGAATCATATGGATCTATCCATCATAATCGTAAGCTGGAACACTAAACAGGTCCTGCATGATTGTCTCGAATCCGTCTATCAACAAACAGCGGGTGTTGATTTCGAAGTGATCGTCGTTGACAACGCATCCTCCGATGGTTCACCTCATATGGTTGCCCACAATTTCCCGCAAGCAACCCTCGTAAGCAATGAGGATAACCGGGGATTTGCTGCAGCAAATAACCAGGGCATCCAAAAAGCTTCTGGTGAGTATGTACTGCTCCTGAATTCCGACACCATTGTACTCGACAACGCCATCTCAAGGACCCTTGAATTCGCAAAGCAACAAAATGATACCGCTGTCACCGGCTGCAAAGTTCTTAACCAGGATGGATCCCTGCAGCGAAGCTGCTTCATGTATCCGTCACTGACCAACATGTTCATGTCTACGTTCTATCTCAACAAGATATTCCCACGTAGTACCTTCTTCGGTCGCGAAGCGATGACCTGGTGGGACCGTGAAGACAGCCGTGAAGTCGAGGTTGTCACCGGCTGCTTTATGCTTGTCAAAAAAGAAGCTATCGATCGCGTTGGCATGATGGACGAGGATTACTTCATGTACGGCGAAGAGACCGACTGGTGTTACCGTTTTAATAAGAACGGCTACAAGATCCGCTTCACACCCGAAGGACAGATAATTCACTTAGGCGGACAGAGCACCCGTCAGGTCAAACCGGAAATGATTATACAACTGAAATTGAGCATTCTTAGATTCATCCGCAAACAGAAAGGTTTTTTCGCCCACAAAGTCGCAGCAATGCTGATGATCGTATTCTTCGCATTGCGGCTGCCCGTTTGGTCGGCCATCTATCTGGCTGACCAGGGCAGACGAAAAGAAGCCGCCATCAGACATTCTGCCTATCTCAAAGGAATCAAAACTGTTTTTCTTTCGGCATTCGCAAAGGAGTAATTTTGAGCATTAGTACCCTGAAAACAGATTCAAGGATCAAGGCCAAAGGCATTCAGTCGATGCTGATTAAAAGAACTCTGGGCCCGTTCAGAAAACGCAGAAAATGGCTCGCTCGGACACAATGGATGACTGCAGAGCAAATAAATGAACTGCAGACCAGCCTTATGATCAGCTTGATTGAAAATATTTTCCACAACATCCCCTTCTACCGATCCATCATGGACAGCGCCGGCCTGACACCGTCAAACTTTCAAACACTGCAAGACATACAAAAAATGCCCATACTGAACAAGGACACGGTTCGTAACAACCTCGACGCGATGATCAACACTGCAGTCTCCCCTGCCATGCTACACAAAGCAAGCACAGGCGGAACCAGCAGCCACCCCTTACCCGTATACAGGGACTGGCGATCGATCGGCAACGAACACGCCTTCGTAAGAAGACAGTTCGATTGGGCGGGTCTGAAACTCAACGACAGATGTGCATACCTGACCTGGCGCAAAGTCTCCTCCGTCAACGATAAAAACAGCAAATATTTCGCCTACGACCCAGCCATGCACGAACTGATCCTCTCAACATATCATCTTTCACAGGAAACCGCCGAGCAGTATTTACACGCCATCTGCCGCTTCAAGGTTAAGGCACTAGTCGGATATCCAAGCGCGATATACAGCCTCGCAAAGTTCCTCGGGCACACCTGCCGCAAAGCACAACTGAAAGCCGTACTCACCAGTTCAGAAGTTCTCGACGATGACATAAAGGCCGCGATCGAGTCCCGATTCGGTTGCCCTGTGTTCGACTTCTACGGCAGCGCAGAAAGAACCTGCTACATCCACACCTGCGAAAAAGGAAGCTACCACATAATCCCTGAATACGGCATTACCGAGCTCATACCTTCCTCAAAACCATACGAAGCATTTTACAAGATAGTCGCAACCGGATTCTGGAACAACGCAATGCCCTTCATCAGATACGACACCCAGGATATGGTCTCCGTTTCGGACAACACTTGCACTTGCGGTAGAAATTACCCAGTCATAGACAAAATAATAGGCCGCGAATCCAACACGGTAACAACACGATCAGGAAGAAAGATCGGCTCCACCGCCATGTACCGCCTGTGCAAGAACGCCTGCTCCCAGATAGCAAAACTCCCGGTCACAGACATCGGCGTCAGGTCAACTAAGGACGGCAGCTTGACACTCGAATACGTACCCGCAGACAGTTTCAGCCCTTCTGATCGCCGAAAGATCCATAACATCGTAGTAACGGAACTGCCGAATGAATTGTCACTGTCAACCAGAAGAGTCAGTCAACTCACCAAAACAAAGAACGGTAAATGCCTCAGTATCATCTATCCTGTACACAAATAGCAAAGGAGCGAACTGCATTGATCTCAGGTCATGACATCATATGCTTCGGCCCCACCGACTGGTGGTCCGGCAATCCCAGTTGCACAACCCATATAATGCGGCTTCTCGCACAACAGAACCGCATATTATATATAAACCCGTTCAGCTCGGATCTGTCAGGAAGGATCAGAAAAGGCATTGCAGCGCGCATGCTAAGAAAAACGCGAAGCATCCTCAAGTGTTATCGTCGTGAATCTGAGAGCCTTCACATTTACAGCCCCGTCTTCCTGCCCTTCCAGGGCAAGCACCATCTAGACAGCTTGAACAATACGATCCTCCGGCATCAGTTATCCACGGTAGTAAAACTGCTCAAATTCAAACGACCCATCGTCTGGGTTGAAAACGTAAGATCAGCCGAAATGATCAGCTCAATGAAGCCGAAACTTACCGTTTACCATGTCTCGGATCTGTTTGCGAAATGCAAGTACACCGCCAACAAGGTACAACTCGGCAAAAGAGAACAAGCTGTCACGCGGATGTCCGATCTGCTCATATGCGTATCGCAAAGACTCTACGACCTGAAACGCAGCCAGCATTCAAATGTCCACTATATCCCTCATGGCGTCGATTACTCCCTTTTCAAAGAAGCCGCAGCATCAGGCTCCAAACACCCTGCTGCCACAAACGTCCCATCACCCATTATCGGCTACTACGGATCACTCACGCCCAACAATGACATCGAGACATTGAAGCACTGTGCAGACAAACTTCCTTCATATTCATTCATACTTGCAGGCCAAATCACCGGCGGAGATTACGAGGACCTTCTCGCCAAACCAAACGTGCACTATATCGGCAAGCAGCCGTATGAGCAAATACCTTCCCTCTGTGCAAGCTTTGACGTATGCCTGCTGCCCTGGCGCGTTACCGACTGGATCAGGCACTGCAACCCGCTCAAATTGGCCGAATACATGGCCTCAGGCAGACCCATAGTTTCAGTCAGAATAGATGAGGTAGCATCGCTTTACAATGAACTCATCAGTGTTGCTGATTCACCCCAAAGCTTCTGCGACGCTATAGTACACGAACTCACGAATGATACTGAAGCACGGTCAAAACAGCGTCAGCAACTGGCCCAGGATCGAAGCTGGACCGCCCAGGTTGACAAAATATCCGAACTGATTGCATCCAGACTCGAAGACGAAGCCGCTGACCGAGACACATTCCGAATGAGGAGCCAATGAAAAAGAAAACGAAAATAGCCTTCCTAGGCGACATCATGTGCGGCGACTCTTTCTACGCCATGGGCAAAGGAGTCCGCAGGAATCTCTGCAAAAGAGGCATTGATTTCCTCCCCGAAAGCACCAGAGAAATACTCAGCCAACACAATGCTGTCTTCGCAAACGTCGAATGTGTCATTTCCGACATAGACCAACGCCCCCGATCCTTGCGTAGCATGCAGTTGCGGGCAAGCCCTTACGCTGCCGTACTGTTGAGATCCTGGGGGGTTACTGTTGCCAACGTTGCAAACAATCACATCCTTGAACACGGCAGAAAGGCGGCATGCGATACTGTCAAAAATCTCGAAGCTGTCGGCATAAAAGTCGTAGGCGCAGGCGCAAGAAAAGACTTCTCCGGCGGACTCTCGGTCGCAAAGCTGAATTGCAATGATGAAACCATAGAGATCGCAGGCATTTCAATGCGGAATGAAAAGTACTCGTTCAATGACGTACACAGGTACGAAATGATGCTTTTTGCTGAAAGATGCGCAAACGCTGTTCGACCCTGCATTTGCAGCATCCACTGGGGTGATGAATACATTGACAGACCCAGCCATGAACAGGCAATGTTTGCCCGTTCATTGATCACCTCAGGCGCAACTGCCGTAATAGGTCATCATCCGCATGTCGTACAGGGAATAGAGTACAGCCGGGGAAATCTCATAGCATACAGTCTGGGCAACTTCATATTCAACGGAATATGGAAGGACACAAGATGGTCCGTCATCTTGAGCCTCACTTTTGAAGGAAACGTTATTGCCGAAGCACAGCTTTTCCCAATCGTCATGGACAATGAGTATCGCCCGCACATTGCAGCAGGTGATCAGGAGCGAACAATACTCAAAGAGGTGGTACGCAGAAACGGCATACTTCGTACAGTTGCGGACAACCCTCATTATCAAAGCGAATATGAAAACGACTTGCTCAAAAAAACAGCCGGATTTAAGAAACATCTGCGTTTACACACAGTAAGCAGCATACCGACACAGCCGCCAATATTCTGGCCACAGATACTCGCTCGCCCGCTGAAAAGGCGAATAGGCACATGGTAAAAAATAAAAACCTTTGGCTTTAATCAGGAGAGAAAGACATGCTTAATGGAGGAGTAATTGGTTTCGGACGTATGGGCATTACACATTATGCCATTCTTAACACCCACCCAGCAGTAAATATCACCTGCGTTTGCGAATCATCAAACTTTGTCCGCAAACAGCTCAAACGCTATGCCGACGTCAATCTGTACGGCAGCTACAAAAAGATGCTGAGCAAAGAAGATTTGCATTTTGTGATCGTTGCAACACCAACGGCTTACCACGCTGACATAGTCAGTGATGCACTGGACAGCAACACAGCCGTATTCGTCGAAAAACCGCTGGCCCTGCGTCGGGACGAAAGCAGCTCTCTCACCGACAAGGCCGCAAGCAAAAATGCTGTTAATCAGGTTGGATATTTCCTTAGATTCAATGAAGTATTCAAGACAGTAAAGGACATCGTGGACCACGGCTATATCGGCGACGTCATCCACTACAAAAACGAAATGTACGGCCGAACGGTCCTGAAAAGCTCTAAAAGCTGGAGAAGCAAGGGCGAACTTGGAGGCGGCTGCATTCTGGATTTTGCATCACACTGCATCGACCTGGCACAGTTCATGTTCGGCCCCGTCTCCAGGGTCGGCGGAAGCATGCTTAAAACGATCTATTCTGAAAAGGTAGAGGACGCAGTCTACACAATGCTCGAACACGAAAACGGCCTCTCCGGAAATGTAATGGTCACCTGGAGCGATGAAAGCTATCGCAAACCCTTCAACAGAATAGAAATACTTGGCAGCCAGGGCAAAATAATAGCGGACAGACAGGAATATCGGCTTTATCTCCGAAAGGACCCCGACCCAGAGAGCCCATATACAAAAGGCTGGAACATTCACTACCTGCCCGAGCTCGACCAGCCCGTTCGATACTCGCTTCGCGGCAGTGAGTTCACTCTCCAACTTGATCATTTCATACAAAGCGTAATAGAAAATGACACCCAGGGCGCTTGCACATTCGAAGACGGCGAAAGAGCGGACCGGGTGATCGACATGATAAGGGAAGATTTCATTTCAAGGAGTGCATAACCATGGATAGAGTTATTTTGGGTGATAATCAGTTCTTCGGCGTAAGCCATCTTTCAGAAGAAAAAGGTATGGAACGCGCCCGCCGGTTCCAAAACATTGACGAAATAATCAAAGTGATTGACTACGCTTATTCCGCTGGGATAAGAGGCTTTTCATTCAGCACCCACGCTCAGGTCGAGATCATTTGCGATTACTTCAGAGATAACCAGCATAAGTACCCTGGCATCAGATTCTATCCCTGCGTACCATATGCCCACAAGTATGCAAACATGGTAAATGAACAAGGGATACTTGGCGCTGTCTCTGAAGTTGTTCTCAGCGACAACAGCGCATCCAATGCATTTGGAATGATGGCAAAGGCCGGCAATTTCGTCTTTACCCAACATCCCAGACGTATCATGGAGCTGCTGCTCGATGCAGAAATGAAAATGTTTCGAGACCTGAACGTAGAGGTTGTTTTCCTGCAGAACATAATCACTGATCTCCTGCTCGGACTCGGCTGGGCGGATGTCTTCTGCGATTTCATTGACTATATCGAGAACAATTACAATGCGCGTGCAGGCTTTATGACGCTCAACATGCCCCGCCTGCTGCATCTTCTCAAGTCCAATGGGGTCGAAAGCCCTGTCATCTGCAGTGCCATCAACAAAAAAGGCTTCCAGATGAATCCCGGCCTCGAAGCATACGAGACCGCGCTGACTCATGAATCATTCGAGCCCGTCGCAATGTCCGTTCTTGCAGCAGGTGCTCTGAGACCAACCGAAGCCATAGATTACATTTCCGGCTTCAAAAGCATCAAGTCCGTCATATTCGGTGCTTCTACTCCGGCACATATAACAGCAACGAAAGAACTTATCGAATCAGCATTTTCACAAGAACAGCGAACTCAACCCGTAGTTGCATACCAGAAGCAGGCTTAACATGAAAAATATGAGATCAGGCAAGAAAAGAACTATTTGCGTTGGATGCTCCGCTGGTGGACATATGAGCCAATTATTGATCCTGTTGAACTGCTGGGACTTTCAGCAGAAACCGGACCTCTATGTAACGACCAGAAAGCAGACGGCCCAGCCGTTAGAAAGCCGGGGACCAACCTACTGCATCGGCGAATGCAACAGACGTAAGCCTGTCCGCAGCTTACTCGTACTGCTGAAAACCCTGTCACTCGCTCTTCGAAAAAGACCGGATGTGATTATTACCACCGGCTCGATGCCTCTGGCTCTGTTCTGCGGGTGGTCAAAACTGCTCGGAGCAAAGATCGTCTGGATCGACAGCATAACGAACATTGAAAAGCTCTCTGTTTCAGGACGATTCGTCAGACACTTCGCAGACCTGATGCTCGTCCAATGGCCTGAATTAACTAACAGATACACTAAAGCAGAGTATGTTGGAGCGATAGTATGATATTTCTGACAGTGGGCGCACAATTCGGCTTTGACAGGCTCGTAAAAGCTGTCGACATGTGTGTCGAAAAAGGCGTCATAAAGGACGATCTCTTTGCCCAGGTGGGAAACGGAAGATATATACCCCGAAACTTTCCGTTCAAACCGCTGTTGAATTCAAAACAGTATGGCGAACAGTTCGCAAATGCCTCAGCCGTCATAGGCCATGCAGGAATGGGTACCATAATCACAGCCTTGAAAATGAACAAACCCCTCCTTGCAATGCCGAGGCTGAAGGAATTTGGCGAAGTCGTCAATGACCATCAGATAGCAATATGCCGTCGATTTGCCGCAGAGGGTCTGCTCCTGCCCGCCTACAGCGAAACGGAACTGCCCGAGCGGGTCGTCAATCTTGCAGAATTTGTCCCGCTCAAAAGAGAACCACAGCCGGAAAAAGTATTTGACCGAATACGCGAATTCTTGAAAGAGCTGGATCGAGGTCTTTGATCCCATGACATATGACAATTTACAGGTAATTCTTCTAACCGAATGCTGTCATTTTCACAGCTCAGCCCTGGAAAAGGTACGTAATCGTTGCCTTTGGCCCGTACTCGGCCGACCAGCCCTGGAGAGAACACTCATACAGTTAAAGGATAGAGGCCTGGTCAATGTCAGCATCTCCTTGGGAACAGGCGAATTATCAGAGGATGAAGTAAATGTACCAAAGGATATGAATGCCGCATTTTTAAAAGAATCGCTACCCGTAGGATCGGCTGGCATCATTCGACAAGCGGCCGAAGCGACCCCTGAAGCCCAAAAATTCGTTATATTCAGCTCAAGTATTTGCAAACTCCCCGATATTGACAGCATTCTCGAGACACACCTTAAAAAGAAGGCTGATCTGACAATCGCAATGGACGCCGTTCATGAGCAGGACCACATGGTCACCGGCAAAACCGAAGCATTTATCTGCAACAGAAGCGTATGTCCCTATATAGATTCAGATTCCTACATCGACATAAAGGAACATTTGATCCCCTCATTGATCAAACAGGGAGGCACGGTAGCTTACAGTAGATTGGCCTTTTCTTTGCTCCACTTCACGGATTGGCGGAGCTATCTCCATGCGGTCCGACAGTTGCTCTTGGATGAAGACACCCTGCCTTCAATAGTTCGCAATGATCGTTTCACACGGCATTCAGAGAACATTCTCATTGGCACCGATGCCCGGATAGCGAAGAACGTTCGCATATTCGGCCCCTGTCTCATAGGACCTGATGCAAGAATCGAAAAAGACTCGACCATCATAGGCCCTTCGGTGATCGGTAAAAACACAATCGTCGAAAGCAACTGCCTGCTCAAAGATGTGATTGTATGGGACGATGTAACAATAGATAAGAATTGCGAACTCAGCAACTGCGTAATCAGTCAGAACACACGGTTAAAAAAGAACTCATCAAGGCAGAATAGTGTAATAGCGGCGAAAGACAGAAATTTCTTGCCGAATCATTCACTAAAATTACCCGCCGCTATTCGCTCACAAAGTCAAAAGTGCATTAACAGAGGCCTTCTCACTAAAGTCTTTGCCATAACAGCAGTTTTTCTATTCACATGGTCATACTGGCCTCAGATTTCAAATCTGCTTGATATCTGGCAAAACAGCAGACTTCATGCTGCAGGTGCCCTCGTCCCGCCGCTGGCACTCTATGCTGCCTGGACAAAGAGAGAAGAACTTTCTAAGCTCAAATTAAGGCCCAGCCTCTGGGGAATTCTGGCATTGAGCCTCGCAGAAATCACACGTCATTTCGGAACATATTTCATGTATGGATCACTGAACAGGCTCTCCATCCTGATCGCGATCACCGGACTGCTTCTGTTGTTCTTTGGAATCTCTTCCATACGCAGGACAGCCCCGCTGCTGCTCTTTCTGCTGCTCATGTTTCCCCTGCCCACCTCTTTAAGAAATTCGATCTCAGTACCCCTGCAGGAACTGGCCATCAGTTCGGTCATGTTCGGTATGGAAATAATGGGCATAACTGTCTCACGTGACGGTGCCTACCTGGATTTTGACTCTGCACGGATCCTCGTAAGTGAAGGATGCAACGGCTTGCGAATGATCATGGCATTCGCAATTCTAACTTGCTTTATAGCATTGATCATCGAAAGCCCGACGTGGATCAAGTCCTCACTAATACTCTCCTGCATACCTCTCAGCTTGTTGTGTAACTCTATCCGACTCGGCGCAACCGCCCGACTGAGTATGCAGATCGGCTCTAACGAAATTCAGCAAACAATACACGACATTGGAGGACTCGCCATGGTCCCCCTGGCCATGGGTTTCGTTTTGCTCGAATTACGTTTCTTTTCAAGCTTTACCAGAAATGGATCTCTCATCCTTAAACGAAAATAAAGGAGCACGATTATGAATCAGATCGATAAGTACTATGAATCATATCTAGGCTCGTACGCCCAGGAAGGCACAAAGCAAGAATCTGAAAACACCTTGACATTGTTCAAGATAATCAAGGCACTGCTGCGACGGTGGTACATCGTTCTGCTGACCGTGGTCGTCCTTTGTGCGATAGGCATCCCCGCCATCTTCTACATGTTCAAACCGTCTTACGAAACAGTCGGCGCCATCAGAGTTTCACCGATACTCCCCAATGTACTCTTCGACGACGCCGAAACCCAGGACGTAATGCCCAACTACCAGGGCTTTATGAACACCCAGGCCGAGCTCATGTCCAGCAACGAGATCCTCAATCGCGTCGCCGAAGACATGGCCAAAAGAGGCATACGCATATGCGAACCCGATATGGACCCCGTAGCGATCCTGAAGCTCATGATCAACAAAGAAACCATCCTCATCGAGCCCGGCGAAAAAACAGAACTGATCAACATCAAAATGAAAACCAACAACACCGCATTCTCTGAAGAACTTGTCGACTCGTTCATACGCGTCTATATGACTATGCAGGCCTATGAAGAAAATCAGGGCGAAGACAACAAACTCGCCTTGCTTGAGAACAAAAGAGCTTCAACAGCAAAACAAATGCAGCAGCAGCGAAAGATCATTCGCCAGCTCGCCGAAGAATTCGGCACAACAAGTCTCACCGGCCGACAGGAAATGATGCTTGAGCAGGTAATGAAGCTCCAGAATGAACTTACGACCCTCGAAACCAAAAGGATTGCCCTTGAGGCCAACGTACAGATGAAAGTCAACGGTGACAAGGTCCTGCTCGCCCCCACCGACCGCATGAAGCTAAAATACGAATTCATAAATGCTGACTTGACCATAAAGGCCCTCACCGAAGACATGGCCAAACTGGAAAGAGATGTACTGGGCGATCAGCAAACAATGGTCTCAGGCAATCCAAGGCTCGAACAAAGAAAAGAAATACTCACAGCCTTAAAAACACGACTGGACCAGAGACGCGAGGACATAGGCAAAAAATTTGAGGAGCTCATAGAGGAACAGATAAACCGCAGCTCGGAGTTTCAGGTGGCCGAACTCAAAGCCGAACTTGCCAAAGTCCGCGAAAACGAACGGCGCATAAGAGAAAAACTAGAAGGTACCAACGCAGAATTAATCACATTAGGCAAAAGACACCTCGCGATAAAGGACCACCAGGAACAGCTCGAGCTAACCAAAGAACTTTACGACGCTATCAATCGCAAGATCCAGAAGATCGAAATGGAAAGCCAAAGACCCGCCCGCGTCTCCGTCGCCTACTATGCATCCAGCGTCATCGCCAAAGATAAAAGACAAAAGCTGGCGATCGTTGCGGTCCTTGGTTCAATTTGCTGCGGCGGCTTTCTTGGAGTAATGATCGATCGATCAGACAAACGCATGCGTACACCCACCGACCTAAACAAATCACTAAGCACCCGCATCATCGGCACAACCGTATGCCCAACCGAGGTCAAAAGATCAGAGCTCTCGGAAAGACTCGCCGACGACTACCGCACTATACGAGCCAACATCAGCATGCTCGAAGAAGAGAATCAACACATATTAGCAGTAACAAGCAGTCAGCCCAAGGACGGCAAGACTACCTTCTCGATCAATTTCGCTGCAAGCCTGGCACAGAACGACCGAAAGGTCCTGCTCATTGACGGCGACCTGAGAAAACCAGACATTGCACGCATCCTGAATCTCCCTGAAGGCACTACAGGACTTTCCGACGTCCTTGAAGGCAAACCATTTGCCAACGCTCTCTGGTACGCACCATCAGCAGGATTCGATGTCCTCGGCAATTACGACCGTTGTCTCAAGGCCTGCGACAGGCTGTCCAGACCCGAGGTCCAAAGCAACATACGAAATCTTTGCAGATACTACGATCATGTTGTAATAGACACCCCTCCTGTACTCGCCTTCCCCGACGCCCTGCTTTGGGCTCGCATCGCCGACGCGACAATACTCGCCAGCTTCGCAGGCAAAACAGCAGCAGACGACCTCAAGGAAGCTTACGGCAGGCTTCATGAACTCAACATCACTGTGCTGGGGACGGTCCTCAACGGTGTCCACACCGCTCACTCATACAATAAATACGGCTACAGATATTACAAGGCATCCTCATCACCCGCCGACAAAAACGGCCCTACACGAAACAGACCTCTTCTGCTCACATCAGGGAACTGATTGCTTATGCTAAGAAAAATCACACAATGCACAATCCTTGAAGATCTAACCGCGGAGTCTAACCCCCCCATCGGCAACTGGCTTGCAGCGCATCAATGGCGACTGAATGCACTAATTCAGATAGTCAGGCAGAATGCCGCCTGCAAATGCAGTCACATCTTTTATCCAGCGTCATGGCGTATTTCCAGCGATGATCGAAACCTCACGCCATATGACTGCACACTACTACTGAAAACACTCAAAAATGAAATCTCAGATCACAAAAACATCCTCCTGAATCACGCTAAGAACGTCACAAGGATCGACCCTGCAATACTGCGATCTCTGATCGAACGCTATTCGGATATTGACGTGCTGGCCGTCAATGTCAGAAAGGACCTCACCCGCATCACCGAAAGAGCGATACTGAATGAACATGGCAATGTCTGCGGCTTCAAGAGGTTCTACAATCATGGAGCTTTACGTGAAATGCAATGCACCGATTGGCCTGATTACCTCTTGATCAACAGCAACATCCTCACTGACCTGCCCGATGACATCGATCTCATCACTGATTTCACACGGTTTTGGAAATTCATCATTGAGCACAATCACTCTCGGGTCACAGTTGGCGTTCCAGGTCAGATCGTTCCGTTACAGAATAGCGTCGAAACAGTTTTAGATATGGCTCACAGCATCATCTCGAGCAAAACAAGAACCGATCATACACCGATTGACGGTATGAAAAAAGTTCAGGATCCGTCCATCCGAATAATCGGCAACGTTCTGGCAGGCCCAAATCTCTCCTTGGGGAAAAACTGTGTACTTCTCGGCCCTTCGATTATCGGCAAGAACGTGCATATACAAGACGGATCTCTCATTGATTCCAGTGTCATCGATGACAACACCTGCGTCGAATCCGGCTCAAGGATCAGAAATACGTTCTTAACCCACTCCGAAACCAAGTGCTCAGCCGAAAATACATCAGACTTACAGCTCAGCGAACCCATCCAAATTTCAGGTGCTCTGGGCTATCCAAATTACCCAAAACGCTGTCTGGATGCACTCGCATCGCTGGGCCTTATTCTCGTCTCGGCACCTGTCATGCTCGCTATAGCAGCCGCGATAAAGCTCGAATCGCCCGGCCCAGCAATATTCAAACATCGCAGACAGGGTCTCTCCGGCAGAGAATTTCAATGCCTGAAATTCAGAACAATGGTAACAGGCGCAGACCAAATGCAGCAGATACTGAGATCATTGAACGAAGTTGACGGCCCTCAATTCAAAATAGAAAACGATCCGCGAGTCAGCAGGCTTGGGAGGTTTCTCAGAGCAACATACCTGGACGAACTGCCGCAATTATTTAACGTTCTGGCCGGTCATATGAGTCTCGTAGGCCCAAGACCCTCACCTGCGCGGGAGAACCTGTTTTGCCCGCACTGGCACGATGCAAGGCTGTCCGTCAAACCCGGCATAACGGGTTTATGGCAGGTAAAACGTAATCCTGAGCGAACTCACGATTTCCAGGAATGGCTCAAATATGATGTTGAATATGTCAATTCGATCAGCTTCAAGCTGGATCTCTGGATATTCCTGCAAACAATAAAAAAACTCACATCGAAACTGGCAGAACCGCTTGCCGTTCGGATTTTCAATTGGAAACGCCTGAATCATGTCCCGGAAAAAACGTAATATCATAACCGCCCTTTCGGCATTCATTCTTCTGGTCGTCGTCATTTTTGCATTGAACGTGATCCATGACTGGCAGCAGAAACGTTTGTCCGAAAAAACCTACAGCCAGGGACTGAACGCCTACCAGCAGAACAACTGGGCCCAAGCAGCAAAACACTTCCGTACCTATCTTTCCAAAAACGGCACCGACAACGAAATTCTGGCAAAATTCGCCCAGGCCCAGCTTAATCGCAGGCCACTAAAAAAACAGTACTTCGACAGTGCAATACGCTCCTACCGGCGGATTCTTTTGAACGACCCACAAAACCTGACCGCCGCGATGGCTCTCATTGACAGACTTATCGAGAACGATCTGCCGGCCGAAGCTGAACTCGTCGTAAACAGATTGACCGGACTCGCAAAACATCCTCAGATAAGACTCAGGCTCGCTCTTGCCAAACAAAAACAGGGTGACTTCAATTCAGCAGTCAAAATAACGAAACAATTGATCCAGTCTGACCCCAGAATACTCAAAGCGTACGAGCTCCTCATTCAAACAGCTTCTCAAAAACCGGAGATCATGAATGAAGCCGGAATGTATTGGTGCGAGAAATGTCAGGAAGAAAATCCGCAAAACCCAATGAGCCATATTCTAATGGCCGAACAGCAGATAATGCAAGGCAATGATGAACAGGCATTGAACGATCTAAACAACGCAGCAGCATTACCAAATATGAGTCATGATGTACATCTTCGCCTTGCTGACAACTATAAAAATCTGAACAAGACAGACCTTTCCCTCCAGCATCTCGAACATGCCCGCAAGATCGAAGCTAACAGTTTCAAACTATGGAAAGCCTACGCCGAACATGCGATTACATCAAGCGACACCTCCAAAATGACATACGTTGCGCAGCAGGCCCTGAAAGACCTTGATCCCGATGATTGGGACTTTACACCCATAGCCGCAGAATTGCTCATTCACTCCGATGAGCTGAATCAAGCAGAACAAATGATTCAGCAATACCGGGAAAACGGAGGTTTACGAACTACAGCATGTTTCCTCGAAGGCTTGATCTTTGTCCGAAGAAATGAAAATTCCAGGGCCATAGATTCATGGGAAAGGGCTCTTCAACTCGGCGACCCCACACTGAGAACAAGACTTGAACTTGCCGCCCTGTTCTTGCAGCAGGGATTGCCTTACCGGGCCCAGAGGGTACTTACAGACTGTGATAACTATGAGAACCGAATAGAGGTCCTGCTTTTAAGGGCCCAAACAGCCAGACTTTTGAAAAAAGCCCCCGAAGCGATCGAATACTATCAGAAAGCTTTGCAGCTTTATCCCGAAAATGCGGATATCATGAGCCGCTATTTTGACTATGCGCTGACAGTTTTCGAAGATCCAGATATTCCTATCAGCAAAGGAGAACTCGGTTCTGTTCTGGAACGGCTCTTGAACACGGATATCCCCAAGCCAAAGAAGCGTCTCCTTTCAATGAGATTCTATCTCGCAGCCGATCAACTGAACAACTGTGAAAAAGAACTGAATCAGCTCAAACAAGAAGGATCGCTGACTTCAGAACATCTGCTGATTCAAGCGGATCTCGAATACAAAAAATCTGATCTACGCAAGGCACTTGACATTCTCGAAACGATCCAGCCGGACGACCCATACTACATCCAGGCCTCACTCAAGGGTGCCCGGATCTGTACAAAAAGCGGAAATCCGGAACTGTCAGAAAGCTTCCTGCAACGTAAACTTGAACATGCCGCATCGAAAGAGGCAAGAAATATACTCCTGGTAAGCTTGCTCGACATTACCAATGACCGTACCGACGACGCCGACTTCAGCAAGCTTAAAACGCTGCATGAGCGATTCGGCCCATCGATAGCTTTAAATCGAAGATTACTTCATTGCGATCAAACATATGATGAACCCCTGCTAGTTGAAAGCCTGATCGATGAACTGAGAAACATCGAAGGCGAAAACGGCTGGCGATGGAGATATGAAACAGTAAGGCACTGGCTGAACTTGCCGGACTTCACATCGCGTTACACTGAAGCAGTGCAACTGACTGAAGAAATACAACGGATGTATCCCGAACTGCAAACATCACATATACTTATGGCCAGAACCCATGAAACAGCAAGAAGAACCAACCTGGCCCTTAAGTCATACCGCCAGGCATTGCAGCAGAACCCATCAGATATCGACTTAGCACTCGAACTCATAAAGGTCCTCAAACGAGCTGACAAGCATAAAGAGGCAGAAACTCTGAGCCGAACATACATCGATCGGTTCCCCTACAACCCCCTGCTGGCCTCATTGTCTGCAGACTACTACATAAGCCACGAACAACTTCAAAAAGCCGAAATGGTGCTCTCTAAAGTAATTGAAAAAGAACCTGACAACATCACCATACTGCTGCGGCTAATAGAAACTCAGATCAGCATGAAGGATTTCGACTCCGCGGAAAGAACCCTCAGCGACCTCCTTAAACAACTCCCAGCAGCACAAAGCATAGAATCGTGTACCGCAGCCGTCAATTTTAGCCTTGCAAAAGGCGACACAAGAACGGCTGTCAAATACTGTAACGACCTTCTCAAGAACCGTGAATCCTCAAGGCCATATCTGCTTCGAGCCAGAATATATTCATTGACTGGAAAAACTACATTGGCAATGGATGATCTTCTTCGAGCGGTTCAGGTCGAGCCGACTGATTCAGGGGCCTGGCTGGAACTCGCAGTATTTTATCATTCGATCGGTGACATAAAACAAAGCATTGAAGCGATCGGAAAATGTCTTCAGATCGACCCATACGATCCGACGATCCGAAAACATGCTAGCCGCATCATGCTCGAAAGCAATGACACAGCCGTCCGAAAACGCGGACTGGAAATACTCAAAAAGGAACGCTCAAAAAACAAAGAAGACACATCGCTGGCCCTTCTCGAAGCACAGAGCCTATATAGGATGAGGAACAGAACCGACCGACTCAAAGCAGAAGAGATCTTGCGTCTGCTCATCAAGAAAAATCCCCTGGACAGTAACTTATGGCTCACCTGGGTCCATGAACTTAAACGGTTAAACGAGACAGAAAAAGCAAGCCAGGTTCTTGAACAGGGACTTATCTATTTACCGAATAACCCTCTGCTTCTTTCACAGATCGAAAATTTGGGGCGCGAGGATATGGATCACGACTCAGTAAAAAGGCTTCAAGAAGTGGTTCGCAGCAGACCCTCGGATTCTCAGGCCGCGATAGCCCTGGCCAGAAAACTGATAGATTCACAAAAACCTGACGAAGCTTCAGAGCTGCTCGAAAAACAGCTCGCGGTTTGTCAACCACAGGCCAGACCGCGTCTCGAAACTCTCCATGCGGTTGCTCAGTATCATGGCGGACACATAGATAAATCTGAAAAAGAATTCAACGAACTCCTGAAAAAGTATCCTGGCAACCCCCTAATACTTGCCGAGCGGTTCAGGGTCCTCTTTCAGCAAGGCCGGCAAGCGGAAATCGAAGAACTAGCAAAGGCAGAGATTCAGAAGGACCCCAGACAAAAGCCTCTTTTCATAGCGGTCATCAGGCAGATGGCAAATTATGAAGACACCAAGTCCGTCACCCTCGCAACCTCAATTGCAGAAGCGGTCCACACTGTTTTTGAAAACGATGCAACGATCATGAGCATCCTGGGCGCTCTGTATCGCAAACGACAGAAGGATCAGGATTCCATAAGGATGTACACAAAGATAGTCTCGCAATACCCGGAACACGTTGAGGCCATCAATAACCTGGCATGGCTGCGATCGGAAGTGGACCGCAAATACAACGAGGCCTTCGACCTCACCCAGCAAGGCCTTGACACAGCGGACTCATATCCCAACCTCATCGATACACGAGGCGTAATCAATTATCGCATGGAGAACTACAAAGCCGCTCGTTCGGATTTCATTAGAGCCTTGGAAACAGCCGAAGTAGGCGGCCCGTTATATGTCAACAGCACTTTCCATCTGGGCCGCACCCTCGCAGCAATGAACGAAAACAAACAGGCACTCCAAAAACTAAAAGAGGCCCTTGAGTTCAATGAATACGCAAAAGTCTTATCGAATCAGAATATAGAGGAAGCTAACCGCCTTATTAACCTTTTGATCGGAACGGTGGAACAAAATGAGCACTAAGACAATGGACAAGCAAGCAAAAGTAAGCCGTAGTTCTGAGTACCATCTGCCCAGCACAGTACTTCTGGACAACAAGCAATGGCTCTACATCCAAAGACGCTATCGCATGACCCCCAGAGAGGTGCAGATCGTAAAGCTCGTCTGTCAGGGTCTCAGCAATAAGGAAATTGCTGACATACTCGACGTAAGCAGCGGCACCATCAAGGCACACATCAGAAACATCTACCGGAAAAGCTGGGTCCACACCCGCATCGAAATGCTCATCCGGTTTCTGGAAGATGTAGCCGCCGCAAATATCGAGCCCGATGACTACGACCACAGCTACTCACGCATCAAAGAAAACACCAGCCACATAGACAGCTAAGCTCAAACCGGCCTGATATACCGACAATAGCTTTGCATTAGCGGAAAGTGTATACGATGCAATACAAAATAACAGCACTAATACAGATTCGGCATGGCTCACAATACATACATGTCAACACCCTTCCAAGAGCACCCCCATTTGCCGGAAACACAGCGACCTGTGAACAGTCGCGTTAATAAGTAATATTGAGGAGACTCACCATGAATTTAAAACTAATGACAACTATAATCGTTCTAGCTTTTGCGGCGACTGCGACCGCAAGTTTTGACTATGCAGCTCTAGATGAAAGCCAGGCTTCTGCGACCGGCTGGCAGTTGGAAGCAACTGGTGTGGAACCAACACTTCCTGCATCAGCTAAAAAAACTGACAAGTTCGTCGTAAGATCCGGCAAATGGGGCACAGACGATGAAGATGTTGATCCCGAAGACGTACTCGCCGTAAAGCCCGGCAACGGAAATGCTAATGGAATCGTAAAGAACGTGATTCCTAAAAATCTGGTGCCCGGCAACGGCAATTGGGAAGATGTCTCATCCGGTGTCGTCCAGACCCCGACAAATGGCGACGCGACAGACGGACCCTCTGCAACTCCTCTGCCCAGCTCAATGACCCTGGGCTTGATAGGCGTGAGCATGGTTGGCCTGTTGAGAAAACGCCATGCAGCTTGATGCATGCTAAGTCTTGAACTGGTCACGGTGCTGTCCTGAAAGCTGCCTTGAAACCCATTCTATGCATCGTGACCAGTTTATAAACCAATTTTAACAGTTCATCTCAATCAAACATAAAACACTTGGGGGAAAACAAATGAAATTTCAAGAAATGATCATCTCGGTGATCCTGGTTCCATGTTTAATACTGACAACTGGCTGCTTTTCTTCAAACCCGGAAGACATAAACGCTTTTCTAATGCCCGACCAGGCGGAGATCGCGGCCCAGAACTACCTTCTTCGGCCTCCAGACAGAATCGTGATTCATTGCACCAGCATCCCCGAACTGCACGAACAGGAACAGGCTATCAGACCGGACGGCAAGATCGCTTTCCAGGATATCGGAGAACTGAAAGTCGCAGGTAAAACACCTAATGAAGTTTCAGGAATCCTGAAAGACAGACTCTCAAAGCTCTACAAGCTTACTGGCGATATACCCGTCGATGTCAGAGTAGCAGAATACAGAAGCGCCGCATACTATGTCTTCGGCGAAGTCAACTTCCCCGGCGCTAAACCATTCACCGGAAGAGATACGGTCCTCAGCGCGATCAGCAAAAGCCGGCCTACCGGTTCCTCCTGGTCCGAAAGGGTACAGATCATCAGACCCTCCAGCGATCCAGAAGAAAGGCCTAAGATATTCGAAGTAAATCTCAACCGTATGCTCGCACACGGTGACACAAGCAAGAATGTATTGCTCCAGGAAGGCGACATGATTTACGTACCGCCAACAATACTGGCAGCAAGTGCGGAAGTGATCGAAGAAATTGTAAGGCCCGTCGGAAGAGCCTTCGCACCAGTCAACATAACCCAGACAGGCGGCGACGGGGGTTTCTAACCCACAGCAAATTACTAATGACAACTTGAGCACACGGAGGTTGAAATGCAGCTACACGTACTGCCAAGAAGAAAAAGCAAATCCCGGCAAAACCACAACCTGGAAACCATCCGCATACTGGAGGAAAAACAGCGTGCATTAGAAGAGTCCTGGCTTTACGACCTTGAACCTCTTGCAAGACTTCTCTCAGAATTGCACGAGTCCAATTTCGAACTAACAACACCTCCGGATGAAGCCATAAACGCCGCTTTAGCAGCTTGGCAGCTCGGGGGCGAGGCCTGCATGAGAAAGTTGCGGGACATGACCATCGAACGCTCCAAACCCGATCAGGCACAAACGTTGTCGCAATGCCTTGATTTCTGGTGGGACGGAATAGGGTCCTGGCGGCTCGAACCCGCCCTTTCACGATAAAAATTCGAGCAAGTTCCGCAGGTTTTTAGCACTCTTTTGCACTAAAACCCCTTGCAAATACCTTGATAGCCTTGTAAATTACTCAAACTATTACAGAGGCTGTTATGGTATCTTTGCGCTTCCAGCTCCTGATAATCTGATGCATAAATAAACCCATAAGATGCGCTCGTAGCTCAGCAGGATAGAGCATCGGTTTCCTAAACCGGAGGTCCCAGGTTCGAATCCTGGCGGGCGTATATAAGCGAAGGCACGGCAAGCAAAGCCGTGCCTTTTCGCATCAAAGAACGTCATTTCGCCATTTCTTTGTGCTTCTTCTTAAAGAGTCCGGGCACCAGAACGACCAACAGCAAAATCCCCGCCGCATGCTGCCACCACGCAGTGTCCATCTCGTGCATATGCTCTGCCACCCGTCCGCCAATCCCCGGAAACATAGCGTCCAGAAGGAAGCCCGCGCTCAACGCGCAAACAACCACCGTTAGCAGGTATATCAATGCCGTTTTTCTGCCCATTATATTCCACAAAGTTGTAAATGTGGCTGCATTCGTCGCAGGCCCAGTCATAAGAAAAACAAGAGCCGCCCCAGGCGTCAGCCCCTTTGCAACCAACACCGCCGCAACAGGGATCGAAGCGGTCGCGCAGACATACAGAGGTATCCCAAATACAAGCATCAGCAGCATAGACGGCAAACCCGCGCTTACGTGCGAAGCGAAGAAATCATCCGGTATAACCGCGGCCAGGATCGCAGCAATAATAATCCCCACGATCATCGGCCTTCCAATATCTCGCGGCAGCGTTACGAAACCATGCTTAAAAAGACGTATCAGCCAGAAAGGCTGCTTCTTCCCGCCGCAGCAACTGTCCTCTTCCTCAGCACCATCCGCAACCTCACCCGCTACTTTCTCTCCTGACCCGCCGGTAAGCTGAACAGCAAATCCGCCGATCAGACCCGTTATAAATGCGATTACCGGCCTGAATACCGCAAAGATAGGCCCAAGCAATGCATACGTCGCCAATATACTGTCAACCCCCGTCTGAGGTGTCGAAAGCAAAAATGACACCGTCGCCCCCTTCGCCGCCCCATGCTTACGCAATGACATCCCCACAGGGATCACACCGCACGAACACAACGGCAAAGGCACCCCGAATAACGACGCCTTGACCACAGGCCAAAAGCCGCCGCCCCCCAGATGATTCTCAACGAATCTCGCTGAGAGTATCACGGAAAGGATGCCGGCCACCAGGAAACCGAACAGCAGATACGGCGCCATCTCCGTCAATGTCCCCCAGAACTCGCCTGCCAGCATCACTATAGTATCCATCGTTAACTCCTTCTATGACTACATAGTAGTGCGTTCAAGCACTTCACCATGCAAGCTCACTGTAACATCATCAAACTTCATATCCTTGCCGCTGGCTTCTACTGCCTGCTTTGCAAGACGCGTCAATCCCGAGCAGCAAGGCACCTGCATATGAAGCACGCTCAGACTGTTAAGGTCGTTCTGCCTGATTATCTCAGCCAGCTTATCAACATACGGTCCTGTATTATCGAGCTTCGGACACGCAATTGCAAGGCTGTGATCCTTGAGAATCTCGCTATGGAAATTACCCATCGCGAACGCAACGCAATCAGCAGCCAGCACAAGGTCCGAGTTCTTGAAATACTCCGCATTCGGCGACACCAGCGCAAGCTGTACAGGCCACTGAGCCAACTGAGAACTCGTATCCCCATCCCGCTGCTCGCTGTCCCCACGCTTACCCTGAAACATCTGAGCCATCATACCAGGACAACCGCCCCCGCTCGGACGCTTCTTGGCGTTTTCCTGAGCTTTGATACGCTCATTGGTTGCCTCTTCGTCAAATTCCTCGGCGTCTCTTTCTTCGATCGAGATCGCGTCCATCGGGCAATGCCCAAGACACGCACCGAGACCATCGCAATATATTTCGCTAACCAGCTTGGCCTTGCCGTCGATTATCTCAATCGCATTCTCGGCACATGCTGTCACACAATCACCACAGCCGTTACATTTACTTTCGTCGATCTTTACTATTTCACGTTTTGCCATATCTGTAAAACCTCTCTCATGAGAAAATAGTTCGCGTTCACGCCCTGATCATAGTCAGCAGCATCTTGAATTTCTGTTCCGCCTTAACAGCATGGGGCACATCGGCAGGCATAATGATCACCTCGCCTGCAGCAACTTCATGCTCTTCACCGTCAATTATTATCACGCCTTGTCCGTCCACGATCTGAACCAACGCATCAAAAGGAGCACTGTGCTCACTCAAAGCCTGGCCCTTAGCAAAAGCGAACAACGTCACCGTCCCGGTCCCCTTGTCCAGCAGGGTCTTGCTGACCACAGCATCGTCCGCATAATCGATCAGCCCGTTCAAACTACCTTTTTTACCAAGCACGGCATCCAGTACTTTTTTCTTTTTATCATTTGTCATTTAGCAGCCCTTTCAGCTCGTTCGATTGTAAAATCCAGTAAACTTACACCGTCAAGAAAACCATCTACGTCTCTTTGCAATTCCCGAAGCTTTCGGCAAAGCCCACAACTGCCGCTTCGAACACAGCCCTCACTACCAGCAGTACACTTATTCACCGTTATAGGCCCTTGAATGACTTCAACAATCTCCGTGACCTTTATCTCTTCAGGACCGCGAGACAACTCAAAACCACCCTTTGGTCCCATTTTACTGCTCACAAGGCCTGTTTTATGTAGCTTCTGGAGCAGTTTGGCAGTTATCTGATAAGGCATTCCGCACAACTCTGCAATGTCTCTTGCCGGAACCGAACGCCCCTCATTGGCCAGAAATATCATGGCTCTCAAGGCATAATCAGTATTTCGTCTAATAATCTCCACTTGAAGCTCCCTAAGTATGACCATTTCAGTCTTACTTACGGTCATACTAATAGCTTGTTCCCTTCATTGCAAGAAAAATTTGATTCATAAAGAAACCTGGGTAACCGAAGCAGCCTCCTGCAACCCCACACGCCAGCCGCATAATTTCACAGTCCGGCGAGAATGGACCTCCAAAAAGTTCGTCGGAGGCACGGCTGTTAATTTCTGCGGCGCACAACTTGCCGTTTCCCCATTATTCCATGATTATTCAGAAATTTGCCCGCTTTATAGGCTTTGGGCTTCGATCTTCCCGTCAGGCTTTATCCTGACTGTGCCGCGAAGCTCTTTCGACGAAACAAAGCGATATACTTTGTCGCATTCGACCGTCACATCATGCCCGTCGATCGTGACCGTTATATCATCCTCGTGCCCGCGTTCGTGCAGTATATTCGCCAGCGCAAAAGCCTTCTCAGCACCGTCACCCCGCTGATAATTCACGACCTCGTCAGGCTGAGCGATCCTCTTGCCCTGGTAAATGGACTCGTTGACCATGGGCCCGAGCCACTTTACCAGCTTCTCAGTGCTTATATCTTTTGCCGTCTCAATACTTACGGGATTGCGCTCGATCGCGGCCCTGGCAAATGGAACCCAGTCACACGTTTCCATGTCCCTGTACGCATAGAATGCAAGATCGACCATCTTGTTGCTGCTCCGCAACCCCTGAAGATAATCGATGATCTCTTCCCTGCTCTGCTCTGGCGATATCTTTACCGGCTCGGTCTCGTGAAACTTTTTATCACCGCTTGGCAGCCTCGGCTCGGTCTTGAGAAAATCAGTCATATCTTCCATGAATGCATCTACATCCGGCAGCAAAGTACTGAGATAATCTTTCAGCTTCGCCTGCCCCTCAGGGTCAAAAACGTCTATCTGTTCGTATTCGACAAAGGCCCTCAACTGCTCGGAACACATGCGGTCCAGACGCTTATAAGGCGTAAAATCTTCGTCAGACACTTCCTCCAGCAGCTTATCGAACGTCTGGTCTGCAATACGGTAATTACTGCCGTGCTCATACCTGAACAAAACATCGGCATCGATGAACTTCTTCTGCCCCCGCAGCTCCCTGCAGTACTGAAAATATTTCTGGTAATCATGATAGGCACGCAGAAAGTTAGAAAATGTCAGAAGATCGAACTGCTCCGTCAGATAATCATCCAGACGATTCTTAAATCCTTCATATGCCTTAGGGTCAATGGTAGCATCATCATAAAAACAGTGCACATGCCCTGTCGAGTGAGCGACGATCGTTATCTGCTCATTCTTCATGGCACGCTGAGCCTTCATGGAAATCTCAGTGCCGTTGAACCACATACTCTTGGTCACGATCCGGCGATTGTTTGTTATCACCCCGCCGTTCACATCCACATAGTTCTGAGAATGCAAAGGCGTGAGGATCATATAAATATCCTCCAGCGGAATATCACAAACCACAAATGCAGCCGCCGCATAAAGCGCCGCCAGCGACACACACTCCCCCGCCTTCTTGTCATAACCAGGCTTGTACTGAAAGGCGTCCATAGCCTCCAGCGTCTCGGTCTTCCAGTACGGAATTATCTCGCTGTCATATTTATCAAGACCGAAATGCTTTCGGATCTCAACGTCAAAATAGTACTTATCCCCGGTATACCCGAACAGCGCATTACTCTGCGCAATATCGCGAGGATCGATCGTATCCTTGAATCTCTCCAGCTCCACATCCTTATGCGTCAAACCCCACGTCTCAAGGTCCAGGTTGAAATCATACTCGTCCATGATAAACTGGCGCATACGCATGAATCGTCGGTAAGGCGTCTTGTTCTTTATCTTCTCAAATGTCTCCAGCTTACGCCACTTCCACAGTATCGGGCTCATGATATTTGCCAGCACCAGGCTGTACATAAGCTCCGGATAAACGAATATCTCCATATCCGAAAGCGTGATCGCCGATGAATACTTTTCAAGCTCTTCTGCCTTGATCATTTTCTCACTCGTAAACAATAACCATATAACTCACACAGGTCGCACTTCTCAGTAAGCTTACCCGTGCAATTATCAATAATTCCAATTCTGCTCAAACTGAAATCATACTTCACCGGATCCTCAGGCCGGACCTTCGCAAAACTTTCCGTTATCTCCAGCGCTGCCTTGAGCGAAACCGTCTTCCTGCCATACAAACCCAGTATCCTGCACAAACGTTCCATATGTACATCGATCGGCACAACCAGCTTTGCCGGGCTGATCGTTTGCCAGACACCCGGATCGACCTCGTCATCACGAACCATCCATCGCAAAAAAAGGTTCAGCCGCTTCGATGCGCTCCCCCTCGCCGGACTCGCAAGCAGATACTTCACCCCCCTGCTTACCTCCTTCTGATAAAGCTCCTCATACAGATCCGAAAGATGATCGCAAAAAGCTGTCAATACCGGCACAATGGTAGAATGCTCATCCCGGTCGGTCTCAGCAAAATAATTCTCGATCGAACCGAATCTGACCAACACCTTCTGCAATACGCCGAACAGCTCCGCCAGGTCCTTCCCCGTATTGAAACGATGCTTGAAACCCGCCAGCTCCGCCGCCTTGCTGTCGTTGAACCGCCTGACATAATCGCCGGGTCTCTTACCCATCACTCCCAGCAGCCCCGTCACACTTCGCTCTATCTGAGTCACCCTGCCGTACGCCAGCGCCGCCGCGACAAAGCCAGCCATCTCCTGATCCAGCGGCTCCTCGTATCTGTATACAAATTGAAGCGGGTCCGGAGGAATAAGCTCCCTCCGGTTATACCGCTCATATATCCGCTCTAAGACAGACTCAAGTTGCCCTTGCGATCTATTCACCTTTGACAGCAGCCGCAAATTCCTCAAAGTCCATCTTGTCCAGCATCGCGCCTATGCGCTGATGAGGCCTTGCATTGGCCTTGAAATAGTCGATGATCCTATCAACCAGTTCCATCGCCTCCGTCTCGCTCAGGTCCTTGGCGAGTTCACGAGCAAGTCTAGGTCGACCACCGCCGTTGCCCCCTACCAGAACCTTCCAGCCGTTCTTCATGCCGACCAGCCCCACATCCTTGATGCAGGTCTCAGCACACTGATTCGGACAGCCGCTAACGCCGATCTTGAACTTGCCCGGCAGATCCATACCATGATACTTGCCGTCAAACTTCATGCCCAATGCCAAACTGTCCTGCATACCCTTCTTGCAGAAAGTAGTACCCGGACACGCCTTGACGCTGCGCACGCAAATACCAACAGCAAAGCCGGGCGACATCCCCAGCTCACTCCAGACCGCGTCAACGTCTTTTTCGTCAAGTCCTACTATAGCAATGCGAGCCGCACTGGTAACCTTAAGCGCCTGCGCACCATATTTCTCCGCCACATCAGCGATCTTACGCAAAGTCTCAGGCTTAACGACCCCGCAAGGAATATGCGGAGCAACAGCGTACGTCTTTTTATCTCTCTGTATTATCGCGCCTTTTTCGCCATCTTGAAGCACAGCAGTCTCCTTAAAATGCGTTCCAAATCAATTAGTCGCTCTATGCGAATGACTTAGAATAACATTTTTCGCCGGAATATCAACCCTTCATCACAAAACAGGCCCCTGTGGGGTGCATCACAATATTTAGGCACAGTCTTTTATAGCATATTCCCATAAATCGCTGTGCAGTGCGGTTCTGACTTCCAGCATAGCGGATGCTCCTTGTCGGCTCCACCGCATCCCTGAGCTCTTCAGGCGGGCCTGCACAACGGTTTTGCATGAACTTTCTATCGGTCCGCTGTCCACGCGAAGCCCCATAGCCAGCAATTTCGGATAGTCGATCCGCTCAATCCGCCGAGACAGGAAGTTGATCAGCTTCGACAAGGCCTCGGCGTCTTCGCTGCTCGCAACCCGGCTTTTGCTGATTCGCAAGCTCCTGATCAGTTTTTTGGGCCCCTTATCTCGAAGTACATGACAGTATTTGCTTCGCCAGCGATTGCTCCTCTTCGAATTTTCACCGTAAAGCAAACTGGCACACTCGCCAATGTGCTGACAGCAGTGCCAGTAATCAACTACTTGTTTTGCATTAGGAAGATTGCTTTTTATATGCCTGTGAAAACCTTCCGCACCGTCCATTAAAAACGTCATGTCTTTGGCTTTCGATGCTCCAATCCGAATCGCCTCACGACGGGCAAGAGAGCCGAACTGCTTGATCGGACCGAGCACAGCACGATGGCTGACCTTACTACAGGCGTCATCCTCGTAACGCAGAAGTTTGACTTCCTTCCACCCTTCACGACGTACGTTTATCAACACTCCGTCGGCATAGCCATACAGCTTACTGCCGGCAATTTCGTCCCACTTCCGGTCGTCGCTGCTGCAATCACGGTTTTGTCTGATAGAGCCTGAAACCGCCAATATCCGCCTTCTCAGCGATTCGTGAGATATATGAATACTGAAGTCTTGACGCAAAAATCGGCTAACCTCTTTATAAGGGCCACTTGCCGTATGACGCAATACCAGCTCGTTGGCGATCCGGCTGTATTTGCGGCCGCTGCTGACAAGATTGCTGATCGGCTTGCTGCTGCCGCAACTGCAATGATAATAAGTGCCGGTAAGACTTATATTGCCACGCTTGGTGATGAACTCGTAGGATTTGCTGCCCTTGTGTCTCATTTTTTTTTACACTTGCCGCAACGCCGGTAGTCCGAATCAGTCTGGGATTTTTCCAATGCCGTCTGGATAGCCTTTCGCTGCACATCCTTGAGTAAAGGCTCAAGCGTTCTGACGATCTGATCATCGCTGACATCCAGCAACGTCCCATTAGCCGCGGAATCGAGCTCGTCGTGGAGCTCCTGGCAACCCTTGCGAAATTCGGCAACCGCTTCTTCAATCCAATCCTGCTGTGACATGATATACCTCGAAAAATAACCTTTTCTCTAAGTTATACCATATCCAAAATGTTCGCGCCACCTTTTTTTGATGCACCCGCCCCTGTGCTTGATATCCAGCACGCACATCAATGCTGGTGAACATGGCCCGCTTGACCATGTTCATGCCCATGGTCACTCATAGCCGCCTGGCTGTCCTCATCAAAATAAGCCTTCTCAAAATCCCCAAGCAGCGCCCGCAGTTCCGCAACATATTCCAGATCGGTAGTCTGCTTAGCTTTCATGGCATTATACAGCAGCTTGTGAAGCAGTGTAAGCTGCTTGTTATATTCCTTCTGCGTCTCAACGCTCGCACCTTCTTCAGGCGGCGCAAGCCTCTGCGCCATGAAATAGTACGTAACATCCTCACTGAACTTCTGAGCGTGCTCCTCTTTGTTCGTCACCCACCTTACAAGCTGATTCGCATTCTTGCCCGGATCGATCGAAAGCTCCTCGATCTGTTTCATGGATTTCTCTATCGTCCTGATATCCTCAGCCATCGAACCGATCCGAGCCTGATCGTCATAAATCCCGCAAGGTATCTGACAGTGCGAATAAACGATCGGCGCAGCCGCCGCCATCAGCAAACCTATTACAGTAATTGCCTTCGTCTTCATGATAGTCTCTCCTCTCTATGGAAATGGCACATAATTATCGAGGTGTACAAACTCAGCGTTTTCCAGGTAATACTCCGGCTTCTCGACAAAGTCACAAATGTTGTCGATCACAAACCAGTGCTTCTGCTCCTCTTCCGCCAGTCTGTGGAATATCTTCTTCTCAACCTCATCATCCGCCTCTTTCTCCTTCTGCAGATAGTAGTCCCTCGCCTCCTCTTCTATCTTCTTGGCCTGATGATAAACCTCTTTCTCATCATCCTCAAACTTTATCTCCTCGCGCGCACCCTGCATCTTCTCAAATACCTTCTTCGCATCCGCCAGCACATCCGTCTTCGTCACACCCTCCGGCGTCTCCTGCTTCATCCGCTCAACGGTATGATAGTGCTTCTCTTCCTCGTCAGCCAGCATCTGCAAAATATGCTTAACCCCGACTGACTTACTCTTCTCGGCCATGTCCAGGTACTTCTCCCGGCTCATCTTCTCTTTTTCCATTGCAAACTCAAAAATATCCATCTCTTGCTCTCCTTCAATTCGCTGCTATTAAGTTTACTTATAGAGCGGCCAAGCTGCTCCTGCTTTAACTTCGCACCGCCCTTCTCTCACGTATAGCACAATACAACACCGGCACAACCAGCGTCGTCAAAACTTCTATCGTCATCCCCCCCACCGACGGTATCGCCATCGGCACCATAATATCCGAACCCCTCCCCGTAGACGTCAGCACCGGAATAAGCGCCAAAATCGTTGTCGCCGTCGTCATCAGACAAGGCCGTATCCGCCTCTTGCCCGCCTCGATTACAGCCTCACGAACCTCCTCAACAGACTCGGTCTTACGCCTGTCGAAAGTCTGCTGCAGATACGTGCACATGACCACGCCGTCATCGGACGCAATGCCAAAGAGCGCAAGAAAACCGACCCAGATCGCCACACTCAAATTGATCGTGTGCACCTGAAACAGCTCTCTCATATTCGTCCCAAGGACAGAAAAGTCCAGAAACCAGTCCTGCCCATACAACCATATCAACATGAACCCCCCGCTCCACGCAACAATAATTCCCGAAAAAATCAGAGAAGTCACGGATACCGACTTAAATTGCATATACAATATTATAAAAATGATCAGTAGTGCCAGCGGAACCACAATACTCAGCGTCCTCTGAGCCCTTATCTGGTTCTCATAACTGCCCGCAAACGCATAACTCACCCCCGCAGGCAGCTTGAATTCACCCGCCTCGATCTTCTCCTGCAAAAACGCCTGAGCCTGCTCAACCGTATCGACTTCCGCATATCCTTCATTCTTGTCGAACAGCACATAGCTCGTCAAAAACGTATCCTCACTCTTGATCGCTTGCGGCCCGCGCACATAATCGATATCCGCAAGCTGCGTCAGCGGTATCTGCGCCCCATCGCTCGCCGGCACAAGTATCTCGCCCAGCGTTTCTATCTCATCACGCAGTTCCCGCATATACCTCACCCGAACGGGATACCGCTCCCGCCCCTCAACCGTCGTAGTGATCCGCTTACCGCCGATCGCAACCTCGATAACATCCTGCACCGTCCCGATGCTCATCCCGTACCGAGCGATCGCCTCACGATCGATATCTATCTCGATATAAGGCTTACCAACCACCCTATCCGCGATCACCGCCGACGCCTTCACAGCCGGCACTTGCTTCAGATACTTCTCCAGCTCCAGCCCCACCGCCTCGATCGTCTCCAGGTCCGGCCCCTTCACCTTGATACCCATCGGCGCACGCATACCGCTCTGCAGCATCACAAGCCTCGCCGATATTGGCTGCAGCACCGGCGCACTCGTCGTTCCAGGTATCTTACCCGCGTCCACGATCTCATCCCAGATATCGCTCGGCGACTTGATATGCTCCCGCCATTGTCTGTAAGGCCGCCCGTCCTCGTCCGGTATAAGCTCACCCTGCTCATCGCGCACGAACTCGCCCGACTCCTCGTCATACCTGAACCTGATCCTGTGCCCATCCTCATCCAGCTTATACTCAGACTTATAATTGATAACCGTCTCGATCATCGAGATAGGCGCAGGATCCAGAGGCGTATCCGCCCTGCCGATCTTACCTACCGCCGACTCAACCTCCGGAATCGCCTCGAACGCAACGTCCTGCTTCTTGATAATATCAAGCGCCTCACCGATCGAAGCATGCGGCATCGTCGTCGGCATATACAAAAACGACCCTTCATCCAGCGGCGGCATAAACTCCTTACCCAGCCCCGGAAAAGCCGCCTGCGCGTTAGTCCACAACAAACTCGTACGGAACCGCTCAGGCACAAATCCGAATACGTTCGCAAAACCAAACCACACCAGAACAGCCAAAAGTACCAGCGCCGAAGGTATCATCATAAACACCGTCTTATGCCTCAAGCACCAGCCAAGTATATAAGGATACCCCTTCTGGAACAGCTTGAAGAACACAAGCAGAGAACCGATCAGCAGACCGACAAAGACAATATTTTTCACCATCCCCTCTTCCGGCCCCAGCGGCAGCCAGTGAGTCGTCAGAATAACACCAACAAACGCAGCCGTCAAGATCGTCACCAGCAGCTCGGTATGCGACCTGATCCTCTCGGGCACATAGTCCCGCGTTCCCTGGTAGATCGCAATTGCAACTATCGCCGCTCCGATCCACCAGTTGAACATAATCCCCGCAAACACACCGCAAACACCCAGCACGATCGCCAACGACATATGCAGCACCTTGCCCGGCTTGAACCGCTTTGTGAAAAGTATATGAGCCGCCGGCGGAATTATCGTTATGGCAACCACAACCGCAGCCACCAGCGCAAAGGTCTTCGTAAACGCCAAAGGCCTGAACAGCTTACCCTCCGCACCCGTCATCGTGAACACCGGCAAAAAGCTCACTACCGTAGTCATCACCGCTGTCACAACCGCCGAAGCCACTTCGCTCGCTGCACGATAAACAACCTCGAGCGTATTCTCCCCCGGCCCGGCCCGCTCCAGATGCTTCAGTATGTTCTCGCAGATCACGATACCCATATCCACCATCGTACCGATAGCTATCGCAATACCCGAAAGCGCAACAATGTTGGCATCCACCCCGAACAGCTTCATCGCGATAAAGCACATCAGCACAGCCAAAGGCAGCAGACCGCTGATAAGCACTGAACTGCCGAAGTGCATCACCAGGATCACGACCACGATGATGGTCACCAGTATTTCTTCAGTGAGCGCACTTTCCAGCGTACCAAGCGTTTCATAGATCAACCCCGTCCGGTCATAAAACGGAACAATGGTCAGCTTGGACGTCGTCCCGTCCGCCAGCGTCTTCTCAGGCAAACCGGGCGAAATCTCCTCGATCTTCGCTTTCACGTTCTTGATAGCTTCAAGCGGATTATAGCCGTACCTGACCACTACAACGCCGCCTACCGCTTCTGCTCCGCCCTTATCCAACGCGCCGCGCCGCAGCGCAGGACCCAGCGTCACATGCCCCACCTGCTCGACCGTGATAGGCACGTTATCCGTAACCTTCACAACCGTGTCACGGATATCGTCAACGTCCTCGATAAACCCTAAACCGCGCACAACATACTCCGCGCGGTTCAGCTCGATCATCCTCGCCCCCACATCAACGTTCGAGGATTTTACTGCACTGAATATCTCCGGCAGAGTCACCCCCGCCGCTCGCATAGCGTCCGGATCCACATCGATCTGATACTCGCGAACAAAACCGCCGACCGACGCTACTTCGCTGACACCCTCGGCACTCATCAGCCCGTAACGAACAAACCAGTCCTGCACCGATCGAAGCTCGTCAAGATCCCAGCCGCCTGCCGGGTTACCTTCTTTATCACGTCCCTCGAGCGTATACCAGAACACCTGACCCAACGCAGTAGCGTCAGGCCCAAGCGCCGGTTTGACGCCCTCAGGCAACGTCCCCTCAGGCAGAGAATTGAGCTTCTCCAGCACACGACTCCGCGACCAGTAAAACTCTACGTCTTCCTCGAATATGACGTATATGCTCGAAAAGCCGAAAAAGGAAAAACTTCGCACAGTCTTCACGCCCGGCATACCAAGCAGAGAAACCGTCATCGGATACGTTATCTGGTCCTCAACATCCTGCGGTGACCGCCCTGGCCATTCGGTAAAGACTATCTGCTGATTTTCCCCAATGTCCGGTATCGCATCCACCGGAACCGGGTCGCGAGGCACCTGTGAGACTTCCCAGTCAAAAGGAGCCACCATGAAGCCCCAGCCGACCACAAATATGACCAGTAACCCAACGATCAACTTGTTCTTCAAACAGAAAAGAATTGTCTTATCTATCAAAGATGCTTTATGATCCAACCGCTCGTTCATTCGTGCTCCAATTGACTGAAAACCAATTCAAACTTCACTGACGCCCTGCTTTTATCCCTGAAACTGCGGAAGCTCATCGACATACTTCTCGGGATTTTCCTCGAACGTGTCGATGCATCCCGGACAGCAGAAATAAACGGTCTTGCCCTTATACTCTGTCGAGATGCCCTTATCTATTTCATTGCCCATGATCGGACATATCTTCTGAGCGGTCTCTTCCGACCCTGCCTCAGACTCTTCTTCCATTGCCTCATGATCATGCCCTTCATGGTTCTCGTGGTCCATTTGCTCATTTTCGACAGGCGCACTTTCACCGCCGTTCTCGCCGCACCCGCTCAGACCAATCACAACAAAACTACCAACAACCAAAACACAAATTACGATTGCCAGATTTCTCATCTTACTTGCTCCTTACAATAAAAGATTCATAACGAAATATTTGGGAAAGAAGCCGACATTCAATTTCTTCCCCTTAGTTACCAAAATCACCAGCCGCATAATTTCACAGTCCGCCGAGAATGGACCTCCAAAAAGTTCGTCGGAGGCGCGGCTGTTAAATTCTGCGGCGGCTCATCTGGTCTCTTGATGAGCAAAAAATCAAGGGTAGCTCTAATAATTGCTTTTGAGCGGCAAGTAGAAGATTTTTGCATTCCGGCAAGGAAGACAAATCAGCTTTAGTTGCAGCTAAAGCGGTTTTTGTCTGACGCCGCTCGGAATCAAAAAGATTCGCTTGACCGCCAAAATGAATTGTTAGAGGTGCCCTAAAATCTATTCTTCACCACCGCTGAACTGCGGAAGCTTATCAATATACTTCTCCGGATTTTTCTGAAACTCTTCAGGACATCCCGCACAGCAGAAATAAACCTTCTTGCCTTTGTACTCCACAAAAATATCCTTGTTGATCTTACCGCCCATCACAGGACAGATCGTCTGCTCAGTTGCTGAGTCTTCAGCTTCAGTATCTTCCTCACTGAACTGCGGAAGCTTATCCAGATACTTCTCCGGATTCTTCTGAAACTCCTCAGGACATCCCGCACAGCAGAAATAAACCTTCTTGCCTTTGTACTCCACGAAAATATCCTTGTTGATCTTACCGCCCATGACCGGGCACACGATCTGTTCACCATCGCTCTCGACTTCCAGCTTGGCTCCGTCTTTGCTGTCGGGATCATCATCGTCAGGCGACATCATGCTCGGCTTTGCCTGTATCTGCAATGCCGAATCGATCTTGAAATTACCGCTCGTAACGATCTCATCACCTGCTTCCAGACCGCTCTGAACGATATAATATTCGCCTGCCTTCGGACCCAGCACGATCTCCCTTCCTTCAAACGTGGGCTTGTCCTCACCGGGCAGCTTCAGATAAACCACCGCCCGTTTACCGGTGACCAGCACGGATGTTTCCGGAATCACCAGCGGAGCCTGCTGCTCACCTTCTGCTATCTCCATGTATCCCATAGAACCGGTCTCCACTAGATCCATTCCACAGATGTCGCAATCGCCCGCCGCCTCTTTCACAATAGACGGATGCATCGGACATATCCACTTACCCGCCATTGACGGATCCATGACCTGCCCACCCATCGAGACCTTGGGAGTAACCGTCGCACGAACGAACATCCCCGGCTTGAGCTTTCTGCCGGGATTCTGCACATTCACTCGCAGCTTAACAGTTCGCGTTTCCTCGTTAAGGATCGGGTCAATAAACGCTATCTTGCCCGTAAACACTTCCCCGGGATACGCCTCACTAGTGAAGTCGACCGTCTGACCGTACCGTATCCACATCATGTCCGACTCGTATGCGTCCAGCTTCACCCATACCTGTGACAGGTCCGCGATCGTATATATCTTCGTCCCCGTCTCGACATACATACCCTCGGTAGCGTTCTTGTGTATAACCACCCCGCCTATGGGAGCATAGATGGTAATATGTTCCGAAGGCTCGCCCGCCTTCTCGATCTCCTCAATCTGATGATTGGTAAGTCCCAGCAGCCGCAATCTCTCACGTGCGGCTGCAATGTTATTATTCGCCAGCTTACTCGCCATCTCCGAACCGTCGCTCTTGAGCTTATTCGCCGACTTGATCGCCGACAAAAGAGCCTGCTGGTCCGCCAGAAGCTCAGGACTGTAAAGTTTGACCATATGATCGCCCTTACGGACATCGATGCCCGTATAATCCACGAACAGACGATCCAGTCTCCCCGGCACCCACGCGGCAATATTCTTCACCCGTGTTTCGTCATAGTCGATCTTGCCCACCATATCGATCTCAGCCTCGACGAACTTACGCTGCACAACACTGGTCTCAACATCCATCAGCTTGACAGCCGCCTCAGAAAAACTGATCTGCCTCGGCGCACCACCATCTTCCCCGCTTTCCAGCGGTATCAGGTCCATTCCGCATATGGGACAATCCCCAGGCTCATCCTGAAGGATCTGCGGATGCATCGAACACGTCCATTGAACCTGTTCCTCCGCAGTATCCTCAGCAGCCGCATGATCAGCATGCGTTTGATCGATGGGTTTTGCAAGATAACCCAGGACAAAAACGAATCCCAGCAAGAGAATGATGCCCAGTACTTTACTAGAGTTTATAACTACGCGTTTAACTTTCATATTATATTAGACCCTTCGATTAACTCAACACCGACTAGACCAAACGTGGCAAGTGACGATGAAAATCAGTATGATTTTCAAAACAAATCAGTTTTTCACAAGCCCCTATGATAAACTCCGATTAAACAGAATGTTTAAAGAACTGAATTATTTCTTCACTTTACTTAATCCTACCGCCGGTCAGGGCTTCCAGTTCAGCTAAAGACTGTAAACTGTCTGTAATTGCCCTTTCCAGCTTCAACTGAAACTCCAGCAACTGCCTTTGAGCATCGACAAGGCTCAAAAAATCAACTTTACCGCTCATATACGCGGTTTCAGAAGCCGACACCATCTCGGTTGCCTTAGGCACCAGGATATCCTCGTACAGCTCCACCTTCCTGTTGCCGTCCTGAACCAGATAAACGGTTTTTGACGCTCTTGCGATAAGATCATTCTGCAGCTCGACCACCTGCGACTTGGCCTTGAGCATATTTGCGGTCGCCTGCCGTTCCCGCGCCCGATTGTTCTTGCCCCATATAGGCAAATTAAAAGAAACCGTCGCCATCAGCGCATCCTGACCGCTGTCCGAAACACCCGAATTTACCGCACTCCCCACATCAATCCACTCAATACCCGCTGTCACATCAGGATATGACCGCTTCCGCGCCAGAACCACCCGCTGACGCGCAACCTCAACCCCGAATCTTTGAGCAGTCAACTCGGGATTCTTTTCCTGCAGGAAAGCCAGCATCTTTTCCTCCTGCACAGCCTCCGGCTCATACTCTGCCCTCTCGGGCCACGGCAGCGCCGCATCCTCTGGTCTGTTAAGCAACGCATTCAGCTTAGCCAATATCGGCCTGCGAAGCTCCCTCAGACTCTCCAGTTCATCCGCCAGCTTGGCGTATTCAACCTGTGCCCGAATTATATCCGGATGCTCCGCTGCAGCAGCCTTGTAACGTATTCGCGCGACCTCCTCAAAATGCTCCAGCAGCTCCAGATTCTGCTCCGCGATCTCGATAGCATTGAAAAGATATGCATACTCGTAAAATGCCTGTTTGACCTTATTAAAAAGTTCCAGTTTTACAGCTTCGTATCTCTCTTTCGCAGCCTTCGCAGCCATAGCCGCAGCATCGGTCCTGGCCTCGATCACACCGAACCACGGAAAAGTCTGGCTGATACCAACCCTCTGCTTCTGCGGCCCAACACGTGTCTCTACTTCTTCGATAAAATACGTATACTTGAATTGAGGGTCCGGAAGAGCCTCTGACTGAGGCACCTGTTCAACCGCTGCGCGAAATTCCTGAAATGCCCCTTTCAGCTCCGCGTTGTGAAGCGCAGCGTACCTCAAATAGTCCCTCAAAGTACTAACTTTTACCGTCTTTTGCTCACTTTCACCCTGCTTTTGCCCAGAAACTCCCACTTTTGAAAGCACTAATACGACCACTATAAATACCCACACTGTCCTGTTCAAGCTGCTTTTCAAGGCTTATCTCCCTAAAATGTTTCACCATTTATATGCTATAAACCCACTGGCTGCGCTGGTGTCGATAACACAAAAATCCAAAATTTTCCATCCAATTATAAACCGCTAAACCATTGCTGCATAACATGTTAGCTGCTGCTGCCTACTAAGACATCAACGGCCGCCACTTCCGTCCATCTGCCTCGATCAGCCTGTCCGCGGACTCTGGCCCAGCCGTTCCAGCCGCATACTCATACAACTCACCTGCTCCAGAATCCGCCATTTTGATCACCGGATCCAGCAATTTCCACGAAAGCTCCACATCATCCTGCCGCGTAAACAGCGTCTGATCACCCACCATGCTGTCCAGCAGCAGCCTCTGATACGCCTCCGGGGCTCCGCTGCCGAACACTTTTGCATAGTCAAAATTCATGTTCAGAGTCGTCATACACACCTTCGAACCCGGCCTCTTGGCCTGAAAACTCAGTTTTATGCCCTCATCAGGCTGGATTTTCAACACTATCGTATTCGCCGGCAGCTCGTCCAATCCCACCGCCGCGAACATCGAATGAGGCACTGTCTTGAATGTGATCGCTACCTCTGTCAATCTCGCCGGCAGCCGTTTTCCGGTCCGCAGATAGAACGGCACACCTTTCCACCGCCAATTATCAACCAATAATTTCGCCGCTACATACGTATCCGTCCGCGAATCCTCTGCAACGCCTTCTTCCTGGCGATAGCCCACTACGTCCTCGCCTTCTACCTCACCAGCAGCATACTGCCCTCTAATGACTGCAGAATCAATGTTTTCATCTTCCAGAGGCCGAATGCATTTGAGCAGTTTGACCTTTTCATCGCGTATATGGTCCGCCTCAAATGAGGCCGGAGGCTCCATCGCCACCAGCGCCAGCATACCAAGCATATGATTCTGGAACATATCCCTAACTGCGCCTGCACTCTCATAATATCCTGCCCTGTGTCCTATACCCAACGACTCGGCTATGGTTATCTGAACGTGATCCACGTAGTTTCGGTTCCATACAGGTTCAAAAATTGTATTAGCAAACCGAAACATAAGAATATTCTGCACGGTTTCCTTGCCCAGATAGTGATCGATCCTGTAGACCTGAGATTCATGAAAATGCTCGCCTATACGCCTGTTGAGCTCTCTTGCGGTCTCCAGGTCGTGTCCGAACGGTTTTTCAATTACCAGCCGCGGCTGGCCGGGACATTCGCAGGATATCGGCTTCGACAGGCCGGCCTGTCCCAGGTGTTCGGCGACATCGGCATATATTTTGGGCGGCACAGAAAGGTAGAAAATATGACAGCCCCCTACCGCATATTTACCGTCCAGCTCTTTGAGTCGGGCCTTTATATCTTCGTAGAACTTGGGATCATCGTACTGGCCGGACAGATAAAACATCCGAGTAAGAAATTTTTCCGATACGTCTCTGTTCTGGGCCGTTTTCTCGACGCTCTCCCGAACGACCGAACGAAATTCCTCATCACTGAATTGCGTTCGGCCGCAACCCATAAGGTAAAATTTATCCGACAGCAGACCTCGCTCATACAAATCGTGCAGACTGCCGAACAGTTTTCGGCGGGCAAGATCTCCCGAAGCACCAAACACTACAAGGCCGTACGGCTGGCCGGGTATTTCCGCACAAGCCATTTCCTGGTTGTCCACCGTCGGCTGCACCTCAGGCATTTTCCGGTTCCTTTCCCGCTAATTCATCGATTGCTTTTCTGAAAACCTCCATGTCCGTGACGGGCTCACGGCATGCTTTACCAATGCAAATATATGCCGTGGTGCTGTTGTCCTTTGTTTCGACTTCACTTTCAACCTTCCACCAGGTTCGAGGCAGAAACCTTTCGTTGACTGCATCGAGCATTTCCGTGACCTCGGGCCCCTGCTCGCCGGGTGCTATTCGAATCGAACTGACGGGGCCGAGTCTGTAGTCAAGTCCTGTGAGCATATCTGCAAGTGATGTCGGGACGGTTTCAAATCTGCCCGAAAAGGCCTTGAGCAACTGCTCCGCTCGATCCATGAAATCCTGTCTGTCCGCAAGGCAGGCCGCTCTTAGCAGAACCTCTGCAGCAATAGAATTGCCGCTGGGCAGGGCGCCGTCGTAGTCAGGCTTGAATCTCATTAAAGGCGAATCGCTCTGCTCGTCCGTCAGATAGAAGCTGCCGTCCTGGGCCTGGAACTTGTCAAGCATTTCCTCGATCAGTTCAACGGTCCTGTCCTGCCATTCGGGGCTGATATCCGCCAGATTAATATCAAGCAGACCCCGTGCGAGGAATGCATAATCCTCCAGCGTGCCGCGTCCTATCTTTGCCCCCTCGAAGCTGTGCCGTCGCAACTGTGTGCCCTCCGCCAGATCGTCAAGCAGGTAGATCGCCGCCCGTCTTGCTGCGTCGAGGTAATTCTCATTACCGAGAACTCTGCCGCCTGCGGCGAAAGCCGAGATCGCAAGGCCGTTCCATGCGGTTATGACTTTTTCATCTCTGGCTGGCCTTGTCCTTGTCTTTCTGGCCTGGAACAACTTTTTCTTCGCCGAATATATAAGTTTTTCATAGTCAGCTTCACTGATTTCGTGTCTCGGGGCGACTTCGGAAACATCCCCGCTAATTGAAAGTGTGGACGGCTGGTCAGAGATGCCGAAATAATCGCAAACTATATCAGCCGTCTTGCCATCAAGCACGTCAGCCACTTCTTCTCTGGTCCAGAGATAGAATTTGCCTTCAACACCTTCACTGTCGGCGTCTTCGGCGGAATAGAATCCACCCTGCGGTGACTGCATGTCCCTGATGAGGTAATCCAGCGTTTCGCGTGCTGCGTCTGCGTAGAATTGCTCGCCGGTAATCTGATAGAACTGCAGATATATTTTTGCGAGGAGGGCCTGGTCGTAAAGCATCTTTTCGTAGTGCGGGATCTGCCATTTCGCATCGGTGGCATACCTGTGAAACCCGCCGCCTAGTTGGTCATAGATGCCGCCTTGAGCCATCTTATTGAGAGTTTGACCCACCATCGATAATGCATCCTGATTTCCTGTCCGGTACCAATAGATGAGCAGGAACGACAGATTACCGGGCTGGGGGAACTTTGGAGCAGCATTAAAACCGCCGTTTTTCCTGTCAAAATTCGTATGCAGCTCCTTAAACGCCATATCGAGCATTTGATCGCTCAGGTCGGTTTTGGCGGGTGTATTGGCAAGCTGACTGATAAGCAGATTCGTAAATCTGCCGGCTGATGTGATCAATTCTTCACGACGGTTATTCCAGGCCTCTACAAGGGCGAGCAGCACCCTGTCAAAACCCGCGTGACCTCCTGCATCGCGCGGGGGGAAGTATGTTCCACCGTAGAATGGCTGCTTGTCAGGCGTGAGGAATACAGACAGGGGCCAACCACCGCCGCCCGTCATCGCCTGAACTGCCTGCATGTAGATACTGTCGACATCGGGGCGTTCCTCACGGTCAACCTTGATCGAAACGAAGTGCGTATTGAGTATGGATGCGATCTCGGGATCGCTGAAGCTTTCCTGGGCCATGACATGACACCAGTGGCAGGAAGAATATCCGACAGACAAAAATACAGGCTTATCTTCGTCGACGGCTTTTTTGAACGCGTCCTCGCCCCACTGATACCATTCGACGGGATTTTCGGCATGTGATCTCAGGTAAGGACTGGATGCTTCGGCGAGGCGATATCCTCCCTTTTTGACAGTATTATCAGCACTGGACTTCATAGTTGTAACCTCCACTAGTCTTTCAAACAAAAGCTGTAATCAGAAGCAAAACAACGCAGCTAACTTAGTTTTTACGCACCAAACAGCTACCAGCACGCAAAAAAGACGAGAAGTCATCCCGTTAAGCCGAATTTGGGAAAACAACCCTTATGAGCTCATCGGGCTCAAGCCGCCATGCGGAACCTTTGCCCTCGTAAAAGCCGTGCTCTTCGATCAGATGAATATTGAGGTCCGACCACTGGATAGTTTGGCCGGTGCGTTTGTTTCTGACTGCTGTGATCCTCTTTGCGAATCTGCCGCTGTGTGGCCAGGGGCAGACGAGTATGCCCTTCGCCTCGTCGACCATGACCTCGAGCTCGCCTTCAACCTCAGCCAGCATGCCCAGGCGGGCGATGCCTGCTTCGGTCAATTCGCGCATACGTTTGGCTATCTGTTTATGCGTTTTATTATGGTGCTCAACTGCTGCTGCATCGGTGTCCAGTATCTCGGTGAGGTCACGAGGGTCATCGCCCAGAAATCCACCAGCGACAAGCTTTGAGGACCGCAGGACGCTTTCAAGCTTTTCCATGTCAGGCGATTTCTTCACAGCATTCCCCTATGCGAATTTATCGTAGAATATCTTATCCTCAGCCATTCCCAGTTCGCCGAGCACCTTGACGGATGCGTCGATCATGCCCGGACTGCCGCACAGGTAAGCTTCGCATTCGGCGGCGTTCGAGACATTGCGTCGGACCGCATCGGTGACTAGCCCGGTCTCTCCGTCCCACTGCTCGTCCTCTTCGGGACTTGCTACCACTGGGACGAACTTGAAATTTGCGAGTTCCTGCTCGAACTGTTTCATCTCGTCCAGAAGGAACAGTTCTTTGACCTTGTTGGCCCCGAAGAAGTAGGTAGCGGGCCTTTGTATATCCATGTTCTTCATGTGGTGCAGAATGCATTTGATCGGGGCCATGCCCGAACCGCCGGCGATAAAGATCGCTGGTGCATCGGTATCGCTGAGGTGAAACTCGCCGTGAGGGCCGTTCATGGTGATTTCATCATCCAGACCGATATATTCGAACAGCCAGGTAGTACAGATCCCGCCGGGCACGAGCCTTACTATGGTTTCGACGGCGTTTTTGTCAGCAGGATCCGAGGAAATGGAATATGCACGATATACTTCTTCGATGCCGGACTTGTATGAGGGCGTCTTTAGCTGGATGTATTGGCCGGGGGTGAAATCAATTCTGTCGGGTTCGACCAGTTCGAATCTGAACTGCTTGATATCGTGGGTGAGGTCCTTGATTTCGGCGATTTTTGCAGTGAATTCGCTAACCGAGAGCAGCTCCTTCGGAACAAGTATGCTGAGGTTGTTTCGCACCTTGACCTGGCAGGCGAGTCGATAGTCGTTCTCTATTTCGTCTTTCTCTAAAAACGGCAATTCTGTCGGCATGAGATGTCCTGCGCCTTCGGGGACCTTGAGCTTGCACAGGCCGCAGGTACCTCGTCCGCCGCAGGCACTGGGAACGAAAAGTTTCTGATCGGTGAGGACGCTGAGCAGCGACTTGCCGCCCTGGACCTTTATCTCTTCTTCGCCGTTTACATCTATTGTGCATTCGCCGTAGTTGCCGACTGTCTTTTCAGATATCACCAGCAGAAGCGCAAGTCCGGCTCCTATGCTGCTGACTGCCAATACTGAAAGCACAACGGTCATCATTTTAGCTCAACACCCCCGTAAAACCGATAAACGCCAGTGCCATCAGTCCCGCGATGATCAGGGTTATGCCCGGTCCCTGGAGGCCCTCGGGTACGTTTGCGGTGTTCATTCGCTGCCGTATGCCCGCCATTGCCAGGATCGCCAGCAGCCAGCCGATTCCGCTGCCGAAGCCGTACGCGATGGTGACGATGAACGAATAATCACGAATAACCATGAACAGCGAAACGCCGAGGATGGCGCAGTTTACGGTGATCAGCGGCAGGAATATGCCAAGATTGGCGTAGAGAACGGGTGAGAAACGCTCGATGACCATCTCGACAAACTGCACGAAGGCAGCGATGACGATGATGAACATTATAAAGCGGAAAAATTCCAGTTCTAGAGGCACAAGCACATAATGATAAGCGACCCAGTTCAGCAGTGATGTGCAGGTCATCACGAATATGACGGCAAAGCCCAGGCCCATGGCGGTCTTGACCTCACGTGAAACGGACGTGAACGGGCACATACCGAGAAAATATACGAGCAGTATGTTGTTGGTGAAAATGGCTGCGAAACCGACCGTCAGTGCTGTTCGTAATTCTTCCATGGTTATTTAGCCTCCTCTCTGGGCTTGAACGACCTGCAGAGCCAGATGGTGCACGCCAGAGCGAAGAAGGCTCCGGGGGGCATGACCATGATGGTCCACTTGTCCCAGATGGTCGAAAAGTACGGCATCGGATAGCCCAGGATGCTTCCCATGCCCAGGAGCTCGCGGCTGGTTGCAATGACCAGCAGCAGCATGGAATAGCCGACGCCGTTGGAAAAGCCGTCGACGATGGAGGGCCATATCGGGTTCGAGCGTGCGAAGCCTTCGCAGCGCCCCATGATGATGCAGTTCGTGATGATCAGGCCGACATAGGGGCCGAGGTTTTCGCTCATTTCGGGCCAGTAGCCCTTGAGGATCACATCGACGATGATGACGTAGAAAGCTATAATGAGCGTCTGCACCATCATTCGGATGCTGTGGGGAGTCACCTTGCGGAGAGCGGAAACGGTCAGGGCGCTGAACGTCAGTACGAGAGTCAGCGAAACGCACATAACGAGGGTGTTCATGACGACATTGGTGACGGCAAGGGTGCTGCAAATTCCGAGGATCTGCCGGAAGACCGGGTTGTTGTACCACAGACCCTGGACCATGATGCCGCCGGTTGTTTTTGCCTGCTCTCCGTTAGTCATGACTTATCCGTTTCTGTTGATCCGCCCTTCCACTGCTGTATGTCTTCGTTGATGAGTACTTCGAGACGTTTGACCGTCTGGGTTGCGCCTGTTATGGCCTCGACCTCGTTCTGATCGAGCTCGGAGCCGTATGGCTCTATCTGCAAAGGTTTGCCCTGTTGAGCTATGACCTTGCCCTGGAACTGCCGGCGCCAATCCTCTTCCATGATCTTGCCGCCGAGACCAGGGGTTTCGTTCTGCTCGTAAAAAGCTATGCCGGTGATGGTTTTGCGGTCCTTTTCGAAACCGATCACGCCTCTGATCGGCGCCCAGAATCCTTTGCCCGCGACAGGCAGTGCGTAGCCTTTTGTTTCACCGTCCTCCACCAATTCGTAAGAGCCGTCTTCTTTGGGTCCCTGCATCAGTTCGACGAATTTATCGTGTACCTGCTGACGTTTGAGGTCGCCGTTTCTTGCGACGGCTTCGAGCACTGCACGCTCGAAGGCTATCTGTTCGTTCGCTTCGACCCGCTCTTGGGTAGAGAAAGTGAAGCCGATAAGTACGGAGCTGAAAAAGGCAGTCACGATGAACATGTATACAACGGGATACCAGACTTTATTGGTCATGACTCACCCCCTGCCGCTGCGAGTTTGGCTTTCTTGCGTTTGCCGTAACTTTTGACGCCGTAGTCGATGATCGGGGCGAACATATTGCCGAGAAGGATCGAGAACATCAGGCCGCCGTTGAAGATGGAGAAGTTGCGTATGACCGTGGTGCACAGGGCGATGATGATGCCGTAGTATATTCGGCCCCAGTTTGTGCGGGGCGAGCTGACGGGGTCGGTCGCCATGTAGAATGCGCCGAAAAGGAAACCGCCGCCCAGCAGAGCCGTCCATGCGTAATCCATGTTCACGACGCCGGCGGAGGCGAGTATCTGGTTGAGGACGGCGTAGCTTATGACTACAGAGAGGATGGTCGTTCTGCTTGCTGTTTTGGTATAATAGAGATAGAGGCCGCCGATTAGTATGAGCATTGCCGAGGTGACGCCTGCGCTGCCGCTGATGCCGCCGAAGAACAGATCGAACGCAGCGGGTATGTCGCCGCCGGCTTTCATGGCCGCCATAGGTGTGACGGAGGTGATAGCGTCGGTGTTCGTTCCTGTGCTCCATTGGCCTAGTGCACCCCAGCCGCCGAGCGGTGCTGACGGGGGCCATTTTGCGGTCAGAGCGACGGGGAAAGAGATATAGACAAAACATCTGCCGGCAAGTGCGGGATTGAAGAAGTTCTTGCCGAATCCTCCGAAGACTTCCTTGGAGAACATGATCGCGAAGCTAACCCCGATAATCTGTACGTGCCATGGCGTGTGCGGGGGGATGACGAGTGAGAACAGCACGGCCGTTACGAAGGCAGCCTCTGTGACGGGCTGGCCCCGCTTTCGGCAGAACAGGTGTTCGACTATGAAGGCAGTTAAACAGCAGACAAGGAGCGAAACGAGGGAACGCCATCCAAAGAAATAGACGGCACCGATCGCGGGTGGAATACTTGCGATCAGGACCCTTCGCATCGCAACCTGTCTGCGTAAAATACTGCTGTACTTAATCATCGAAGAAGATTGGTTTAGATCCGTATCAAGCTGTTAGTCAACAGGCTCGAATTCTTCCTTGCCTGCGCCGCAATCCGGGCACACCCAGTCGTCCGGTATATCATCAAACGCGGTGCCTGGATCGACGCCGTTGGCCGGGTCACCCTTCTCGGGGTCGTAAATATAGCCGCACATTAAGCAACGATACTTCTTCATGGTAACTCCTTGTTGTCAAATTAGTATAAAGTAAAATTATCTGATAGAAGCAAGGGCCTTATTGAGCGTCTGAATATGGCTCATCTCTTCTCTGATGATGTTCTGGACCTTATCCTTGCCTGCCTTCTGCGGAACGATATCCTTGATGCCGAGGTAGAAGGCAACAGAGTTCTTTTCAGCGCCGAGGGCCGCTCTGAGGATCTCTTCACGGCTTTCGTTGCCGGTCAAAGTTTCGTCGAGAGACTTTTTACCCTCATAGCCGTGTGCGGAAGCCATGGACTGCAGATACATCTCGGCTTCGCCCTCTGGGTCGAAGGTGTTTTCTTCCTTCTCAAGTTCATTCAGGCTTTCCCTCATTTCGAGAAAAGTTTTTTCATGTCCATCTTCCATCTCAGCCAACGAAGTGAGCATCTTCTTCGTTTCAGGGTCGGACGAATTGTCCGCTGCTTTACGATAGAACTTAGCGCCATTGCGCTCTATCTCAATGGCCATTTCAAAAATTTCATCAGCATTGAACGTAATGCTCATCAAGCTTCTCCTTCTGCCTCTTCAGGCGTAAAAGTACGTTGACCAAGTTCTCTATCCATCATGAACAGGGCCTGGGGGTTGCCTTCGACCAGTTTAAGCTGACTTACGAGCTTGCCGGCGTTGTCTTCCTCTTCGACCTGTTCATCTACAAACCACTGCAGGAAATTTTCGGTTGCATAATCATCTTCTTCACGAGCGAGCTTGACCAGCTTGTTTATGAGGCCGGTAACTTTCTGCTCGTGCTCAAGTGTCGCCTCGAGTACAGCCAGAGGACTCGCCCACTCAGTGGGCGGACCATCGATCGCAGTCAGGTTGACTTTGCCCCCGCGGAAATTCACAAAATCATAAATTTTCATCGCGTGACTTTGTTCTTCCTGGGCCTGGACTCTCATCCAGTTGGCAAACCCGTCCAGATCCATACCTTCGAAATATGCAGACATCGAAAGGTACATATAACCTGAGTACAATTCTGCATTTATCTGGCTGTTAAGGGCCTTTTCAATTTTTTCAGGTACCATCTTTCTCTATCCTTTCCACAGTCCGTGAACATTGCAGTGTTCACGAGCGGTGACAGAATTCGCTTCAACCTTGAACATTGCTTCGGGAGTGTCGCCAGGCTTTAGGAACTGCTTGTATGACTTGCCGTCAGCCAGCAGTTCGATCCACTGGATGTAATGCTCATCTTCCATTGGATGCTGGACGCTGCCGACCTTAACCTTGTAGCCGCCATTGGTCTTTTCTATGACTGGTACATGCTTTTCCTTGCCCTTGTCCTCGGTTGCCGCGGCAAGTTTTTTCATTGGTTCGTTGCAGCATACAAGCTCTCCGTCGCCGCCGTTTAGAACCTCAACGATATTACCACAGATATTACATTTATAAACTTCGAGTCTCTCAGCCATATGCCTTCCTTTCGAAATGTTAAAACAATGTTTGTATCTCAGCGCTACATCAGCGAAGCTTCCTTGTGTTTGGCGACGATAGCGTCAGCCAGTTCGTCAAGCTTTGCGTAATCGTCCTCAGTGGGGTAACCCTTTGTGACCACCGGTTCGATGATCTCGGCCTTTACCTGCGACATCATGCCAGTTAGCTGGTCGACCATTTTGCTGCCCCAGCCGTAGGAGCCGATTATCGACATGAATTTCGTCTTCGGCCGTAATGCGTTTACGAGAAAAGCTGCGTATCCCGCCGACGGATGCGCCCCTATAAGCATAGTCGGGGATGCAAGAACGATCGTCGCGGCATCGACAAGTCCCATCGCGAGTTTGCCCAGCTCAACATCGGTCAGGTTGAACACGTCGACTTTCACGCCCCTGTCCATCAGGCTCTGTGAGAAGTACTCCACCATCTTGCGGGTGCTGTCGTGCATCGAAACATAGGGGAGCATGACATAGTTTTTCACGTCTTCGCTGGCCCATTTCGCGTATGCATCAATGATGAACTTCGGGTTTTTGTAAACCGGCCCGTGACTTGGAGCGATCATCTCAATATTGAATTTTTCCAGCTTCTTGAGATTGCCGCGTATTTGCCTTCTGAACGGGCTCATGATCTCTGCGTAATATCTTTTCGCGGGGCCATAGATGGCCGACTCGTTCTCAACGAAAATATCACTGGTCGCAAGATGCGAACCAAAAAAGTCGCAGGGAAACAGTATCTTGTCCTCCTGCAGATATGTCGAAAATGTCTCGGGCCAGTGTACCCATGGCGTGTCGATGAACTCCAACGTCCTGTCGCCCAACGAGAGGGTATCGCCTTCCTTAATAGTCAGGAAGTTCGACTCGTCCAGACACAGAAGATCGATCAGCATTTTCTTGCATTTCTCGTTGGCTACCACTTTGGCGTCCGGATAGAGCAAAAGCACATCGTTGATACTTCCGGAGTGGTCCTGCTCGCCGTGATGCGCGACGATGTAATCTATTTTGGTCACGCCCGCGCTGACAAGATTATCGATCAGTATCTCGGTCTTCTCCGGGTCAACCGTATCGATAAGGACTGTCTTTTCCTGGCCCTTGATCAGGTAAGAATTGTAACTGGTGCCGTCCGGCAGAGGGATCAGCTCATCGAATAGCCGTCGATCCCAGTCGATCGCACCCACACTGTATATGTTATCCGCTATCTTTCTCACGGTACACCTCCTGGCAAAACTAATAAACTATACCAGTTGTTTAGCTGCATTTATCGCAGCATCATAATCGGGCTCGTTTGTGATCTCAGGAACAAGCTCCGTATATTTTATTGTTCCATCCTTGTCTACTACGAACACGGCCCGAGCCATGAGCCTCAGATCTTTTATGCATACCCCTACCTGCTGTCCGAAATTGCAATTTTTGTGGTCGGAAAGCGTCTCGACATTCTCGATGCCTGCAGCCCCGCACCACCTGGCCTGGGCAAAGGGCAGGTCCATGCTTATGGTCAGAACCTTGATATCATCGCTCAGGCTGGCCGCCTCTTCGTTGAAACGCCGTGTTTCAGCATCGCACACGCCCGTATCCAGGGACGGAACGGTACAGATGATCAATATCTTGTCCTGGTAGGAAGACAGCTTTACTGGTGACAGATCGTTTTTGACAAGCTCGCTGTCAGGCAGCTTATCCCCCACTTGCACCTCATCGCCCATCAGAACTACCGGATTGCCTTTCATCGTCACTAAGTTGCTTCGTTCTTTCATGGCTAGTCTCCTTTAAAGTGCTTCTCCAGTTTGCCGACAGCATTAAAGCTATCGGCAAACCAGAATTTACGCAAGCTTAAATTTCTTCAAATCCCCAGTATAATAATATGGTTACCCATTAGAAGTTAACAGCTTCAAGCTCGAAGTGTGCCTGCGGATGCGCGCATGCCGGGCAAACTTCGGGGGCTTCCGGGCCTTCGTGTATGTAGCCGCAGTTCCTGCAGGCCCACCTGACAGGCTTATCCTGCTTGAATACCGAACCGTTCTCGATGCTGCTTGCCAGTTTCAGATAACGGTCCCTGTGTCTGGCCTCTGCGACGGCGATATTACGGAACACGTCGGCAATATTGTCAAATCCCTCTTCATCAGCGATCTTCGCAAATCCGGGATACATGTCACTGGTCTCGTAATCCTCTCCAGCAGCAGAAGCCTTGAGATTATCAACGGTGGTTCCTATTACACCAGCGGGGAAGCTGGCCTGAATTTCCGCTTCACCGCCTTCGAGGAACTTGAACAGCCTCTTTGCGTGTTCTTTTTCCTGATTTGCGGTCTCTGTGAAGATGGCCTCTATTTGACGGTAGCCTTCTTTACGTGCCTGGCTTGCGAAATAGGTATATCGATTCCTAGCCTGCGACTCACCCGCAAACGCTGTCAGAAGATTTTTTTCGGTCCGTGTACCCTTTAAACTCATAGCATCTTTCTCCGGTAATAAAACAATTTACTTAATTATTTTCCTTACAATTATCGCACAAACCTTCCAGATAAACCGTTGCCCGTAAAACCCTGAAACCTGATGGAAGCTCGGGCGGCACCAGGATATCGTCAAAGGGTTCGTGATGAAAATCCACAATTTCATTGCATTTAACACACTTAAAATGTTGGTGGCTGTCCAGATTTGCGTCAAATCTCTTGGCACCACCTGACCCGGCAACAACGAAGGCCAGCCCAGCTTCGGCAAACGTCAATAAGGTTCTGTTTACCGTATCGAGCGAGACCCGGGGCATCTCTTTTCTTACCTCTCTCCAGACACTCTCTGCAGATGGGTGCTCTTTTGAGCCTGCAAGTATCCGGTATATAGCCGCTCGCTGCGGAGTCAGCCTCAAGCCCTTGTCTCTGCATAGTTGTTCAAATTTCGTCTCAGCCATTAGATCCCCCCGCTTTGCATAAAAACCTCATGACGAATTGCTCCCTATCCATAAAACGCTTTATCGTAGCCACTACTATATACGATTCACTCTTACGTTCAACACTTATTTTCAGAAAATCTTACAAAAATCTCCCTCAGAGCTTAGAATTCAACGGTATTGCTCAATTTAGGCGAAACCGCCAGACCCGCCCTGCTGAAGAATTCCAGACCTCCACCTGCAATAAAGCGGGCATGCTCTATAATCTGCATTATTTTTATTACGTGTTCGACATCACGTTCAAAAACTTTTGACCCCTGTTTTTCGACTCCACATTCATCACATGGTATTATCCCTCGCATATCGCATTCCTCGCAGGGCCTGACACCGAGGCCTGCACAGTCACGGCACTGGGCCTCTACTACTTTGGTTTCCATCTGGCCCGCCTGGGACCTGTAACGGACCCTGTCTTCGATCTTGCCGTCTCCGCGGCAAGTCAGGCAGACAGACCAGCCGCTGCCGCCGCACACGCTGCAATCAACATACCCCAATCCGCCGCATTTGGAACAATCTTGTTCGGGAAGACGAGTTGAAGATTCATTCAAAATGCTCTGCAGACTTAGAGAACCCGGCAGCGATGAGTCCGCATAGTCGCTCACCTGAGCGTTCCGGCTAACCTCAGCAAGTTCCCGATGGGCACGAACCAGATCGCCCTTCAAGTAGAAGTCCAAACCATCAGCCAACTGCTTGAAAGATCTCCTGACAGCCTGATCATGTGTTTTGAAATCTTCATGGAGTATTTCGCGATAAGTCAGATTGAAGCCGGACGGCGAACTCATGATCTCTATTCTCAACTGTTCCGCATCCATAGTGCCGGCTGGTTGTGCTGCTGTAAAAGATATACTGCAGATAAGTACAAAGACGCCAAAGAGGAGTAAAAGCAAGTCCTGTCGCTGTTTCATGCCTGTTCCTCCCGGATCGTGTTGATCAGTTCCCAGGTTTGAAGATTAGCTATTGCGTTTACTCTGATTTCGTCAATGATGTTGGTGCAGTTTTGGAGCTGGGTCCTGTGGTCCATCGTCAGTTTGTCGAGGGCATTGACATATTCGCCCCGCTCGTCAATCTGCAATGTCAGCACTTCCAGCAGCCTGACGCTGCTGTCCAGCTCCACCGCGAACTTCTGCAGATAAGTATGACAGCATGAACGTCTGGCCTGGCGCTGAAGCTCGATGGAGGCTATCGCGTCACGAAATACATCGGCCCGGATGTGCTGTCGAACCAGGATCCCTATCTGATCCGTCATATAGCCCGCCTGGGCCAGAGCCTCTTCACCAACCTGCGAGAACTCATTCGGCACGTCAAATTCATCATCGCCCTGCCGTGTTTCGTTGCTTTGCTTTGCCATCTTCATTTCGCAAAGCCGGCCAATTATACCGCAGCTTCTCGCTCCGAAAGCGAAATACTTGCCGGCATCTACATATTCTGCTGCTGCCGGTCTGCCCTGTTGATATTGAGTTTGGTCAGGATCGGTGAATTGCATTTCCCGGACAGCATTCAACCACCAGTCGCTGCACTGCCTGCGTTCCGTCTCGGTGTTTCTTGGTTTCAAATGACCCGGGTCAGCCGGACCGATACCCGTCATATCCATAAGCGCTATCCAGACCTGGTGTGAGATCAGAGGATTGTCCGTTTGAGAGATAGCATTTGCCAATCTTATGGCGTTGTCCCTGCCTCCGATGCGTTTGACCGCACGCAGACGAGCGTTTATAGTCTTGCGGTCTCCGCTGAAACCTTGCTTATCGGCACCAAACAATATGTCCACCGCTTTGGAACTGCCGATAGTTTCAAGCCTTTCTATTGCTTTGTATCTTTCAACCCTGTCACTCGCCGCCATCTGCCCTTGCAGTTCCTCCAGCTCTTCGGCGGTAACGCGCCTGGTGTTCTCATCGTCACTATCGAGATCGAGTGTAATCCTCTGTTCGACCAGTTCGGCCCAATCCTCGTTCAGCGGGAACTTAGGCACATTGGGGTCATAGGGCAGATCGCAAAAATCGTATGCTTTTTGAGCACAGACCATCATGGCCATTCCAATGTCTGCCATAGCGGCCTTTCTGTCGAGTCCATAGCCCGAGCCGCTTTTCAGAAATGCATAATCTTCACTGGGCGGGGGAACATCTTTTTGCGGAACTATGGGCTGAGCTTGAAAAGTGGTTTGCACCGCATTTTCCGGGGGTCTTGGCTGTTCCGGGACATCGAGAGCATCATTTTCGTCTGGAACCTGCACCGGCTGGTCAGGTTCGGGTTGCTCGGATCTGACGTCCGGGGGCAGATCTTCTTCAACCTCTTGATCACCTCGATTGGAGGAGAGAAATGCGATAACGCCAATGAGTATGAGTGTACAGAGAACGGGGACAGCAAAATTGACGACTGCCGCCCAGTCGATGGTAAATCCTTCGAATAATGAAGTTCGGTCGCGATCAATCTGATCCTCGGTTTCCTCCTCCGTGACAGGGTCGAGGGGGATGTCCACAAGCTCATCGCCGGCAGTTGCCCCGCCGTCTTCGCTGAGGTCAAGCAGGCTATCGATATCGGTCTCGCTGAGGTGGCTGACTGTCGCATGCGAGGGATCGCCTTTGGTCTGTCTTTCTACCGGTTCGAGAACGTGGTCGCCTGAGACCTCTTCGATGCATTCGAAGACGGCTTTTTCGGTCAGGCCGAGCCTTTTGCCGAGCTTGACCAGCTTGTTGAACTGTTCGGGAGACAAGGGTCCGTCGCTGGCTTCGAGGCTGACAGCGTCTCGGAAGAAAGATACGTTCAGACCTATCTGGGTTTCTTCTTTGTTCGAGAGCGGAATGCGTGCAAGGATTGCATCGACGTTCTTTTGGGCGACGCCGATCTGACGTAGTTCCTTTGCCAACGCGACTCGTCGGGCCGGCGTTAAAGTACCGTCGCTGCTGACGGCATTCATGACTGCGGCGCGGGTCCGCTCGAGCAAGGCGGCATTCTCTTCGGTTTTCTTCTCGATCTGGCGCTGCTTGAGAAGGAGCTGCTTGTCGTATTCCCGCCGTTTATGTTCATCTGCGAGAACTTCTGCCGCGACCTCGAGCTGCTCTTTTTCGAACTTCATTACGAGGGGAATGAACTCCGGGCCGGGTATGTTTTCGCGGAGCTCACGTTTGCGGGCCTTGAGCGCACTGCGGACCACGTCGGCATTGCAGCCCTTGCGATCGATGCCGAGTATGTGGTAATAGCTCGGGTCGACTATGTGCCGGGCTATGCCGAGAATGCGATAAAATACTCTTAGATCACTCATTCCCAACCCTCACGGAGACGTTTCATTTGCCTGGTCCAGTTGTCTTTGAGATGCTGTTTATGTTTCACAGTAAAGTATTTCGCCATCCTGTCTGCAAGATCTTGCCGGCCTGCCTGGTAGGTGGTGGCGATGAGATTGTAGTTGGCCTGGAACCACATCTCGCTGCCCTGAGGCAGACCCTTGGCCAGGACGTTCCATTTGTCGGCTGCGTGCTGAAACTTACCCGCGCCTTCCAGAGCGCTTGCGTGAGCGGCAAGCACCTCCACCGACTGGCCTGCCTTTGTTTCCTCGATCCTGTCGAATAGATTCAGGGCCTGTTCATACTTGCCGACCTTGGAATATGCTTTTGCCAGCCCGAACCGGATACGCAGCATAAGATCGTCGTCGAGCTGCTCTGATGCTTTCTGTGACAGTTTCAATGCATGCTCGTAAACCTCAAATATTGTGTTCTGCTGCTGAGGCCCATCTTTTTCGCTTGCGTACGCTTCGCCTGCCTGTACGAGTGACCTGATCACCTGGACGCTGACCTGGTCCTCGGCCAACAGTTCCTGCAGATATTCCGAAAGCCCGCCGGTCTCTGTGTTTGCTGCCCGCACGCGTATCTGCAGGGCACTGAGTTTGTCGCCGAGAACGTCCTCCACGTCCAGGCTCTGGAGCTTGCTGCATAACTGCAAAGCCATGCTCACATCTGTGCCGGTGTTGAAAACTTCCTCTGCGATTACAAAACCCAGTTGCACCGCCTTTTGGCGAAGCGCTTCGTTATCTTTTGCTTCGGTGAGTCCGTTGGCCAGCTCCTGCCAGGCAGACTCGCTTTTGTCAAGCAGAACTGTCTTTTGGTCTTGATCATCGGTCAGCTCGGATGCTTTGAATGCTGCGAGTGACTTGTTGTAAAGAAACGAAAGTTTGATCGAATCGGCAGGCTGGTCGATGCTTTCCAGGATCGTCATTGCCTGGGCGAATTCTTTCCTTTCTATCATGAAAACGGCTCGGGCGTACCGGCTGTGCATTGTGACCCGCTCAGAACTGTAGCTGTCTTCCAGCTTATCGAGCAGCGAGATCGCGTTCTCGGGTCCTGTTTGGCCCTGGGTGAAGGCTTTGACCAGCGATCCGATCGCGAGGACCGCCAGTTCTTCGCCATCGGTTGCTTGCGGTGCGTTCTCGATGTATTCCACCACCGCCCGCGCAAATTCAGCCCGCTTTTCTGTTCCTGCAAGAGCCAGGCAGCGGGTGTGCCGCAATGCCGTTAGAACCTGTTGGGAAGTCTGCGGACCTGCGGTCTCGAGTCCTTTGCGGGCTTGTTCGGCTGCTGGTTCGTTCTCGTTTTTCAGCAGGAGTTTGCGCGCCCTTGCGAGCCTGGCGAGAGGGATATCGTATTCGCCGTCGGCCAGCCCCGCGAGCACATGTCCCTGCCATTGCTCGCCCTGAGTGTAGAGGGCTTCGCCTGTCTGTTCGAGTCTGTTCATGTAACCGCTTGCGTAGGGGTTGCCGGGCCTGCAGATGAATCGCAATGCGTCAAAACGCATGACCGCGAACTGAAGATCGGTCTGACTCTGTATCTGCGTGCTGTTGTTGTCGAAGTAATCCTGGCAATTCAGTTCGAGCTCCAGGTACATGCCGAGCTCATTATAAGAACGGCACGTTATCAGCAGCAGTTTTTGCCATAGCGGGGACTGTTCGATCTGGCCGGTCTTGAACTGACCCTCAAGCCAGCTTATCAGTTCGTAATGTCTGTTCAGTTCGTAATAGCACATGGCCTGTCCAAGGAGACAGTCTGCGACGATATCGCTGCCCTGATAGCCTCCTATCGTGAACCTTCTAAAAAGATCGATAGCTTCCTCCATCGCATCGGTTCGGTCCGCTCCGTCTTCGGCCAGCCCGATTCCGTACCAGCACCATGCCTTTGCATAGGTGGCTCTCGAGCCGTAACCCTTTATCTCCCGCCACCTCTGGCTGCGCTCAGTCGGTCCCCAGCGGTATCGCGTCCTGAGCTGATCCGCATCGTCGGACGCCTGATCCGCAAGCTCATCGTAGCGGGTAATGCAACTGCTCAAGAGATCTATCGCCCTGACTGCTGCTGAATCATCGCCGGCGGCGGCTTCTCTGGCATGGATGCGTCCTTCGACCTGGTCCATGTCCACACCGAGGAAACCGGCCTTGAGGGTGGTAAGCCGCATTCGGTTGGCAGCGTAGAGCAGCCTCGCTTCGTTCAAATAGGGTCTGGCCTTTTCGATACTCTCACTACCCAGCGCCTTGCCCAGGAGGCTCTTGACCTGGTCCTCGACGCCCTGCTGTTCATCGCCGACTGCCATGCCGAGAAACAACATTAACGCCAAAACAGAATGAAAAAGCACCTGCTTCACTCACCAGGTCCTTTCGCGCTGAACCCTACCTTTGAAAAGCCGAGCAGATGAGAGATATCTACTGCCTTGACCATGTTCTCAAACGGCACACCCGCCCCGCCGCGTACAATGACATCCATGTCAGATATCTCGCGTCTTATCCGCAGGTTCTCTCGCAAACCTGCCCAGCCGTCACAAAGTGTACCGTCACAGAATATCCGCAGTTGATCAGCCTCACTGATCAGCTCAATTTCGACGCTGTCCATGTATTCCTGCTGACCGACACCCTGTTCGACCCTGCTCAGAGCCGCCTGCATACGATTTTCAGGCTGAACGAAATTTGATGTGCACATGAAGAATATGAGCAGCAGCATCACTATGTCGATCATGGCCGGCATGTTCAGCTTGTGCGGTTCTCTGTATTTGTCGCTTCTTCGTAGTCTCATAGTATCTTCCGTCTACGATGCCTTGATCACACCCACTTTGACACCGGTAATGCCGGCTTTGGCGCATATGTCCAGCAGTCCTCGAACCGCCTTCCAGTCGGTGGTTCTGTCGCCTCTTATGTGAACTTCCACGTTGCTAGTTCCGGCAGTTTCGGCTTCGTTCCTGACCAGGTTGCCAAATTGATCGGCAGTAATCCGTTCGCCCAGATGATGTATATCCTCGCCCGCGGTCACACTGAACACGAGCTCTTTTCTAAGCGCGTTGCTCTGCTCGTTGACCTGCTCGGCGGAGGGCAGATCGATCCTCATCTGCCTGGGCGTGACCTGTGATACAGACATAAAGAATATGATCAGCAGGAAAAACACGTCAATCAGCGACGCGATGTTCACGCCCATGCCAGGTTTTGGTCTGGGTCTGCAAAGCTTCATGCTGAACCGGCTCCCGTGTTCTCTGTCTTACCTTTGCGGAAACGGCCCATAAGCCGTTCGACTTCGATCTCCGCTTCTGCTACGAAGTTATCGATGCGGTTGCGGAAAAAGGTTGCGAAAAACATGGCTGGTATCGCGACCACGAGGCCAAGGCATGTTGTCACAAGTGCCTCGGAAATACCACCGGCCAACTCGGAAGGTCTGGCGGCACCCTCGGTGAGAGCGATCTGGTTGAACGAACGGATCATACCAGTAACCGTGCCGAGCAGTCCCATCATGGGTGCTACGGCAGCGATGAACGAAAGATAATCCAGCCTGCGGTAGAGCTTCGAGATATTCCGCTCACTGACTTCCTGCATCGCGTTCTGCATGTCGAAGAAGCCGAACATCGAATTCACTTCGTTGAGACCAGCGGCGATGACCCGACCCAGGAATGAATCATCCTCGGTACACATCTCTTTCGCCCGCTGGTACTCGCCCATACGCAGGTTCTCGCGAACGTCGTCGGCGAGTCCCGTGGGTATGAGCTTTTCGTGGCGGATATTGATAAAACCCTCGACCACCAGGGCGAGTACGACCAGTGAGGTCAGCAGGATGATATAGCCTATTATCCCGCCTGCAGCGATGGTGCTCCACAACGATATGCGTGTTTCCTGGTCACCGTCTTCGGCGCCGAATGCGGTCGCAACGCAAAGCATGGCCAGGCACAATGTCAACAGTACTCTTTGCCGGGCTGTAATCCGAAATATCCTCTTTCCAAGCATGTTTATTTTCTCTCCTGATGTTGAAATTTTCAAAATTAACGGCCTGCTACAAAGCGGTACTTGCCGTCATTTTTATTGGCTATCTGTTTGAGTATTGCCTCACCGCTTCTGTTCAAAAATGCGATGGTATTTATTACCACTCCGCGTTGTTTGTTATATCTGGTGATATGATCGGACATCGAGCTGTTGAACTGACCATCGCTGAGCAGCCATACAGCGTCGGGGTTAAGGCTCAGAGCAAGCTCCATAGCGGAAGTCGGATCGGTACTGCCCGAACCGGTAATGCTCTCGAGCCAGTCATAGCAATCCTCCTTGTTCTCTTCGGTTGCTTCGACTAGTTCGCCTCCGGGCATGGCAATATGGCTGCCGCTGTAGAAAATCACGAAAAACTCGGCAAACTCTTCCAACTCGGATATGCTTCGTCGCAGCTCGGTTTTGGCCATATTAAGAGGTTCACCTCGCATGCTGCCTGAGCGGTCAACGACATAGACGAATTTGGTGCCGGAGACTTCGAGGCCGAAAAAGCTCGCCCCGCCTGAGCCTGCAGCACCCCCGCCGCTGAGCGACGCTTCCTGCCAGGCGTTGCCGAGCCCAGCCGTACCCGTATCCATGTTCAGCATTTGGGAATCCAGAACCTCGCTTCGCATCTGCGCATCTTCGGTGGGCATAAGTGCTCCGAGTTCAACCTTCACCTCGGGCATATCGGCAGATGGTGCGACCGAGACACTTTGATCAATCTGCTCCTGCTGACCCAGCGACTCGAGCTCGTCGCCGGATTCGTATTCAACGATCGCAACTTCAACATCGCCGTTGCCGCGGTCCCCGCCGTACATCCAGCCGATCTTGCCGATACCGACTATCGCCACGACATGGATTATAAGCGATACCGTCCACCCCAGCATCGCTGCGGTGTTGACGCGGCGCTTCCAATTGCTGCCGCTTTTTGTGCCAGCGGAAGCGTCGTCAAATTCCGGTCTATCCTGAATGCCAGTTCCGTCCATTGGAACCCTTTAGAGACTAACGGTTTTTGAGTGTCATCCCCAACTTGAACACTAACTGCTCTATGGCGACCTTTCCATCCATCCCCCCTGTCTTCATCGAAAGGTCTATGTGGGCCAGTTCACGTATTGCGCTGCCCAGTTGAGCGAGTCCGACCTTCTTGATCTGCGTCAGAAATGCCGACTGATTCTTTCCGAAGATCCGCAGCTTACCGCAAACCTGTCTTATCGGCACGCCCGTCTCGATCATGACCTTCGCGTTAAACATCTTGCGCATGTGATACGCAAAAGCTCCCACGGCTGTGTACTCGGCACTGGGGTCGTGTACGAACATATTGCGAAGTCGTTCGACCGCGCCGGCAGTGTTTCCGCTGGTTATCAGGTCGATCACCTCGAACGCGTTGAATGCACGGCTCTTGCCTATGAGCGTTTCGACGTCATCAAGCGAGATCTTAGCCGACTCGTCGACGTACATCGCAAGTTTGTCTACTTCGCTTGCGAGCTTTCCGGGATCGTCACCTACAAACTCCACCAGCGCCGCGGCTGCATCTCTGTCCAGGGTCTTGCTGTGTTCCGTTTTGGCTCGTTCTACGGCATAGCCCGGCAGTTGTGCGGGCTTGAGATCGCCTACCTCGATCAGCTCGCCGACCTTTGGAAGCTTTTTGGCAAGTTTCGTACTCTTTTGCCATTTACTGACGACCAGAACAAGGACGCCGCTCTTGCTCGGTTCTTCAAAATAGCGTTCCAGAAGAGGCCGGTTGGCAGTGATGAACTTATCCGCACCGCGCAGTACCACCACCCGCCGAGATGCAAGGAACGGTACTGTTCGCAGTTCGTCGAGCACCGTTACGCAGTCGACTTTGTCCGGGTCCGGCTGAAACAGGGCCATATCCCGTTCATCGTCGCCGAGAAGGCTGTCGACCAGCGATTCGCACTGCTTACCCACAAGGTGCGCGTCCTTGCCGCAGATCACATATATGCAACTGACTTCCTTGTTCTTATTTTTTGCCATCGATCAAAGCTACTCTTCAGCATTCTCATCAGGTTCGGCAGATCCTTCGGCCTCACTGGAAGATTCCTCGCCGTTTTGGGCGGATTCAGCCGCCTCTTCTTCCTCTTCAAGGCTGAGCCGTTCGACCGCAACCAGTTTATCGTCTTTCTTGAGATTGATCATGCGAACGCCGGAAGTACTTCTGCCGATAACCCTGACTTCCTCCAGGCCGGTCCGTATGATCATACCCTGTGCGGTTATCATCATGATGTCGTCTTCGTCCTGAACAGCCTTTATGGCGATCACCTTGCCGTTTCTGTCCAGGCCCTTGATGTTGATTATGCCCTTACCGCCACGGCTCTGAACACGGTATTCTTCCAACGCGGTGCGTTTTCCGTAGCCATTCTCACACGCTGTCAGCAGTGAAGCACCTTCTTCCACGATGACCATGCCTACTACGGCATCGTCTTTGGCCAGGCTGATGCCTTTTACTCCCCTGCTCACGCGCCCCATCGAACGGGCGTCGGCTTCGTGGAAGCGTATGGTCATGCCTTTTTCCGTGCCGAGGATGATCTCGTTTTCGCCGCTGGTCACATCGACACCGATCACCCAGTCGCCCTCGTCCAGGCGAACAGCCTTTACGCCGTTGGAACGCGGGTTGCCGTATGCACTGAGTACGGTCTTTTTAACTATGCCGTTGCGGGTAGCCATGAGGAGCTGCCGCTGATCGTCGAATTCCCGCACGTTCAGGATAGACGCGATACTGTCGTCGCCCAGGTCAAGCAGATTCGCGATATTCCTGCCCTTGCTCTGTCTGGACATGGCGGGGATGTTGTAGACCTTGAGCCAGTAGCAGATGCCTCCTGTGGTGAATACCAGCAGGTAATCATGCGTCGAGGCCGTAAATAGATGTTCGATAAAGTCATCTTCCTTCGTCGAAGAGCCTATGATTCCTCTGCCGCCGCGTGCCTGCTTGCGGTAGGTATCGATCGGCATACGTTTCATATAGCCCTGATGGCTGATCATCACCAGCACTTCTTCTTCCGTGATGAGGTCTTCCAGGTCGAACCCTGTCAGGTCCTCTTCACTGATATTCGTGCGGCGGTCATCGCCGTATTTGCCCTTGATCTCGTGAATGTCTTCACGCACCACGTCAAACTGCATATCCTTGTTTGACAGCAGTGCTTCGTAGCCTTCGATCTTCTCAGTCAGGTCGCCGTATTCTTTGGCGAGCTTCTCGATCTCGAGACCCGTAAGCCGCTGAAGCTGCATGGTGAGGATCGCATCCGCCTGCGGTCCGGTCAGGAACTGCTCTTTGCCGTGACGTTCAGAGACGAACGATTCCGGCAACAGACGTCGCAGTGTTTCTGATTCGACCAGCTTGAGGGGCTTTTCCATCAGGTTGATCTTAGCCGTCGGTGCGTCCGGGGACTTCTTGATCAGCTCGATGATCTCGTCAATGTCGCTGACCGCCAGGATCAGGCCTTCCAGGATATGGGCGCGGTTGCGGGCCTTCTTCAGCAGATAACGCGTTCTGCGCCTTATCACGATAAGCCTGTGCTCGATGTAGAGCTTGAGCATCTGCTTGATGTTAAGCGTTTCGGGTCGGCTGTTGACCAGCGCGACGTTGTTGATGGCGAACGTGTTCTGCAGAGGCGTGTAGCGGTAAAGCTTGTTCAGGACGACATTCTCGTCAGCGTCCTTGCGGACCTCGACCACGATCCGCATGCCCTTACGGTCGGACTCGTCCCGTACGTCGCTAATCTCGGGAATCGTGCCTTCACGCACGCAGTCGGCGATCTTGGAAACAATGGTCGCTTTTACGACCATATAGGGTATTTCGGTGAATATAATGCTGATCTTGCCGCGCTTGCTCTCTTCGATGTGGTGTTTTGCGCGGACTTTGAGATGGCCGCGACCGTGGACGTAGGCATCGAGGATGCCTTTTCGGCCGCAGATTATGCCGCCGGTCGGGAAGTCGGGGCCGGGCAGCACTTCCAGGATGTCCTTGAACGTGCAGTCCGGGTTGTCGATCATCAAAAGCAGTGCATCGCATACCTCGTTGAGGTTGTGCGGCGCGATGTTTGTGGCCATGCCGACCGCGATACCACTGGCACCATTTACCAGCAGATTTGGGAACTTTGAGGGCAAAACGACCGGTTCTTTCCGTGTTTCGTCGTAGTTCGGCACGAAATCGACCGTGTCCTTCTCGATGTCCTCCATCATATCCGGGGCGGGTGAGGCAAAACGTGCCTCGGTATATCGCATAGCAGCGGGCGGATCGGCGTCGATGCTGCCGAAATTACCTTGCGGGTCAACGAGCGTGTAACGCATGTTCCAGTGCTGGCCGAGCCGGACCAGCGTGCCGTAGGTGGCCTGGTCGCCGTGCGGATGGTAGTTACCGCTGGTGTCACCGACGATCTTGGCACATTTACGGTGCTTGCCGCGTGGACCGAGGTTCAAATCGTTCATCGCGACGAGGATACGCCTCTGTGAGGGCTTAAGGCCGTCCCGCACGTCGGGCAGTGCACGCGAAACTATGACGCTCATCGCATAGTTAAGGTACGAAGTCTTCATTTCGTCGAGGATCTTCATATCCTCGAATCGGTCGTTGATTGTCTCGTTAATATCAGCCATTCGTATTTTCCATAAACCAGATATTCAAAACGCGCATACGACTTCCGTGTGCCGCGTTCTCACCGGTCCAATTGTAGTGCTAAACCCTTAAAAGTCAATCATATGTCACTATTTACGACCGTTCAGACACATTTTTCTGTCGGCCGGTTCGAAACCGGTTCAAAAATGCAAACTATCTGCAAGTTTTACCCTCTTTTGCTCACTTTTGCCCCATCTTTGAACACAAATAACCCTCAAGGTGAAGCTGTGGATTGCCGATAAATACTTGTAAATATTGGTGCAATTCAAGACCAAAGGAGGCACCCAATTGTCTGAGAATACAAAAGCAGCTCAAATCACGAAAGCCGGATGGATCGATAAGCACGCCAGGAGCATTCTCATGCTCTGGGCCGGGATGCAAAGCCCGCTGGATGTCGACCCTAACTATCTGCAACATATCAAAGAGGAGCTCGAAAGCTGCTTTGAGGATCCGCTCAAACGTTCGCTGATCGAGACGAGCTATCCGGCAGACTAACTTCACTGCCAGCCAGAATCGACAACATTTCCTGCCATCGCATACACTTCCACGTCAATGATCGAATTCCCCTCTTAACAACGCACCAGTTTGCATGTATCATGCCCCGATACTTAAATCCTGACTAATTCGTGATTACGTGGAAAACAATGGCTCTGCTTACTTTGCAAAATGTCTCCATTGGCTTTGGAGGCCCGAATATACTTGACGACATCACCCTGCACGTCGAACAGGGAGAGCGTCTGTGTCTGCTCGGCCGAAACGGCGCGGGAAAAAGTACGCTGCTTAAGCTCATTAACGGCACCATAAAACCAACCCAGGGCGCGATACAGCTCGAGCCCGGCACGAAAGTCGCGATGCTCTCGCAGGAAGTCACGGGCGAGGGTTCGCATTCAGTGTTCGACGAGGTACTGATCGGGCTGGGTGAGCTGGGTCATTTGCTGGCCGAGTACGAGTTGATTACCAGTCAGGTGGCACACGATCCGTCGGCCGAGAATATGTCCCGGCTGGAGAAGGCACAGCATAAAGTCGACACAAATAATGCCTGGTCGATACACCGGCAGGTGCAGACCGTTCTCACGCACCTCGATCTGAACGGCAGTGACACCTTCGGCAGTCTCAGTGCGGGCACTAAACGGCGGGTCGAAATGGCCAAGGCGCTGATCACAAAACCTGACATTCTTCTGCTGGACGAGCCGACGAACCACTTGGACATCAATTCCATCACCTGGCTGGAAGGCTTTTTGAACGATTATCCCGGCACGATTGTATTCGTCACTCACGACCGTTCGCTGATACGTAATCTATCCACCCGCATCATCGATGTGGAGCTGGGGACGATCAGCTCCTGGTCGTGCGATTACGACACTTTCACCCAGAGAAAAGAACAGCACACCAACGCCCTTCTCAAGCATCGGGCGGAATTCGACAAGAAGCTCGCCGAAGAAGAGCAATGGATACGACAGGGAGTGCGCGAACGGCGGAAACGCAACCAGGGAAGGGTTCGTGAGCTCCAGGAAATGCGCGAGCAGCGGCGCAACCGTCGTCAGCTTGCCGCGAAAGCGAACATCGAAACGCAGCAGGCGGATCTGTCCGGTCGACTGGTCATCGAGACTTTTAAGGCCTCGTTCCAGTATGACCACAATCCGCCCATTGTCGACGATCTGAGCACAACGATACTGCGAGGCGACAAGGTCGGCATTATTGGTCCCAACGGCTGCGGTAAGACAACGTTGCTGCGGCTGCTGCTGGGTCAGCTTAGCCCCACGAGCGGACGGGTCAAGCTGGGGACGAACCTGCAGATCGCGTATTTCGACCAGCTCCACCGGCAGCTCGATCCGGACAAGGCTGTATGGCAGAACGTGATCGATGGTTATGAAACAGTCGAATTCAACGGCAGAAAGCGGCATGTCATAGGGTATCTGCAGGACTTTTTGTTCATGCCAGAGCAGTCCAAAAAGCCGGTTCGGACGCTGAGCGGCGGTGAGCGAAACCGGCTGCTGCTCGCTCAGTTATTTGCAAAGCCGACGAATCTGCTGGTTTTGGATGAACCGACGAACGATCTGGACATGGAAACGCTTGAGCTGCTTGAAGAGCTGCTTGTAAATTTCCAGGGGACATTTCTGCTGGTCAGTCATGACCGTGAGTTCCTCAACAATGTTGTCACCAGCACGCTTGTGTTCGAAGGCGGGGGCATGGTCAAGGAATACGCAGGCGGGTATGACGACTGGCTCAAGCAAAGAAAACCTCTGCCTCAGGATGAAACGAGCAGACCGGCGAAACCCGAAAAGAAGCAGAAAAAATCTAAACCCAAGCCGGCGCAGAAGAAAAAACTCAGCTACCGCGAGAAACAGGAGCTGGAGCAGTTGCCGGCACGCATAGAAGAGCTTGAGTCCGAGCAGGCCGGGTTGCATGAAGACATGGCGAAGCCGGACTTCTACAAGCAGGACAGTGAAAAGATATCAGCGGTAATGAACAGATCCGAAAAACTGGACTCTAAACTGGCGGAATTGTACGAGAGATGGGAGCAATTGGAAGAGCTCAACACCTGACGAAAATCGTCCGTTAGCTGGAGCTTAGGCCGATTTGTGTCGATAAACAGGGCATCACGATTGACTTTTTTACCAAAGGGAGCAAACAGCATGAAGCCTGATCCGACGAAAACAAAGGGCTGGCAGATCGCCCACGAGGCTGAAAAACGCATGAAATCACTGGAAAGCCTGGCAAATGAGCTGGGACTTCAGTACGGCGAACTGCTGCCGATGGGTCATCAGCTTGCCAAGCTCGATCAGAAAAAGATCCGCAGACGGCTGGCTTCAACTCCTGAAGCAAAATACATCGACGTAACCGCCATCACTCCCACGCCGTTGGGTGAGGGCAAGACCACCACGACCATCGGCCTGGTGCAAGGGCTGGGAAAGCTCAAAAAGAAGGTTATCGGAACAATAAGACAGTCCAGCGCGGGTCCGACTTTCAATATCAAAGGTGCGGGTGCGGGCGGCGGACTCGCCCAGGCGATACCGATCACGCCACTTTGCATACGGCTGACTGGGGATATAGAAGCCATCACGAACGCCCATAATCTCGCGATGACCGCGCTCACAGCTCGGATGCAGCACGAGCACAACTACGATGATGCGACGCTGGCTAAACGAAACCTCAAACGACTCGATATCGATCCGGGGAAGGTTCAGTGGAAATGGGTGCTGGACTTCTGCGCACAGTCTCTTCGAAATATAACCATCGGTCAGGGCGGGCCGAAGGACGGGCTCGAAATGCAATCCGGCGCGCAGATCACCGCCTCAAGTGAGTTGATGGCGATCCTTTCGGTCGCTACGGATCTCGAAGATCTCCGCGAAAGGGTCAGCAAGATCGTCCTCGCGTATGACCGTAACGGCAATAAGGTGACGACCGCGGACCTGGAAGTCGACGGCGCGATGACGGCATGGCTGGTGGACGCTCTGAATCCTAATCTAGTGCAGACACTCGAGGGTCAGCCGATGCTGGTTCATGCGGGTCCGTTCGCGAACATAGCCATAGGCCAAAACTCCATCATCGCGGACAAAACCGCCTCGAAGCTTGCAGATTATGTCGTAACTGAAAGCGGTTTCGGTGCGGACATCGGGTTCGAGAAATTCTGGAACCTCAAGTGCCGCATGTCGGGCCTCAAGCCGGACGCGGTTGTCATTGTCGCTACGATCCGTGCTCTCAAAATGCACGGCGGCGGGCCAGCGGTCAAGCCGGGCAAGGCACTGGACAGCACATATACAGAAGAGAATACGGATCTGGTTGCCAGGGGCTGTGAAAACCTTATCGCCCATATCGAGACCGTCAAAAAAAGCGGCATCAAGCCGGTAGTATGCCTCAATCATTATTACACGGACACCGAAGCAGAGATCGAAGTGGTTCGCCGGGCTGCTGGCGAAAACGGTGCACTTTTTTCAGTCAGCAAACACTGGCTCGAAGGCGGCGACGGCGCGATGAATCTGGCTGAGACGGTACTGGAAGCATGCGAAGCTCCCAACGAGTTCGATTATCTGTACCCCGATGAAACGCCCTTCCGCAAAAGGATCGAAACGATTGCAACACAGCTTTACGGCGCGGCTGATGTAGAGTATGAGCCGGCGGCTATAGAGAAATTCGAAAAGCTCGAAGCCGATCCCTACTACAAAGACTTCGGCCTGTGCATGGTAAAAACACACCTGAGCCTGTCACATGACCCTTCCTTGAAAAACCGTCCTGCCGGCTGGACACTGCCCATACGTGATATTTACGTCTACGAGGGTGCCCGATTGGTCGTGCCGCTCGCTGGTGGGATAAAGCTGATGCCCGGCACTGGATCGGATCCTGCTTATCGGCGGATCGATGTGGATACGGAGACCGGCGAAGTGTATGGAATAGGCTAATTCGTTAGAACGATAGCAGCAGTGTTACGCGTTAACGCTTCGTGCGATCTGCTCGATGAGTGAGATCGATTCCTCAACCTCGCCAAGACTTAGCAGAGGCTCGACGAGCCTTGCCTGCTCGGTACTCTCGCTGCAGTACATAATAAAATCAACCAGCTCGTCCTTTATCTGATTGTTGGAAGGTGTTATCCAGCCGGGCACTTCGCAGTCGACCTCTTTTCCATCGACGCGCAGCTTCTTTTCCTTGAAGTCACCGCGGACCTCACAATCCTCGCATTCGATACGGACAGTTCGCTCCTTCGCATCAGCTTCGACAAGCCAGGAAACGAAAAGCTCGCCCTGTACGCCGCTCTGGTGCTCAACATTGATCTGGGCCTCGTAAACCTGCCCTTCAAAACGTCTGGATCGTTCCACATTCACACCCTTGACGGGGCCGAAGAAATATCTCGCAAGGTCCAGGTCATGCACGACCTTGTCTACGATGATATCGTCCGGAATGCGTTCGTGGTGCTTCTGCGTTCGCCTGAACGAATAGCTCTGCGGGTTCACCTGCCGTTCGCGTATCATCGAAACTATCTTGATCGCGACGGGGTTATATCGCTCGACATGTCCCGAGATCAGCTTGCAGCCGTTCTCTTTCGCGAGCCTGACGAGCTCGTCCATCTCTGCCTTGCGCGTGACCAGCGGTTTTTCCACCAGTACATGGATGCCCTTTTTAAGTGCGGCTGCGACAAATTCGAAGTGGAGTTTCGTCGGCACCGCAATGACGATGATGTCAGGCTTTGAGTCATCAAGCATTTTCGCGTAGTCGACATAGTGATCGTATTGCGGAAATGAGGCAAGATGCTCCTCATCGACATCGCAAACACCGGCAATGCGTATCTTGCTGAGCTGCTTTTCGACGTCGCCCTTGTAATAAGGCTCGTACTGGCCCGCCATGAGCTGCTCCAGGGCATGCAGGTGGTATCCGCCCATCTTGCCCATGCCGGCAATACAGACCCGCACCTCTTTGCTGTCAAACCCTAGAAGCATTTTTTGGTATTTCCCCCGCTATGCCTGAAACTTGACAAGGCGATCGATCGCCTTTTTCACATCTTCAAATCGCGACTTGCCGCATTCGCGTTCGATGGCTAACGCACCATCATAACCTATCTCCTTGAGAGCGGTCAGAAAGGCCTGCGTATCTACATCACCGTCGCCCCATGGAGTCTCTTTGCCCCACTGAGCAGCCAGTGCGTCTTTGATGTGTACGTGCTCGATGAGGCCGCCAAGGGTTTTGACCGCTTCTACCGGATCGCCCTTGTCATAAAGCAGCATATTGGCAGGGTCGAAGTTCACGCCCAGTGAATCATGGTTCAGGCTTTCCAGAAATGCGCGAAGCTCGGATGCACTTTCCTGGCCGGTCTCCAGCAGCAGCCTTACGCCTTTGGCTTTAGCTGCATCCGCAAGCAGCAGGATCCGCTCGGACAGTTTCGTTCGGTATGCTTCGTCTTCCATGTCTATAAAGCCCAGATGGAACGAGAGAAGCTGCACGCCGAGATCGGCGGTGACATCTATCGAACGCAGAACTCGCTGACGGTTCTCATCCCAGCTCTCATCGGGCACAATGCCGCCGGTACGTTTGATAGCATCGAGGGTGCTGTAGTCTTCCTGCTCGAAGCTGACCATCGTACAGGTAACCTGCCATCCCTGTTCTTTAATGGCGCGGAGGAACTTGTCGCCCTCGCTGCCTATAGCAGGAACGGCGTGCAGGTGCAGATGCTCCAGGCCGAGCTCGGACCTGAGCTGTCCCAACGTCTCTAAATTATCACTGGCCGACCAGCTGCAAACGCCGGTCGGCCAGTTGTCACACTTGATCATTTTACAGCTCTACCTTGCTGCCTGTCTTAGCGGATTCTTTCTCAGCCAGAACGAGCCTTACGGATTCCTTGCTGGCCTGTGAGGTTGTAATCTCAGGTACATCTTCGCCGGCTATCGCGTTTACGAAGTGTGCGATTTCCTGTGAATAACCAGTGCCGGGCAGCACGTCTGGCGTGAACTGGTCGCCGTCGGCAGGACATACCCTGAACATCGGATCCTTAGTCACGTCGAAGCTGACGGTGGCTTTTTCGAATACGGCGTTGAAGCTCATCTCGAAGCCCCAGCTCGCCTGCATCATCCAGCCGCCCTCAGCGGTGATAACCTTGTCGTCATCGTACCTGTACTGAGTGACCATATGGTCGTAATCGCCTGTCGGGCCGGTCATACCTGTGGTAACGACTGCCTTGGGCATGCCGAATACGTACTGGACGAAATCGGAGTCGTGGATGTGCAGGTCAAGTGCCGCACCGCCACTCTTATTGCCGTCGAGATACCAGTTCTGCCAACCGGTCGTCGGAGTCAGAGCGAGCCTCTGGAAAGTCAGAACCTTGAGCTCACCGTATTCTTTCGACTCGATCATTTCCTTAAGCTTGACGTATTCAGGCCAGAAGCGGATGCACTGACCGATCTGCAGTCTCTTGCCGGCATCATTTGCCGCTGCGACCATTTCCTCACAGAGCTCGGTACTGAGGGCCATAGGCTTTTCGCAAAGCACGTTCAGACCTGCTTTGAGAGCCTTCTTGGTGTATTCGGGGTGCAGATAAGTCGGCAGACAGATCGAAATGCCGTCCAGATCTTCTTTTTCGACCATCTCGTCAAAATCCGTGTAAAGCGTCTTGTCGCTCAGGTCGAGTTCACCCTCGGCGCCTGCAATATTACCAGCAGTTTCACCTGTGTTCTTGAACCTGTTTTCGTCTATATCGCAAATAGCGATGATCTTAGCATTATCGAGCGAGCTGTAGCACCCGTAGTGCATCTTACCCATAAAGCCAAGTCCAACGATACCAATCTTAACCATTATATTCTCCTTTAATCTTAGTTTATCGATTCGATGACGCGAACGCTTTTACTTGAAAAGCTTCTTCATTGCGTCTGCTGTCTTTTCGGGTCTGCCGGGTTCGTAAGGCAGCATCTCAGCGGTCAGATAGCTATCGTAGCCGATCTCGCCCAGTGCTTTCTTGACTGATTCGAAATCGACGTCGCCTTCACACATGTCAACAAATCCCTCTGCAGTGCCGACCATCTTGTAATCCTTGATGTGGACGCGTGCAATACGGTCGCCCAAAATCTTGATCCACTGGTCCGGATAGCCTGTCAGCAGCACGTTACCTACATCGAAGTAACAGCCGACGCGATTGGAATCGAAGCTGTCGATGAAGTCACGCATTTCGAGGGGACTGAGAAGGAACTTGTTCCATACGTTCTCGATAGCGATGGTGACACCAACTTGTTCAGCAGTCGGAACCAGCTTTGCAACTACTTCTTTAGCCCGGTCATAAGCGATATCGTATGGGATCACGTCACCTTCGGGAAGGAAGAATACGTGTACCGCGCCGGGAACGAACAGATATGCGTCCGTGCCGAGCCACTTTGTGACCTGCAGGGCCTTTTTGGTAAATTCAACGATCTTTTCGCGTTCAGCGGGATCGTTAGAAGTGGGCGAACAGCCCCAGCTCTCGCCGCTGGCTACACTGCTGATCTCGATACCGATCTTCTCGGCTGTAGCTACTATATCCTTACATTCCTGCTCCGTGGTTTCATGGGTCAGAACGCCTTCACTCGCGATGGCGAGCTCGATCGAATCAAAACCCAGGTCCTTTGCTTCCTGCATGGCCTCGGCGATGGGCTTTTTAGCCTCGAGACCGCCTTCAAACATCCAGTAACTGGCACCTATTTTCATTTTAATTCCTTTCGTCTAAGTTACCTCTATCAAAACGCAGCAAAAAACGGAACTTGCATCAGAACTGCGATCTGCGATATGAACGATGAGACAGACAAACGCATCACACTCTTAAAATGCCGTCTGTCTGCCTCATCGTCAAGTCAAAAAAGGTTTAGGGACATATCAAGCTAAAATTAAACTCGATAAAAACTTCAAGCAACTATCACTAGAGGCTTGGGTATTCCACGATACCGAGCTTTCTTTCCTTTTTCCACATACCGCGGGTGAAGTCCGGGAACTTAACCGGTTCACCCTGCTTACGTACACTCTCTTCACTCACCGGGATAACTGAGCTCCAAAGCACTGAATCGTAAACGTCGATATCAGGAGAAATACCCCTTCTCAGTGCCTGGATCAGTCGATAGTCTTCAATATAGTCCATTCCGCCGTGGCCCATGCCGCCGCTGCCTGCTTTGGCAATTCGCTCCTGGGTTGCCTTCCAGACGGGATGCTCGTATTCCTTCAGGTAGCTGCCGAAATCTTCCCAGCCGTGGCCCTTGCTCTTACCTTCGATATGGACACGGGACTTTGGATACTTACGCATAATGCCCTTTGTACCCTGTACCAGGAAGTCTCTGCTGTAAGGACGCGGCAGATGTGTGTCATGCTTGCAAATGATGGTCTTGCCCTTCTTGGTGCGGATCAGTGCGATGTTGACGTCGCCGCAGGCAACATCGGTCTTGGCCATCGGATGGTCCGCGCCGAGCTTTTCAACGACATACTGGTGCAGTCCCAGAGCCCTGCTGCTGACGGATACCATGTAATCGAAGGTGTCGCCGCGATTGATGTCCATGCACCATGCCATCGGCCCAATACCGTGTGTCGGATAGAGGTTGCCGTCACGGGTTGTCTGTTCTTTCCATCGCCACTGGCCCTGGTAATATGTATCGCTGATCAACAAGCCTCGCAGATCGTGGAGGTATCCGCATTCGCCGTGGACGAGATCGCCGAACAGCTTTTGTCCAACCATGTTCATCACAGCCATCTCAGCTTTGTCGTAGCAGCAGTTTTCCATCATGACGCAATGCTTTTTGGTCTTTTCAGCCGTCTCGACGAGCTTCCAGCAGTCTTCGATAGAAAGCGCGATGTTGACCTCAGAGGCCGCATGGCTGCCGTTTTCCATGGCCGCCAGACAGATGGGAGTGTGCCATTCCCAGGGCGCAGCATTGTAGACCAGGTCCAGGTCCTCGTTTTCGCACATCCTTACGAAATCTGTTTCGTCTTTGCCGTAGACAGCAGGTACTTCCAGGCCGGCACTCTTGGCCTGTTCGACCGCCCACTTGGTCCGACTGGGACGAATATCACAAACAGCCGCGATCTTAGAGCCGGGTATATGCATCAGCCTTCTGACGTGACCCGAACCCATGTTACCAATGCCAACGAAACCGATCCTGATCTCGTCTTTGGGCTCGGTCGTCAATACACGAGGCTTGGTAGTCAGCATAGGTGCCCCGGAACAACCTCCCAGAGCAATTCCGCCCAGAACCGCTCCAGCGCCTGTTACCGCGCTGCTTCTTAAAAAATCTCTTCTGTTGATACTTCTTGCCATTTTCAGGTTCTCCTTAACTGTACCCACTACAAGAATTCTAATAAAGCACGAGGACGCCATCATTGAACCAAAACCCAGGTTTCAAGCCCACAGAGCCTTTTTACACACTGAACCGATAGTTGTCATGGTGCAAACCACTACGTCTTATTTGCAATAATAAGCTTTTCACCCCTTGACTGCCATAGACAGAAGTGATATTTATATGGATATATGTAACTTCTGGCCACTCAATCCAAACCCGACAATCGCATATGGAACAAACGCATAAGGATATAAGTAACATAGTGAGGGCAAATGTTCAGTCCCTGCCCCGCGATATCGTCGCGCAGAGCCGCTACTTTTTCTATGAAACCGAGTCCACAACCCGTCAACCGCTCGAAATAGTCTGCGGCGGATACGAGAGGTGCGGACCGGCATTTTTCATCGACCGAACGGACTACCCGTTCCACGTAATTAAGTTCACGATAACGGGCAAGGGAATGTTCATGATAAACGGATCCCACCATAAACTCGAAGGCGGGGTCATCACCAGCTTTTCGCCAGGCGACAGGCACACTTACAGGTCGGATCCGCACAATCCCATGGAGCATATATTCGTAACTTTCACGGGAACGCGGGCAAACGAACTGCTGCGGTCTAGTACGCTGTCGAAAACGAAGATAATGCAAATATCAGAGCCTGCCTCAACTTTGCAGATGCTGCATCAGATCCTCCAGGCGGGCCTTGAGAAAAACGAATACAGCCAGCAGATATGCTGCAACTATCTGGAGATACTTCTTCTCAAGCAGGCCTCCGCTTTGGCCAACACCAATTCACCGCATTCACTGGCGTTCGACACCTACCGCAAATGTAAAAAGTACATCGACGACAATTTTTCAGCTATACGGACCGCTCAGCAGGTCGCTAATTCCTGTGATGTGAATGTTCGCTATATGTCACGGCTGTTCAAAAAGCATAACTACATCTCGCCGTACGAATACCTGACCCGGCTGAAGATGAACAAAGCGATCAACCTGCTGCTCCACTCGCAGATGCCCGTCTCGCAGATAGGTCTTGAAGTCGGCTTCGAGGACCAGTTTCATTTTTCGCGCGTGTTCAAAAAGTATCAGGGGCTGTCACCGCAGAATTATCGTCAGCGTCACATGTCCTGACAGCGATGGTTGAAAAAAAGGCCGGCACAGCATCATAGCCGTACCGACCTCACACACTCTCGCATAACCATCATGCGAAATTCACATTATTGATCGAGCCGCTTAGTCGCCAGCACATCGAGTTCAGCCACTGATGTCCAGGGACCGTTGAAAGCCGAGGCCGCAACCAGCTTGATATAGCGGCCGTTAACGCGTTTATCGAAACGAACTGTATTGAGCTGTCTCGCTTCTTCCATGACACCTTCCCCAGCAGGTTCACCCCACTCCTGACCGTCATCACTTACGAAGAACTTATAGCCCTTTATGCTGCCGTTGGAACTGCCGTCCTGTCTGGGCAGGAGCGCAAAACCCGCCAGCTCATATGCTGTACCCATATCGATCACGATTTCGTGCGGATGGGGCGGACTAGCGTTCTGCCATTCCGTGTGCCACTTGGTACCGGGATTGCCGTCAATCGCGTTAGAGCCCGGTTCGCCTGGGTGTACGCTGTCAACCGAGACAACCTTCCACTTGCCCTTGCCGGCATCAACCAGATCGAGCTTCTCATAGAAGGTTGCGGACGCAACGGGACTGGCCATAAAACCTTCAGCAACCGCTACCGCCTTCACCGTTGTCCGCCTGTCGATCTCGATCGGTTCGTCATACTCGGTCGAATCGGCATCGGGGTCACTGCCGTCGGTCGTATAGAGGATAATTACGTCATCGCCTGCCTTTATCACTATGTCGCCTTGGTCATTCTGCGAGACTTGGGGCTTGGGTACAGTCAGTGTGCCGCGAGCAGCCTTTCGGATATCATCCATTGTTCGGCTGTACGGCCTGAGGCTGAAATTGAAATCAACCGTCTTGGCGGGGAAAGAATACTTCGGCAATACTCCCGGTCCGCAACTGCCGTTACCCAGGCCGAGCTGCTTGTAATCAAGTGAAACAACCACATCGTCTCGGGGTGTCAGCTCGTTGATGTGTCGTGCCCGGTCGAGCTCGTTCTCGGTGTACCGCAAGGCCGTAAAGGACATTACGTCCTCAGACACGGCGATCACGCCGTCTCCGGAATCATTCAGCAGCGCGGCCCAGCGAACATCCTCTTTATTGCCGGTCGTCTGCGGCCTTACATAAGGCACATACTGATCCGAAACCGTGCTCTCGTAAAGCCCGATCATAGAACCGGTCTTACGATCAGGGTAGTTCTCTGCCGGGCCCCTGCCGTACCACTTTACATTCTCCAGGTCGCCGCTGACATGCATCTTCATGCCGAGCCTGGGAAGAACGCCCATTTCCGATCCCGGCACGATATGATTGCGGACAAGAATGACGCCGTCCGCAAAAACAGTGTACTTGCTTTGCACCTCAAAACATTCGAGTTCATCCCGGCCAAAATATTTACATACAGCGGTTATGGCAACATTGTCCGAACCACCTTTATCAACGGTTACTGACTGCGGCACGCATTTGAGCTCGTTGAGCCCCCATCGGTACCAGTTACCCCTGTTGTCGTTATCAACCGGAGCCCGGAAAGCGTTCAGGATGGGGCCGTTCGCGCCATCGCCATTGTCCGTTATAACCACATTGCCGCCGTAGATCAGCTCATCTATGGTTGCGTCCTCACGGCTGAATGCCATCGTAAAACCATCACCCCAGACAAGTATTTTGCCGTCTTTCTCGATGACTTTAACATCACCGGACTTACTTCGATCAACAGCAAGCCTGCCCATCTTGACAGGGATGCTCATCTGTCCCTGTGCAACTGTATGTCCACGGGGCACGAAATCGGAGGCCTGTCTTTGAAGCAGCTTAACATTGAGCAGGTACTCAGCCCCTTTCTGTGCATCGAACTGCCTGACGGGCAAGGTTACTTCTCCGCTGGCTTTGGGCGAAATGTCGGGCCCATGCATTTTGCCGGACTGCACAATGGCGCCGTCTTCGGTGATGGACCAAGCAAGATCGAAATCGCTGAGATTCGTGAAGTGATACTCGTTCGCAATCTCTATCCGACCGGCAGCGGCATCGATCGCATCAAAGTCCGCATATTGATAAACCTGCTTGACCTCGATAAGCTTGGGCGTTACCTGTCTGTCAGGCAGTATCAGTCCGTTGATGCAGAAATTGCCGCTGTTGGGCCTGTCGCCGTAATCGCCGCCGTAAGTAAAATACTCTTTGCCGTTCTCATCCGTTTCACGAAGCCCCTGATCGACCCAGTCCCAGATGCAGGCACCGACGCATCGCGGATATCTTTCGATCACGTCCCAGTATTCCTGAAGATTGCCGACGGCGTTGCCCATGGCGTGCGCGTATTCACAAACGAAATACGGCCTGTTCGAATCCCGCTTGCCCTGGCTCTCGACCCAGCCGATGCTCGGATACATATTGCTGTCCATATCCGCCGGTTCCCAGTAGACCTCGTAATGCAGCAGACGAGTTTTATCTACAGCTTTGATCGCTTTGGCTATCTTGTCGAACGCCTTTCCGCCGCCGGACTCATTGCCGAATGACCAGAAAATTACAGAGGGATGATTCTTGTCCCGATGCACCATAGACATCGCCCTGTCGATATGCGTACCGTCCCAGTCACGTCTCTCGCCGAGCGCGGGCACACCCTGATGACCGTACATGCCATGGCCCTCTATATTCGCCTCATCCACGAGGTATATGCCGTACTTGTCACAGAGGCTGTACCACCGCGGATCGTTCGGGTAATGGCTTGTCCGCACGCAGTTAATATTGTGCAGCTTCATCAGGCGAAGATCCTCGATCATGCTGTCAACCGTCAGCGAACGTCCGCGATCAGGATCGTGCTCGTGCCTGTTGACGCCCTTGAGAAGCACACTCTTGCCGTTGACCAGCAACTGACCGTTCGGGCCAGTTTCGATCTCGCGGAAACCGACGTCACAACTGTGCACTTCGACTGCTTTACCGTGTTTATCTTTCAATGTCAAAACGAGCTGATAAAGATAGGGCTTTTCAGCGGACCACTTGGCGGGGCTTTCGATGTCGTCAACGAAAGTCACTTCCGCCCATGAATCACCGTCGACCTTTACTTCATCTATCGCAAAAGAGGTGATCTCACCTGACCCGAACAGGCCCTTTTCGGCATCGAGCAGCTTGCCTTCGACGGTCCACCCAGCCGTATCAGCATCACCGTAATTCTTCAGCTTAACAGCCACCTGGAGCTGCGCATCCTCGTATTCTTCGTCCAGATCGGTCCGCACAAAATAATCCTGGATCGCAACCTTGTTACGTGCGACGAGCCGAACCGGCCTGAATATACCGCTGAGTCTCCAGAAGTCCTGATCCTCAAGATAACTGCCGTCACTCCAGCGGTAGACCTCCACGGCCATCATGTTCTCACCATCGCGTAGGTACTCTGTAATATCGAATTCGGCAGGCGTAAACGAGCCCTCACTGTAGCCGACCTTCTCGCCGTTGACCCAGAGATAAAACGTCGACTTGACGCCGTCAAAGTGAACGAACACCTGTTTTCCGTCCCAGTCAGAGGGCACATCGAAAGTCCTGCGGTAGCTGCCGACGGGATTGCGCAGCTCGTAAGAGGTGTAATGCTTTGGAGGCTCTTTCGTTACGAACGGCGGCTCTTTTTTGAACGGGTAGATGTTGTTTGTGTAGACCGGAACACCATAGCCCTTGCGCTGCCAGTTCGACGGCACAGCTATATCGTCCCAGTCGCTTACATCGTAATCGAGCTTGTAAAAATCAATCGGCCTATCTTCGGGTTTGGCTGCCCAGTGGAATTTCCACAGCCCGTCAAGTGACCGCGTATATGACGACCTTTTGCCGATCTCAGATTCTTTGGCATAAGGCACCGAGGTGCAATGCGCGGGCTCCTTGTTAATGCCGTAAACCAGCGGATTCTCCCAATCAGGCACATCATCCGCCAATGCCATATCCGCCAAAACCACCCCCATCATCACGATGCATAAAACACGTCCAATTCTGCTCATGTCCATAACTCCAGAAATCGTCACAAAAAGCGGGACCCACCAAAAGACCGACCCCGAGTAACCACCAGTCTATTTCCTGCCTTGATCAACGGTAAAATTATCGATAACCAACTTACCTCGGCTGTTATTCAGTTTCTCAAATGCGATAAAGCTGTACTCGCTCTCGTCCGTCTTAAACGAGATCTGCATTTTTCCTTCACCCGAAGGTATCATGCGTTCCGCAATTCGAGCACCCACCTGCGACTCTGCAGCTTCCTGCGAGTATTTCAAATTCACGTCTGAATACCGCGCGACTGAATTAAACCACGAACGGAACCCGATCTTCCCCGCCTGCACAGGTACGGCCTTTAGCTCTCCCTCAAAGACAGCTTCGCCGTCAACCCATAGCTTGAAGTACTGGCCGACATACCTGATCCTGACTTCGTGTTCCTTGCCGTCACCGTCTATGCTCGGCCCCGCATTGGTCAGCGTGCCGTAAGTGTTCGGCGTCGCCCAGACCCATTTCGAACCTGTGTCATACCCGATAAATACCCAGCTATCCGCGTTCTTGTAACGTACGAACGCACCGCACCTGCCGTTTCTCTGCGATTCGACCTTGAAAGTCAGTTCTCCGTCGACAACCTCGGGGGTCTCCAAGTCAAACACACTCGACTTCACGACCAGACGGCCGTTATCTGCCTCGGCACCTGCACCTTCTTCTGCCCCCGCCCAGTTCTCGGCAGCAAGCTTGGGTTCATAAGTCGCATCAAATTCCGCATCATCAACGTAAGGCTCATCGACGACGAACTTGTATTGATCCGCGTTGTCAGCGATATAGTCGAAACTGACCGTGTACCAGCTCTGGGGCTCGAGCTTGAGCGTTGAAGGCAGTGTTCGGACGACATAACCAACATGCCGTTCGTCCATTGTCTTGAGCGAGAACCTGCCGTCGATCGTGTCGTCCGTATAAGGTTCATGCGTCTCAGAAAGATGCGTATTGCAGGGCCTGTTATAGCCGTACACGAAAGGCCCCCAGCCCTCATCCACGTTTTCAAAGTCTTCGAAGAAGTAATGGCCGTTCTGATCCGCCTTCTCGATCTGAACCACTCGCACATCGTCGAACATAGCAGCCGAGGATTGCTCACCGGCTTCAGCGATCAGCGAAATAACCGCACCGTCATTGCCCTTCGGCACATCGAACAGCACCTTAAGCCGCTGGAAGTTCGTACCGTTTTTGCTTGCATTCGGGAAATTGCACGGAAACTCCGTCCTGTCAATGACTTTTTCGACCACTGACCCGCCGAAATCACTCACACGGATTCCCGCGGTCCTGCCGCCGGTCACCTGCGTCCATACAGACGCTGTGTATGTCTTGCCGCCCTCAAGACCGACGATCTTTTGCCTTACCTTCGCCGCCGCGCCGGTATTGCCCTCGATGTGCAAGTAAGTCTGGCCGTTCTCGTCGTTGCTGATCGTGACGTGATCGTTGTCAGCAGCCGGCGAACTCACGTTCCAATAATCAAACCCATGACTGTCAAAACCCATGTCCTTAACCACGCTGCCTTCGCTCCATTCGACCTTTTGAGCAGGCGCCGACTTTTTGTAAACCACGTAAGGTGTCTCAGCTTTTGCATTTATAACAATGCTGCCGTCATCGACTGCGATCTCATCGACAAACACCCTGCCCAGATCGGTCAGTTTGTAAAGTTTGACGTTCTTCAGACCCGACCAGCTCGCCGGCAGTATCCACGAACTTGCTCCCCCGCTGCCGTTCCAGTGGTATATTTTGCTCTCACCCACCGGGTCCCAGGGAATAAACACGCGATCATTAGAAAAGATCAACCTGCCGTCCTTGTATATGTTAGTGCTCTGACCTTCACGCTTTGAAATCAGCCCGCCGGAAAAAACCGCCTCAGTATCACTCAGCTTGAGCAGCTCGAAATTCTGCATATATTTGGTAGGCAGGTTCTTGGTGTAAAACAGCTCGACCACTTCGTGAATATTCTTCTCGTAACCGCCGCTGTCCCAGCCCATAAAGCCGGTGTGATCATACCCCATCAGCACCGGGTCATAGCCGAAAACGTCTTTGTCGGAATTATGGATGAACCGGTAGATACTGCGCGGGCTTGTTTTATGATGTGACCAGATCGAGTAAGTTCCAAGATAATTCGGATACTCCGTCCAGATCGGCCAACCAAGCTCATTAAGCTTGCTCCCAAGCTTGTGCGCAACCCAGTCGATCCCGAAGTAAACATCAACGTACACATACGAAAGATCGGGTATCTTGCCCTTGAGCTCTACAAGTCTGTCGTACAAATTACCTGAAAGCGTGTCCGCCTTGCGATCGATCTTCCACGATTGATCGAGCCACCGCCAGCCAGGCTGATCCGTCACCAGTTCCTCGCTGAATGCCCTCGCTTCCGGATAAGCTTCCGTATGATTGATATGCACGCCGATCATGGCGTTATACTCTTTGGCCTTCTCGCACAAAAACTGCATATCTTCCGCACCGCCGGCCTTTTCGTTAATGTTTCCATAATCCGGGTGACCGCTGTCATGGCCCTCGGACGCATAGCCCTTGAGCAGAACCGTCTGGCCGAAACCGTCAATGTAATGCGACAGCTTCTTGACATTGTCCAGGATCCTCAAGAAAGGATTCTGCCCGACGCTGGCAAAATTCATCGCGACATGACTGATACTGCTTTGAATGGTTTCCGCCCCGAATCTGTCCTGCTGGATATCTCGGTAAGCGATCGCACCGTCCTGCCAGCCGATCAAATCATCGCCGTTACGATCGCGGGTGATTATCACTTTGCACCACGGAAGCTCGACTGTCTCAGTATCGATCTCCCGCCAAATCCATTTATTGTTCCAGATCGCAAACTGTTTGTCATTGCCACTCCCGGTCGTCTGATACTTGTAACGATGCCAGGTCACGATCGTATTGTTTTCGATCGATGCTGCCAGATCATCGGTAGTCAGTATGGCATAGGTCGCTGTGGAAGGCTTTGCAGCGATCTGGGCACTTGAAAGCTCTAAAAAGCTTTCCCCGCCTGCAAGATTATTAACAGCCAGCTTGACATTTTTCTGACTTGACCGACCAGTTATCAGATTGTGGTCAGGAATCTCAAAGGTTTTTACCAGCGTGTCGCCGTTTTCCTGGATATCAGTGACTTCGAATTTCAGAACCGGACCCTCGACACTGAGCTCGGCAAGTATCTTCACCGAAATGGGCTCGATATCCATTGTGTAATGTACAGTGTCGCCCTTGGCCGAACTCTGAACCGCAGGTTGGTAGCCAGATCCATTTATGAGCACCTTAGCGAGATCTTCGTCCTGGCCGTTGATGGCAGCGCCGTTGTCAAGCCACTGATACTTAACTACCTGCGGGAAATTGTCAGAAACTGTGACCGCCATATCTTTTGACCTGATAACTGCCCCACTTGCAGAAACCTGGCAGATGGCTGTTAATAAGAAAAACATGCTGATGCATTTCTTGAGCGAAATCACCGTCATCTCATACTCCATTATCAAAAGAAATTTTGTAGGCATCACCAGAATCGACAACCACTTTGCGCCCATATCACCATCATAATGTGATTATCAATAACATCCAATCGCCAGTGATGATAACTACTCCAGACCTTTGAAAGCAAATATATTTTGCTGCTAAACCTGTTTATTGATCTCAAATACACCCCAACTGACCATTATGTGATCACCGCTGCCTCTAAATATCACATTTACGCATTGCAACTAAAATTTCGACTGCTGAGCTATTACACCCTGAAAAAGCAAACCCCGAGACGGCCATTTAATGACTATCCAACCAAACGCAAACATTGCCCTAACAACAAACTAATGATTTGCTAACAATCTTGCCGTATAGTACACTGACAAAACTCTTGTAACGAGGGAACAGATATGGCAAATGAAAGAATACTCATCGTCGAGGACGAGGAAGACGTTCTCGAACTTGAAAGCTACAATCTCAAAAAGAACGGCTACAACGTTGAAGCAGCAACGACTGGCGAGCAGGCGCTGGAAAAGGCGTTGAACCACACCTTTGACCTGGTGCTTCTCGACATAATGCTGCCCACTGTGGACGGCCTGGAGGTCTGCAAGATCCTCAAGACAAATCCCCAGACCGCGGAGGTACCAATCATAATGCTCACTGCAAAAGGAGAAGAATCCGATATCGTTGCAGGTCTGGAGCTGGGCGCCGACGATTACATTACCAAACCTTTCAGCCCTCGCGTACTCATGGCCCGGGTCAAGGCGGTACTTCGCAGAAAAAGAAAACCAACTCCAGAAGAGTCTGAGACGGTTAGACGAGGCCCAATTGAAATACATCCAAATCGGCACATGGTTACTGTTGAAGGACAGAATGTGGATCTGACCTCCACCGAATTCAGCCTCCTGCATCTGCTTGCCAGAAAACCCGGGTGGGTTTTTACTCGCTACAAGATCGTCGACGCTATTCACGGAACGGACCATGCCGTCACTGACCGATCAGTCGACGTGCAGGTAGTCGGCCTGCGTAAGAAGCTTGGCTCGGCAGGAAAACTCATCGAAACAGTCCGTGGAGTCGGATACCGATTTAAGGACCTTTCAGCAGAACAAGATATATTATGAAAAACAGAAGGCTCCTCTGGCAAATCTTCACTCCATTCGTCCTTGTGACACTGGCTGCGCTTATATCCGCTGCATTTTACATATCTTACACACTTCGTGATTTCCACCTCGATCAGATAGAACAGCAGCTTCTGGCTCAGGCATACTTTGCAGAGGAGCTTCTCACCGACAGCCTGGCGAATCAGGAGAACGCCTATCTCAACGAGGTCACAAAAGAACTCGGCCAGGAAACGGGAACCAGAATAACAATAATCGCTGCCTCCGGACAGGTTGTAGCTGAATCCCATGAGCAGGCCGAAGAAATGGAACTGCACGCGGATCGTCCCGAGATCGTGCAGGCACTTGAAGGCAGCACTGGCTTCGCAATACGCCCCAGCACCACCCTTGGCCAGGACATGGTTTATGTTGCGATACCGATGATGCAAGACGGCAATGTAATAGGTGTCGTTAGAACATCCGTATCCGCGGCGTCCATAGACAACACGCTTGCCGAGATATTCACGCAGATAGCCTTTGCAAGCATCATTATCGCTTTTGCAGCAGCAATCGTGAGTCTGGGCATTTCACGCAGGATAACCCTGCCTCTTGAAAAACTCCGCGAAGGGGCGAATCGCTTTGCGCAGGGCGATTTCTCACACACCCTGCCTCATGCTCACGCCTACGAGATCGATGCTCTGGTAACAGCGATGAACAGAATGGCAAAAGACCTTGACAGCCGTATCAAGACTATGATTCGTCAGCACAATGAGCAGCAGGCAATCCTCTCCAGCATGGCTGAAGCGGTCATCGCAGTTGACAACAACCAGCAGATCATCAGCATAAACGAGGCTGCGGAAAAAATGCTTAACATCGATAAGACCGACGCAAACGACAGGAGGCTTAGCGAAGTAGTTCGCAACCCAATGCTCAATGATTATATCCAAACCGCCCTTACCGAAGAGACTCATGTAGAGGGTCCTCTCACTCTGCATGACACAGGTCTTGAGCGTCATCTGCGGGTTCAAGGGACACTGTTGCGAGATGCGCACAATAAAAAGATCGGCGCGGTTGTGGTATTGAATGACATCACCCAGATCCGGCGGCTCGAAAGAGTCCGCAAAGACTTCGTCGCAAATGTCTCTCATGAACTGAAAACGCCGGTAACATCGATCAAGGGCTTTATAGAAACCCTTCTCGACGGTGCACTCGATGACCCCGAAGATGCTGCTCGCTTCATAAAAATAATCGAAAGGCAAACGAACCGTCTTAACCATATAATTCAGGACCTGTTGACGCTTTCCAGGATCGAGGAGCAAACCGAAAGAACCTCCATTGAAGTGGTACCCGCTAATATTAAGGGCCTGCTCTCTACTGCGGCTCAACTATGCCAGCTTCGCGCATCGGAAAAGAATGTAGAGATAAAGCTGGATTGCGAAAACGATCTGATCGCACCCGTCAACCCCTCTCTGCTCGAACAGGCACTGGTCAACCTCATCGACAATGCGATAAAGTACAGCCCTCAAGACGACACAGTGACCGTAAACGCACACCAGGACCAGAACAATATAGTCTTTTCCGTAAGCGACAATGGCTGCGGAATAAAAGCGAAATACCTCCCCAGGCTGTTCGAACGTTTCTATCGCGTCGACAAGGCCCGCAGCCGCAAACTGGGCGGGACCGGACTGGGCCTGGCAATAGTCAAGCATATCTCCCAGGCTCATGGAGGGACGGTCTCGGTAGAAAGCACACCAGACATCGGCAGCACATTCACTATCACGATACCTACTACGAATTGACACCCCATCTGATTCATATTCACTGCTAGAATAATGTTAGAATTCGGCTCCTACAGCGATGATTCTGCGCGCATGGACAAAAAAATGAAGTAAAAGCTCATTCCTAACCACCCACTAACAATTCATTCACATGCCCCTAACAGACTAGGCATAACATCCATCCATAACTGGAGTGCGTGTTAGGGAAAAATTACTTCAAAATGAAAGGGAAAAAATGAAGCAGAAGGTACAAGCAGCATTGGCGGCCATCATGATCATGGCCATGGCGGGTCTGGCAAGCGGGGATGAAATTTCAGAACTGCGAAAGCAGGTCGAAATGCTCAGCAAAAAGCTCGAAAAGCTTGAGGCACAGCAGCAACAGCAGAAATCGGTATTTGAAGAGCAGATCGACAAAGTGGCCGCTCAGAAAAGCGAAGCGAAACTGCCCGACAGCCTCAAGTGGGCCGAGACACTGAAATTCTACGGCGACTTCCGGTACAGGCACGAATCGATCGACGACGAGACCGCTTCCGAACAGCGGGACCGCAATCGTATCCGTGCACGTCTGGGCGTTAAGGCTAAGGTCAATGATGAATTCGGCGTAAACTTCCGCCTGGCCAGCGGTGACGATGATCCGGTATCTACAAATGAAACACTCGACGACTCATTCAGTACAAAAGACATCCGCCTCGACAGGGCCTACGCGATATGGACGCCGAACTGGTCGGACCCCACAACTATCCAAATGGGTAAAATGGGCGTTCCCTTCTTCAAGGCTGGCGGCAATCAGTTGATCTGGGATGACGACCTGAGCGTCGAGGGTGTAAGCGCCAATTACGGCTGGTCACTCAACGACAACACCTCAGCAGAAGTCACCGGCGCAGGTTTCTGGGTCGACGAGAGAAGCTCCGATGTCGACACATCACTATGGGGCATTCAGGGGCTCATCAATCGCGACCTCTCTTCTGACAGCAGCGTAACAGCAGGAGCTACTTACTACGATTACGGCAACATTGAAGGCATTCCTACAACCACGATAGGCACCCTGAGCTCTGACTACAACATATTTGAAGCACTTGCCGAATACTCCACAAAGATCAACTCCGTACCCGTAAAGGTCTATGGTAACTGGGTAAACAACACCGCAGCAGATACAGGTGAAGATACAGGTTATCTCCTCGGCATGACCTACAACAAGGCCAAGAAACAGGGAACCTGGCAGCTCGGCTATCAGTATCGGGACCTCGAACAGGAAGCAGTTGTAGGCGCATTCAGTGACTCAGACTTCATCGGCGGCGGAACGAACGGCAAGGGTCATAAGTTCAGCTTCGCATATGCCCTGGCCAAGAATACCACCGCGGGCGTAACCTACTTCATGAACGAAAAAGGCGACGATGAAACTGACTATGACCGTCTGCAAATCGATTTGAAATACAAGTTCTAACATATTGCTCATATTTACATAGTTCTAACATCGCTCTAACACAACGCTAACACTTTACGGACTATAATCTTAGGAACCTTATTGAAAGGAACGCGAAAATGAAACTAACGAAAACTCTCAGAAACAGTTGGCTTGTACTCGTTGCAGCCATCATGATCAGTTGCCCGGCAATGGCAGCAGAAGAACCTATCGACATCGACGGATCCACGACAGTCGGTCCGATCGCTGATGCCTTCAAGGAAGCGTTTGAGGACATCCATCCTGACGCATCGCTGACGATCAAGAAGACCGGCAGCGGTGATGGCGCGGCAGCACTGGTTGCGGACCGCACTGACATCGCGATGATGAGCCGGTTCATGAAGCCAAAAGAATTTAAAACCGCTGTTGATAAGGGAATCTACCCCGTCGCACACGTGGTGGCGATGGACGGTGTCTGTGTTGTAGTACACCCATCCAATACTATAGATGAGCTTACCTCCGACCAGGTCAAAGCTATCTATAAGGGTGAGATCACGAACTGGAAAGAGCTCGGCGGGCCTGACATGAAGATAGTACCGGTAAGCCGTGACACTGCTTCGGGCACATACGAAACTTTCCATAAGCTGGTCATGAAAAAGGAAAAGATGGATTCAGGCGTAGAATACGTCAATTCCAATCCACAGGCCCATGCACGTGTATCGAAAACCCAGGGCGCTATTGCTTATGTCGGCCTCGGGTTTCTCGATCGCAAGGTTAAGGCCCTTGAGATCGATGGAGTAACGCCTACACGCAGAACGATCGCCAAAGGGCTCTATCCTGTCAGCCGTCCGCTCTATCTGTTCACGAACGGCTACCCGAAACTCGGTTCGCTGGTACACGCATTCTGTACCTTCCACCTCAGCGAAGAAGGTCAGGAGATCATCGAGTCGAAGGGATTCGTTCCGCTGACTGACTACTAATCAAAGAGACACTTTTAAGCACTGACCCGGTCTGCCGAGTCTCTGGGCTCGGCAGACCATAAAAAAATATAGATCAACTTTATATCAAGCTCGAAGTCTTCTTAGTTCTAAGCTTCAAAAGAGAAGGTAGAATATGCCGCAGAGCAGTAAAAAACCAAACAGCACAGAGCATAATTCACCGGTAGAATTCTCTGCTCCGCTGATGATGAGCCCTGGCGAAGACATCAGGGGCTTTCTTACATTTCACGGCGTCAAATTTCTGCTCTTTCTAATTACCTGTGCATCCGTTCTCGCAGTCCTGCTGATCTTCTTTTTTGTCTGCCGTGAAGCGATACCATTTCTGACTCAGCACGACGTGGCCGAATTCTTCACCAGCACCGACTGGTATCCGGAAGCAGATACTCCGCAGTTTGGCGGACTCGCACTGATAACAGGCAGCATATATGCAACACTGATCGCCATGGTAATCGCCGTGCCGATCGGCCTGCTTGCAGCAATATTTCTCAGCGATATCGCTCCATTCAAACTTCGCGAATACATCAAACCAATAATCGAACTTCTTGCCGCTATTCCATCGGTCGCGTACGGCTTCTTCGCAATCCTGATTTTCGCCCCGATGCTCCAGAAGCAGTTCGGCTTCACCACCGGGGCGAACGCCCTCAACGCCGGCATAATACTGGGGATCATGGCCCTGCCGACGATAATCAGCGTCGCTGAAGATTCGCTCTCCGCTGTCGGCCGCGAGATACGTGAAGCATCCTACGGCCTCGGCGCGAACCGATTCGAAACCATTATCAAAGTCGTTATGCCCGCAGCTCACAGCGGAATAATCGCGGGGATCATTCTCGGGGTCATGAGAGCTATCGGCGAAACAATGGTCGTACTTATGGCCTCCGGTAACGCCAGTCAGATCCCCACGCCCTGGTACGACATCGGTCAGTCCATCAGAACAATGACCGCCACCATCGCCGGCGAAATGGGAGAAACCGCCAAGGGCTCCGACCACTACTATTCGCTGTTCGCAATAGGCCTGATCCTTCTGGTCTTTACCCTGCTTCTAAATCTTATCAGCGAACACTTCATGGCCCGAATCCGCAACCGTGCCGGAGGTAACAAATGAGCCTGAAAACCAGAGGCATATTCAATAAACTTTTCACATTCTGCTGCTCCAGCTCCGTTGTTCTGCTCGCAGCGGTACTTATCATAATCCTCGCGCCTATGATGTACACGGGCTGCACCGCTGTCATTTTCCGCGGCACACATGAATTCCGCGCAATGCAGCTCGAGCTGTTCGACAGAGGCGATCCTCAACAGATACAGCAAGAAGAAGAACGGCTGCAGGAGCTTCGTCAGCCTATCTATGACATGCTGAGCCACTTCGAGCGAGGCATAGCAACCGAACAGCTCGTCGATCAGGCAAAGGACATCTACCGCGATTACGGAGATAAACTGCGATACGACAACGTGCCGCGTGATGTTTACCTCAGCAAACGCCGGCAGGCTCGCGAAATCCGCAACCTGCTGAGTGACGCATATGAAACCACGGACAAAACCGAGGCACTTGAATACCTCGACGAAGTAGATTCCCACGAGCTCAAGCCCGATTTTGCGGACACGAAGATCGCTCAGCTTTTCGAGATGGCCGACGAATATCGTGAAATCGTGAACACCGTCGATCTGGACCGCCGGGATGAATACCTCACCGCGCTCGATGAAGTGAAGGAAGCACTTCGCCGTCTGTTCGGGCCTCGCCCGGGCGCTGAAAGAGCACATCTGGCCATGAACCGCTACGGCTCGACGAGATGGGATCAGGTTCAGAAAAACCTGGACGTGCTTCTGTACGCACAAAAATGGGTGCAGGAAGAACCCGGCCAGCCCGCGGTCAAAAAATCCGTATCTCGTGCCGAGGAACAATTCGCAGGAACGACCCTCGAGCCCTTGTTCGCGATGGTCGAAAACGATATCGAAAAACTCACTCAGCCCAAACCGACCTTTTACTGGCAGTATTTCATAGATGACAGCACACCCGGCTACTTCTTCGGCGGTGTCGGTCCTGAAATACTAGGAACCATCCTGATAACCCTGGGCGCGATGCTTTTCGCCACGCCGCTGGGAATTATCTCCGCGTGGTATCTCGTCGAATACGGCAAAGACGGCCATGTGGTACGGATAATACGTTCATGCGTAAATACGCTCGCAGGCGTACCGAGCATCGTGTTCGGTCTGTTCGGTCTGGCATTTTTCCTGATGTTCCTGTTTCCACGCATCGGCCTGTCTTCCGAACCGTCAATCCTTGCGGGCTCACTTACCCTCGGTCTGCTCGTACTGCCAGTCATTATCCGCGCCAGCGAAGAAGCAATCCGATCAGTACCGCAAACATACAAAGAAGCATCACTGGCACTGGGCGCCGGTGAATTCCGCACTTTCCTGACAGTCACCCTGCCTGCCGCCCTGCCGGGAATCCTTACGGGCATCATACTCAGTCTCTCGCGGGCCGCGGGTGAAACCGCTCCGGTGCTTTTTATCGCGGCAATAGCATCAGGTCCAAAACCCGGATCCATATTTGACCCGACTCGACTGCTGTCGTACGGCAGCTACGTAATCGCAACCGGCGACCGGATCGCAATGAGAGTGCCTCACAAACAGTACGGCATGGTGATGACACTGATACTGCTCGTACTGCTGTTAAACATAGTCGCCATAGTGGTCCGATCGAAGATGGCACGCAAACTGAGAGGATACTGATATGCCTTTCGACATCGCAGGAACCCGTCAAATGCAAAAAAGAGCAAGTTCAGCAAATAAAAAGGCCGAGAAAATGCCTCAGATCAAAATTAACAGCTCAAATCAGCCGGATCCCGAACCCAGGCCGGTCAAGGACAAACCGATCATTACCTCGGAAGACTTCTGCCTGTACTACGGCAGCAAAGCCGGCGTTCAAGACATATCGATGGAGATATATCCCACCTCCGTCACCGCGATCATCGGTCCCAGCGGCTGCGGCAAGAGCACGTTCCTGCGCAGCATAAACCGCATGAACGACCTGATACCGCACACCAGCGCAAAGGGTCAGCTTCGCGTCAACGGATCCAATGTATACGACAAACAGATCAACCTAGTAAATCTCCGTCAGCAGGTTGGCATGGTGTTCCAGAAGCCCAATCCGTTTGCGAAAAGCATTTATGACAATATCGCCTACGGTCCCCGCCTTCAGGGTATCCGAAACCGCGCCCGCCTTGACGAGATAGTTGAAACATGCCTGAAATCTGCGGCCCTGTGGAAGGAAGTAAAGGATGACGTGAATAAGTCCGCTCTGGCTCTTTCGGGCGGTCAGCAGCAAAGACTGTGCATCGCTCGTACACTTGCAACCGAGCCCAAGGTACTGCTGATGGATGAGCCATGCTCCGCGCTGGACCCCATCGCGACCGGCCGCATCGAGGACCTGATCAACGAACTCAAGGACAAATACACCATCGTTATCGTGACCCACAATATGCAGCAGGCCGCTCGCGTGAGCGACATGACTGCATTCTTCTGCATGGGCGAGCTGATCGAATACGACCAGACTGACAGACTCTTTACGAACCCGGCCGAGAAACAGACAGAGGACTACATCACTGGAAGGTTCGGCTGATATGCACAAGCAGTATCACGGCAAAACCTGGAAGATCCGCTCGGCAAAACGATATCCTCAGGCACGAAACCATATCATAATCGGCCGGGTCGTCGATACCACTGAGGCATTCATTAGAATCAAATGCAGAACGTTCCATTTCGGACGCACCGTAACGTCGGCCAAGGACATAGACATCGGACCAAACATGACCCGCATAGTCCCATGGAACAGCATCGAGATCGTGAATGAACTGCCCGATTCATTTGACTATGCGTCGGCAGAGCTTATACTGGATTCCAAGGGCCGGGTTGCGTTGAAGGACCACAATTACCTGTCTCCGCTGTGTTCGAGATCGGAACAAAGATATTAACTGGAAACCCACCAAAGCGCAAATAGGGACGCCAATCGGCGTAAGCAGTTTTGAAATGGTTTTCCACAACGGGAGCTTAACAATGCCTGTACACATGAAACATGAGATAGACAAGCTCAAGCAAAACCTTGTAAACCTGTGCAGCGTCGTCGAAGAAGAACTCTGGCAGGCTGTAAAGTCGGTAAAAAACGCCGACGCGGACCTGGCCGCAAAAGTCATCGGCAACGATCAGAAGATCGACGATCGTGAGGTCGAGATAGAGGAAGAATGCCTAAAGATCCTCGCACTCTACCAGCCGGTTGCGATTGACCTGCGGTTCATCATTACTGCCATGAAGATCAACAACGACCTGGAACGTATAGGCGATCTCACCGTCAATATCGCCGAAAGGAGCCAATTTCTGGCCAATCAGCCTCAGGTCCCGATTCCCTTTGACTTCGAAAGCATGACCGAAAAAACCCAGGCCATGCTCAGAAAAAGCGTCGATGCGCTGGTAAAGATGGACTGTCAGATCGCACACGAAGTATGCATGTCAGACGATAAAGTAGATGCCATCAATCGACAAATGTACGACCAGGTCAAAAAAGAGATCGTAAAACACCCCGACTGGGTTGAGCAGCTCATTCATCTGCTCTCGATCTCGCGGCACCTTGAGAGAATCGCGGACCACACCACGAATATCGCAGAAGATGTGATTTACATGGTCGAAGGTAAAATAGTACGTCACACCACCGAAAAATTCGGAAGCTAACACAGCCCTAACATTTGCAGACTTAAACCACGTCAAAACAAGGGATTACAAAAAATATCGAACCCCTTGACATCTGTTTCGCTGCGCACTATTGTATGTCCTAATCGAACGCTAACACTGAGCTAACACTATTCTAACAATCCGGAACTATACATTCCCGCCAGTTTCGGATTCGCCTTTTTTAGTGCTCTAATTAGGACAAATTATGCAGACTGACCAGTTTTTCTCGATGCTCTTTCAAATTGTGGGCGGCCTGGGCATATTCCTGTTCGGTATGAAGAACATGTCCGATGGTATGCAGGCCATTGCGGGCGAAAAGCTTCGCAAGATGATCAACGCGATCACGAACAACCGCATCTTTGCCTGTACGGTCGGCATGGTGGTCACTATGCTCATCCAGTCCAGCTCCATCACCACCGTAATGACGGTGGGTATGGTCAATGCGGGACTGATGAAGCTTACCCAGGCGATCGGCGTGGTCCTCGGTGCAAACATCGGCACGACCGTCACCGCATGGATACTGGCACTGAAAATAGGCAAGTACGGCCTGCCGATCCTCGGCATCGCAGCCATTTTCTATATCTTCAGCAAAAGAGAACGTGCGAAATTCACCGCTACCGTCGTACTCGGCATTGGCATGATCTTCTTCGGCCTGGAGCTCATGAAAGACGGCTTTGCACCAATCCGTGACATGCCCGAGTTCATTGAGTGGTTCCATAAGTTCAGCCCCGGTGACGGCACATTCTCATTCATGAACTATCTGCGCATCTGGAGGATAGTCCTTGTCGGTGCATTGCTGACAGCTATAGTACAGTCATCTTCGGCGACAATCGGCATAACCATCGGCCTTGCAGCGAACGGGATCATTGACTACCATACCGCTGCTGCTCTGGTACTAGGTGAGAATATCGGCACCACAATTACTGCCTTCTTAGCCTCTATCGGGGCAGGCTCGAATGCTAAAAGAGCATCATACGCTCACATGGCAGTCAATATACTTGGCGTGGTCTGGATTACCATTCTCTTCTGGGTATACGTAGATTGGGTCCCCCAAGTCATCGGCGCAGACCCCACAGCCACAGCCGTCGGTGAAGATGGTAAGTCCATGTTCGTCAACGCCGAAAGCCTTATCGCAGCAACCCATACCGGCTTCAACGTGGCAAACGTACTCATATTCCTGCCCTTCACAGGGCTGCTCGCAAAGCTGCTCAACAGGATAGTACCGGAAAGAGAGCTCAAGACACACAAACCGCTCACTGTCCTGGACTCGCGTGTCCTGGATGCACCCGCTCTTGGGATCGAACAGGCCCAGCGTGAGATCCTCAAAATGGGCGAAAGAGTGTCCCGCATGTGCGGAAGCTTGCGACATGTGCTGATAAAGTCAGAGCCCGACCCAAGGCGTGAGGAAAAGATATTCAGTCGGGAACGAGACCTCGATCTGATACAGAAAGAGATTACCGAGTTTCTGTCAAACGTTCTCGCGCACAACCTCTCGCACGAGGCCGTCAATCAGGGCCGTAACCAGTTGCGTATGGCCGACGAGTACGAATCCATAAGCGATTACATCACGACCATACTCAAGCTCAAACTCAAGATGCGGGACAGTGACATTTCCATGACGGACGAAGGCTTCAACAATATTATCGACCTGCATGACCATGTCGCCCAGTATATCGGTATGATAAACGAAGGTGTCAGGACCGGCGATGAGACCCTGATCATCGATGCCCAGACCAAGGGCAAAGCCATCACGCGTCTTATGAAGGATTACCGGGCACAGCATCTTGAACGCTTCGGCGAAGCTCAGAACAACCCGCTCAAGAGCCTGATCTACACAGACATGCTAAACGCCTACCGCAGAATGAAGGACCACGCCTTCAACATCGCGGAGATACTTGCAGGCGAAAAGTAGTTAGCAGAAAGCACAAACTCAGGCCCCGATGTGATCGTCACTGAGGGGCCTTTTTTGTGCCTTATCCGCACACCTGGCAATTCTCTCGACCGAAATCAGAGAACTCCTTATTTCACAAATCGCTCATTTCGGCAAAACTGCAACCTGAATCGACAACCAATATGATATTTTAAGGAGGTCACAATGAGCGATCCGACCAAATGGTTTGTACAGAATTCACCGGAACTGGGCCAACTATTCGCGGACTTTTACGAGGGCTGTAAGGAAAAGGGTGCACTTGACAAAAAGACGAAGGAGCTTCTCATGGCATCACTCGCCTGTGTTTTCCGCTGCCCGCACTGCGTGGAAGAGCACATCAAGGGAGCCCTCGACGCAGGTGCCTCGAAGCAGGAAGTGACCGAGGCCCTGCTGATCGCCGCCGTTGAGGGCGCAGGGACTCAGCTAGCCTGGAAAAAAGAAACCTTTATGAAACTCCTCGGCTAGCATACTGCAAAAATACAGTCACAGCATTGGGCTTGAGCGACCTTCAGGCTGTGCAATCCCAGCCTGCACAGCTTCTAGGCCGCTCTTTCCTTTGCTTTGACTCTCTTTTTCTTGATCTGCCACACACTTGTCACGCCGTTCTTTGTAGCGGTTCCCTCAAGCCGCCCCGAAGTCGCCACCTTCGTTTGGATCTCGCCCAGCAATGCCACCTTCAGCAGAGCATCGAGCCTCGAACGCAGCACCATTTGTTTCCGTCTGGTGATCGAACTGGCTTTAAGCACCCATACGTCCATCAGTTTTCTCCCAACTGAACATTTCTCTGCAGACAATTCAACTTCACTAAAAACCTAACAAACAAACTCGCAAATGCAAAACGCCCCGGACAAAAATTCATATTCATCCTGTTAACTCTTTTTCATATTTGCCAAATAAACCCAAAACCGCTATCATCCCCCGAAACAGTAACAAAGAAGAAAGAAGAAATGAATCCGCAGGTCATATTCATCCTGAAGCTGATACTGATACTCACGGCGGGACCGCTTTTTATCATTGCCGCGATACTGCACGCTTACGCGCGTATAAAACTCAAGCCCCCGCCCGAGGAAATGGATGCATACTACTTTGAGGTCGAGCACATGAATCCCGATCTGGCACGCTACCGAAAGTGGACCCGCAGCACCTATACCGCGGCCATCATCGCAATGGCCATGCTGTTTCTTGGTCTGATAATATAAGCGGGCAACCCCCTCAAGCTCCGCCCCGCTTGATCACCCCGTTTCCAAACTTTTTCTTGATCTCGTCCACCGCCTTGTCGACCTTGTCCTGCTTGCCGTCCTCATTTTCCTCGAACAGCTCCAACTGACCGCTCCGCTCTTCGCTGAGCCTGTCCACGCCGAACCCAAGAAGTCGTAAGGGTCCGCCGCTGCTCCGCCACCACTTCTCAAAAACCTCCCGCCCGACTGCAAAAAGCGTACTCGTCGAATGCGTCGGTCTGCCGAGTTTATGTGACCTCGTGATCGTCTTAAAATTGCCGTAACGGAACTTCAGCGTCACTCCGCCGGCACGCAGGCCGGCATCCCGCAGCCGCATCGCAACCTTCTCAACCTGCCCCAGCAGCACCTCCGCCAGAACATCCTTATCCCCTACATCCGTCTCGAACGTCTCTTCCTGGGAAATGCTCTTAGCCTGAGAACTGATTTCCACTTCCCGTTCATCCTCGCCCATGCTGAGTTTTTTGAGGTCCTCAGCCGCATTACCCAGCAGATACCGCAAACTCTCCACATCCCTGTCCTGCAGGTCTCCAAAGGTTCTGATTCCTTGATCCTGCAGCTTTTTGCCGGTAACCTTACCTACGCCCCACATTCGCCCTATATCGAGCCCGCGCAGAACATCCAGTTTGTTCTCCTCCGTTATAACAAAAAAACCGTCAGGCTTATCGAGATCGGAGGCAAGTTTTGCAAGAAACTTGTTCGGAGCAATGCCCACAGATGCCACCAGGCCTGTTTCCTCATGGATAGTCTTCTTTATCAGCCGGCCTATTTGCTCGGCGGAACCCCAGATCCTCTTAGAATCCGTCACATCCAGGAATGCCTCGTCCACCGACAGCGGTTCCACCAGGGGCGTGAACCTGAAAAAAATCTCCCTTATTGCCAGTGAAAACTCCTTGTACCGCCCCATTCGCACGGGCAGAAATATCCCATTCGGGCACAACCTTTTCGCCTGTGCAGTCGGCATGGCAGAATGGACTCCGTACTTTCTTGCCTCATACGATGCAGCGGACACCACGCCCCGCCCTTCCGCACTGCCGCCCACGATCACGCATTTACCCGCCAGTTCGGGCTTGTCATGTATCTCCACGGACGCAAAAAATGCATCCATGTCCACATGAATTATGTTTCGTTTCCGCTTGGCCATCCTAAAAAACACATCCAAATTAAACCGGGCGTTTGTAAATCCGCACGTAATTATTATAATGCACCAGCTCTTGGGCATAGAAAAAACCAGGCAAAACTGTACAAAACTAAGCAAAACCGGAAGAAAGGACAGCAAAACGTGGTAAAACTCGTCATTTTTGACATGGACGACACGCTCTACGACGAGGTAGATTACTGCCGGAGCGGGTTCAATGCCGCCGCCCGCTACCTTAGCAAGAAGTCACATTTGCCTGATTCGGTCAGTGTTCAGGCAATTGCAGATGAATTGTGGCACCAGTTCACAGCCGGCAACACTACACGTACATTCAACGCAGCCCTGGACAAATTCGATTTGCCCTATGATATGGACCTGATCAAGCGACTTATCACCGCATATCGCGAACATAAACCCCGGATAAACCTGCCTTATGACAGCAAAATGACACTTGATACGCTGTCACAGCAGTACGATCTGGCGCTTTTAACAGACGGATTTTTGCCCGCTCAGAGGCTCAAAGTTAAAGCATTGGATATTGAAAAATACTTCAAGTGCATCGTTTTCACAGAGGAAATGGGGCGAGAATACTGGAAACCGCACCCGGCTGGTTTCGAGAAGATACTCAAAAAGTTGGCTGTAGAGCCTTGTAACGCTGTTTATTTCGCTGACAACGTGGCTAAAGACTTCATTGCTCCAAATAAGCTGGGTATGTCCTCTATTCGCCTGATCCGTCCTAACGGTGTCCACCATGGCGAACCAGCCTCTCCGGAAGCAGCCCCGGATCATACGATCACTGATATCAAGGACCTGCCCGGCCTGTTGGAAAAACTGTAAACAACTGCAACAAAGACATTTATCCGCCTGGATCGAACAATTTGTGACCCTCTGGCTTATCTATCAAGACGCTGCAGTATGAACTTTGCAAGCCTAAGGTCACGAACAGTGTTTTTTTGTTGACTAAAACCGTCTCTGCGGACATACTACAGGACTTTAATACCTAGCTGCCCCTTCGCAGCTATTTTGTGGACTGATTATGTATCTTTAAAAGGAGTAGTTTTCTATGGCAGGTAGATCCTCTCAAAGCAACGCCATGCTATATACAGTAATCACCTTTGTCTCGCTTTTCATTATCGCTACTGTCGTCGCGGTCATCTTCTACCTCAAATATGAGGACGAAAAGATGATCAGCCAGAAGAATATCGAAAAGGCCGACCAGCTCGCCACCGACTCGCAGTTCCGTCAGCTCAGCCGGACTGTCGGCGACATCAAGTCCGGCGAAACTTATATCGGCGCGATGCAGGATTATCTCGATCAAATGGTCACTGTCGTAACAGGCGAGAAGATCGACACTTCGGCACGTGTAAAGGTCAATGACACCAAAAAGGAGATCAATCAGACACTTGAGGCTCTGGGTGATGAATTTGCCGCAGCATATGGTCCTGAAGGCGTGGATTTGCTGCAGACACTCGTACAACTCAAGAACAGCCTGGATGCCCAGAGGCAGCAGCAGGAAAACCTCCGTCAACAGCTCGACAAACTTCAACAGAAATACGCCATTGACCAGCAGGCCTGGGAACAGACCAAAGAAGAGATCATAACCGACAAAGAGCAGTACCAGGCGCAGGCCCAGGAGATCCAGGAAAAATATGACGAACTCAATCAGCAGATGCAGCAGTCCGCTGATCAGCAGGTCCAGATTTGGAAGGACCGTTACGAAAAGACTGAGAATGCACGCGAGGAGCTGCTCGTAGAACTTGAGAACACCGAGGAAAACCTGCAGGAAACAAAGCAGGAACTAAGCGATGCGCTTGCGAAACTTGAAGAGATCAAGCCAAGACCCGACATTGAAGTTGCAGCTTACCAGCCTGATGCGGAAGTTGTGGCTGTTGATCTGCAGACCGATGTGGTATACCTGAACATTGGATCGGACCAGCACGTCTACCGGGGTCTGACCTTCTCTATCTATGATAGAAGCGCTCCCGTACCTGAAGATGGTGAGGGCAAGGCAGAGGTTGAGGTTTTCCGCGTTGATGAGAAGGTTTCATCCGCCAGGATCGTTTCATCCAGCAAGAAGAATCAGATAGTCGAAGGCGACAAGGCAGTCAATCTGATCTGGGACGAAGAGACCAGCAACGACTTCGTAGTGGTGGGCTCTTTCGATTTCGACCGTGACGGCCTTGTAGACCGTGACGGCAAAGAAAAGGTCGAACAGCTTATCGAACGCTGGGGCGGCAAGATCAAAGAAACTGTGGATATCAATACTGACTTCCTGGTGATGGGCACCGAGCCCGAGGTAATGGCTGAACCCACGGCTTCGGAGATGGCAATCGATCCGGACGCCGAAGATAAATACCAGGCGCAGCTTGATCGTGTCGATGCGTACTACAAAGCTATTGAAAAAGCTGAGACGCTTGCAGTACCGAAGTTCAACCTTAAGCGTTTCCTGCTGCTTACAGGGTATGAAACAACCGCTAAGCAGTCAGAGCCTACATCCTGACCGGCTCGATCCCTATGCCGGCGACATAAACGTCGCCCGTATATTCACGGCTCGCCGTCGAAGTGAAACCGCGTTTTGCTGCTGCAAACGTAACGGTAAAATTCGCTTTGATGGCGAGCTGTTTTTCTGTCGGGACGCCCTTGTTGCAATTCAACCCAGAGGGTATGTCCACTGCGACAACACTCTTGCCTAACTTATTTATGTCATCGATCAATTCCGGGTAGTTGCCTCTCAATGCGCCCTTCAGCCCTGTCCCGAACAAAGCGTCCACAATAATGTCACTGTCTTTTGCAAAATGCTCGACCCGCTTGTCGAGGCCGTAGAGGCCCATATCAAGCTGGAATACGCCGATCTCCATCTTGCATACTATATCCAGGTTAGTTTTGGCATCACCTTTTATCTTGCTCTGATCCCCGCATGTCACAACTTTCACGTCACAACCTGCGTCTGCAAGATGCCTTGCGATCACAAAACCGTCTCCGCCGTTGTTGCCGATTCCCGCGAAGATACAAACTTTCGGGTTTTCAACATCACCAAGATGCTCCAGTATCACTTCCGCACATCCCCTGCCTGCGTTTTCCATTAGAACGCAACTGGGCACACCTATTTGCTCGATCGCCCATTCGTCAAATTTGCGAACTTCTTCTCGCGATAAAACACTATCTCCGGGGGAATATTTTCTGACGTTGAAAACCTTTGCCATTGCCACCTCACTTTAAAGCAATTCATATTCGAAGGGAACCTGCATACCCGCAAGATCTACCCATAAACGGCAGAGAGAATTAACCGCTGACCAATCATAGTATTATCCAAAACATGCAAAATTCAACTGCTTTTTTGTGAATAATAATCTCCTGCATCTCGATACCATAGTGACTGATACCGATCGTGCGTTCTCGTCAATTGTAGGTGGCGTTTCCCAAAGATTATTAACACTACCAGACAACACAGGCCCGCCCGGATATACATTGTTGTAATTTCGATCATAGAACCGTATCCGCCCAGACTTTGACTGCACCGAGATTGCGGCGGAACATCCATGCTATCCGAAGTGCCTGTCGCGGGTTCGTATCGGCCAGGTGACTCCGACCAGCTGATAACCGCAGACGTGTCTCTGAGGGCGGGATAAAGACTTTTTGGGAAAAACGGCCCGAGATGCGCTCAGGGAAGGACTTTCTGTTAATTTCTTTGAGCATCAGAGACAAAGGTCTGACAGATTAACGGCAATAAAATCAATCAGGAAATATAACAATGTTAATAAAAGAATCAGTAACGCAAAGGCCCTTTTGTTGCGCCCAAAGGATAGGAGTGTTCATTTACGCGGCTAAATGAACACTCCCGATTCACTCTGTTTCTACTTTATGGATTCTTGTTTGGTAGCAATCGGCACATAACCGGCTTCCATGCCAATCGGCGGAGTCATTATCAATGCCGGGTCCATATCTGCAAGTTCACCGAAATCCGGTTCAGGCAGGTACTGCTTATCTTTTGTCCAGTTGCGGTGCAGCTTTTCAACACGCTTCTGCAGGTCCTCGCGTTCCACATCCGTCAAATCGGCATTGAGAATCGCCGGCTGGTCAGCAAACCGGTACCAGTAATAAGTTACTTTCGAGCCATCACCGGGATACGCATAGAAAGGCCCCGCAGCCGGCCCTGGCCTCTTCCAGCAACTGTCCGGATCTTCCGGTGTAACCATCGATTGTGATGGACGGCTTTCAGCTCTGCTGAAGTCCGCACCTGCAAGCCCTGTCTCCTGGGGTACCTTTTTAGGATCTACGACCCTCCACACTGGATTGCCCTTCCCATCCTTGCCAAGCTTATAGTACTGAGGAAGCGTAATAAGCTTACCATTTTTTGTCTCTTTTTTGGTTACCATTTCCTCGTTCCACTTAAATCCGAAGCTGCTCGGATCCGGCGCAAACGGAGTTGCAAAAGAATCCCAGGTAAGTCTCACCTTTTCGTCCCTTGGCGTATTCGGCGGATATATCCTCCAGGTCGCCCATCCGCGACCTGGAAACTCATGCAAACCGGCAGCTTTAGTGTCAATTTTACCGCTGGCGACGGGCCCGCCTTTAAACCACTCCTCTACAGAATTCCATAGTGCATTCTTGCTATATGACAAAACCTTGTGTACGATTATTGATTCGCCACTGTTGTTATTTGGAAACGATGTCGGTGCTACCCTGGCATAAGCATCGCCGTTTTTGTCCTTGCCAATAGCCGCCGGAACATACTGGGTTTCCATCTGTAGAGCCCTGTTCGGGTTAGAAGGCTTGGAATCAAGAAACATCCCTGCAAGCTCGGGTTTTTCGGTTGTTATCCGGGACCAGTAATATGGAGTAAAAAAGGTAACCGGCCCTTTAAAGTTTCCGGTGTTCAAAAACAGCGTCCAGCAGTTATTTCCTGTGGGAACATCTTTTCCCGCTGTCTTTTCCTTAGGCTCTGTCAGCGGCAGCGGCAAATAACCATATCCCCAGAGCTGACCGCATGTACCCTGCTTGACATTGAGACCATCCGGCGGCCACAGAACCCAGGGGCTAAGCTGCGCGACAGCATATTTGCCTTGCGGCTTTTCCCAGCTCCTTCCTTTACCTGAACCTGGACCGTTAGCCCAACTGGTAAAATTCAGCTCAACGCCGCCCATAATGAACTTAGGTGTTTCCGTGGCAAAATGCGTATTACGCCACCATCCCAGGCCTCCTTCAATGTCTGTATAGAATTTCTCTCCCGGCTTCTTTTCATGCTTTGGATGCATCCACGTACCGAACAGACCCGTTTGGAATCGCCGACCAGGATATTCCTTCAGCAGCGGCCAGGCAGCGACATACATCGAAAACCCGCCCCCGTAAGACTGATCAACATTCTCATTAGGCGCACCCAAGTACCCGGCCATCTCGCCTTTTTCGGCGTCACCAAACACACCAGACGTGAAAACAATCAAAAGAGCCAAACATACGATCGAAAACGAACACCAACTTTTTTTCATAACAGATCTCGGAACATAATGTAGTGTATTGAAACTATCACAATGAGCATACTGCCAATCTGTTAATGTATCAATGGCAAATAACGTTGCATAAGTCCCAAAAACCAACAAGAGCCCCCCAGATAACCATCCAAAGAGGATCTTGCGAAAGCAGAGTAACCATGTTAAACGAATGAGGCGAAAACCAAAATAACTAATCAATTATCCCACGTCAATCACTACGTAGTCAGCACTAATGAGTCATCGGACGATACCGCCGACGCGAAGCAGGCGTGGAAGAAGCACTTGGAGATGTACCTGGCGGGCGTTTCCGTCCGTCGGCGAGCTCCTTCACAGCCCTTTTTAAGAAAAAAACCGCACCCGGACGATCTGAGACGGTCGACATTGACTTCTGGGCACAGCAAGCAAAGTAATGGACAAAGTCCTCGAAGACTCGAAAAAGCGACTGACGCAAAAGCTGTTTTTTAAGACATTTTCGAGGTAATCATCTTGACACAACCTCTCAGAAGACCTTATATTTCATAGCTTTATCAAACGAAGCGCTCGTAGCTCAGGTGGATAGAGCAACGGATTTCTAATCCGTAGGTCGGGGGTTCGAGTCCTCCCGGGCGCGTTGGTTGAATCGGCTCTAAGTCCTTGGTATTTAAGGGACTTAGGGCTTTTTTAATGAAATCAATAGCTCCCGCATGACATGAATCAGGTCCACGACCTTCCATGGCCCGGGCTCGCAAATCATAATTTGCCTAGTTTTTGAACCGTTTTAAGTAAAAGTCTTGTCAAGAATAAGCAAAACTCTCCTGTCCTTCAGGCACTCATCCCTTACTATGTAAATGTACGAGAATTGATTGGGGATCAGAGTGTGAAATGAATTACACAACGCCGTTCAAATTTGCGAAGATCGTCATAACGAACTTTCTCGAAGACGAAGCGATCGTACGCGGAGCCGGGCTTGCATTCTTCACTACGCTTTCGCTGGCACCGATACTCACGATACTGCTTGCAATCGCAGGTTTCATCAGCCCTCAGGCTCAGCAGGAGCTGATAGAATCGATCAATGATCAGGTCGGGCCCCAGGTTGCGAAAGCTCTGGAAGTCGTCATAAAAAATGCATCCGAAAGACAGCTTGCCGGAAAGATATCAGTAATTCTGAGCACCGGTTTGCTGTTTTTTTCAGCTACCGCGGTCTTTGTTCAACTGCAAAAATCCATTAACAGGATATGGGGTGTTAGAGCCCAGCCGCAAAGCAGGATTTGGGGATGGATCAGAAAGCGTCTTATGTCCCTGGGCATGGTACTTGGAATAGGGACAGTAATACTGCTCTCGATAGTTGTCAGTACTGTCCTGACCATAATATTGACGGGTTTGACTGAAATAGTTGACTTCGCTGCGACACTTCTGGTTTTTGTTTTACTTTTTGCGCTGATCTTCAAGTTTCTGCCGGATGTCAAGATCAGTTGGAAGAATGTTTCAGTAGCGGCGTTTTCAACTGCAGCATTATTTGCTATAGGCCGGTACGCCCTGCTCTACTATTTTTCACATACCACTGCAGGGTCAGCGTATGGAGCAGCAGGCTCTCTGTTCGTACTTCTGCTTTGGGTTTACTATTCCTCGCTCATCTTTTTTCTTGGGGCAGAGATCACCCATGTCTATGCGACCGGTTTCGGGGAAGAGATCGAGCCTGCAGACTACGCAGAGTACACAAAAAACCATGAAGATCAGAAGAAACGCATTCGAGATGCCCTGAAATAAGACACAGCCAGGTCCTATAACACTGTTTGACCCAAAGCTCAGATACACTCCAGAACAGCTCCTTTCACGCTAATTATCTAGCTCAAAAGCGTTTGGCTTGACCCCGAAAAACTGTACCGTTGCTGATTAGAGAGTATCCGTTATAATTTGTTAGTTTTTATGGAAAGGATGCTCTTATGAAACGCAAGAATCACAGTCCCGAACAGATTGTCAAGATGCTCCGCCAGGCGGATGCTGTAATCGGCTCCGGCGGTACGGTCCAGCAGGCCTGCCGTGAGCTGGGCATCAGCGAGGCGACCTACTACAACTGGCGCAAGCAATACGGCCGCATGAAGCTCGACCAGGTCAAGCAGCTCAAGGCCCTGCAAAAAGAGAACGCCCAGCTCAAAAAGCTCGTTGCCGACCAGGCACTGGACAACGCCATACTCAAAGAGGCGCTTTCGGGAAATTACTGAGCCCGGCCCGGAGACGCAAAGCGGCCAGGCATGTTCAAAAGAGTCTGGCCGTATCCGAGCGTCGGGCATGCAAGGTGATAGGTCAGCCGCGAGCCAGCCAGCGGTATAAACCTCAGCAGCAGCCAACGAACACGGCACTGACCAGCAAGATAATCGAGCTGGCAAAGGAACACCAAAGCTACGGCTACAGGTTTATAACGGCCAAGCTTCGTCAGCATGGCTGGCGTGTAAATCATAAACGAGTTCAACGAATATGGCGAAAGGAAGCATTACAGGTGCCTCACAGACGCAAAGGACGAAAAACGAAAGGCAACAGCGACAACAGCTGCAGCGTGCAAAAAGCCGACTACAAGGACCATGTCTGGACGTATGATTTCGTCAGCGACCAGAGCGAGGACGGTCGCAGTCTGAAGTTTCTCACGGTGCTCGATGAGTTCACGCGTGAGTCGCTTACGATAGAAGTAGGCAGGTCGATCAAGTCGGGCGATGTGGTTGAAACGCTGGAATACCTGTTTGCGGTCCGAGGCGTGCCTGGGTTTATACGTAGCGACAACGGGCCGGAATTTGTGGCTAGTGCGATCAAGAAGAAGCTCGGCAAAAAGAACGTCGAAACGCTTTATATCGAGAAGGGTCAGCCGTGGGAAAATGGCTTCATCGAATCGTTCAACGGCAAGTTCAGAGATGAGGTGCTCAATCGTGAGCTGTTTTATTCGGTTAAGGAAGCGAAAGTGATTGTCGAACAGTGGCGGATGGAATATAATAACCATCGGCCGCACAGCGGGCTGGACTACGCGACCCCGGCCGAGTTCGCCGCCACGTGCATTGCTTCCGCTTCGCCTACGGCTCAGCTACAGCAATATACGACAGATGAGAAGGACAACTCTCTAACAGTAGCTGGTACATAATTCGGGGGCAGGTCACGTTTACATGCCAAACAACTCAGACTTTAGGCTAAAACAAGCAGCTAAACCAGCCGATATGTAGCGAGTAAAGAATGCTATGAGAATTCGCAAGAGGGACAATGATGGACAGTTTAGACAATAGCACGAACAAATCAGTTCCGGATCAGTCTTCAACCGCTGTGGGTGAACTGATCGGACAGCTTGAGGATTTTGAAACGTCTCAGTTGGAAATGCTCCAGTGTCTGCAGGACCTGCCAAATTGCAGACAGGCAGATCAGACACTCGACCAGCTTCTGGAAAAACTGGACACCACCTCAGCAAAACTCGATTCACTGCGTCAAAGACTTGATCCTAAATTCAACGACCCCGCTTTGTCATCGAACGACACGGTAGAGACTACCATTTTCGACTATGTTTCGGACGGAGTCATTATCCTGGAAGCGGGCAAACCAACATATGTTAATAAAAAAGCGGCTTTGATATTGACTGATTCAGAGGGAATTGAGCTCGCAGAGATAACGAAGATAATAAGCGAGCTGGGCCTTACGGAGATGCTCGAAACTGAACAGACAGAGCAGATAGAGCTCAAACGCCCTTCCGGGAAATATCTCAATATTCAGCATCACACGATCGATTCCTCACAGAAGAAATCTGTTTTCATCATTGAGGATCGCACTGAAAAGATCGCCGGTAAAAAGGCCAAGAGCGATTTTATCGCTGCGATAAGCCACGAGCTTCGCACTCCGGTCACGTGCATCCGAAACGCAGTGTCGAACATACTTGCGGGCGTCACCGGCAAGGTGAATCCTAAAACACGGACATATCTTGAAAAGGTTCGCAGTGACTGTCATCGCTTTTCCAATCTCGTAAGTGACCTGCTGGATGTTTCCAAACTTGAAACAGGCGTAATGCCCCTCAATCGAGAACCAGTTCGCCTTGCCAGTCTTATCCGGCAAACCACGGAACGTATGCGTCACCTGGCAGACGAAAAAAACATTAACCTTGAATTCACAACTTGCCCGCCCTGTTCGAGCATCTACGCGGACCCTCAGCGTCTGCCGCAGTCGTTGAGCAATATACTGGACAACGCGATAAAGTTCACTCCGGCTGAGGGCAGGGTCACAGTGGAAGTATCTGAAACGACCGATAATCTTACGATCGCAATTAAAGACACAGGAATCGGCATACCTAAATCTCTGCAGCCTCGCATATTTGAAAAGTTCTATCAGATCGGGCGTCAGGCAGGTGCTGGTTACAAGGGTGCTGGACTGGGTCTGCCTCTCAGTAAAGGCATTGTCGAAGCGCACGGCGGAGCTATTTCTCTTGAGAGCACCGAAAAGCAGGGATCCACTTTTTTCTTAACCATGCCCAGGACCGATCCCGCCCAACTGCTTAAAAAACGGCTTTCACAACTTGAGGAACAGGTAACCCATACAGGTGAAACGGCGACGCTCATGCTCGTTACAGCGCCTGATGAAGCCAATGAACAAATCACAGAGAGGATGATCGATCTGCCTGGTGCTGTTGATGCAGTATTGTCGGAAGAAGATCACATCCTTGAAACAAGCAAAGGTGAAGTTTTGATCCTCTTCTGTGACAAGAGGTCTGCAGCACGTAAAAAGCATGATAAAATCAGAAAAATTCTGCACGAACAGATGAATAATAGCTTTGGTGCCCTCCCTCATATGCCGATGGTGGGTGTAGGTCGTTACCCTGGCAATGCAACAAGGATCGATAAGCTCGAAGAAGCCGTTAGGGAAAACCTTAAAGAATAAATATGGCGATAGTTTCAATATTTAACACGGGAGATTTAGTATGTTTGAGTTCCTGTTTGGAAACAAGAAAGCTAAAAAGACAAAAATCCTTATCGTTGACGACGAGCCGAATATCGTCCAGACGCTGAAGGACCGACTGGAAATGAATGAGTACGCTGTACTGACAGCCGAAAACGGCAAGGAAGGTCTGGACACAGCGACAGCGGAAAAGCCTGACATTATACTTCTTGACGTCATCATGCCCATAATGGACGGGCATGAGATGCTCGAAGCCCTTCGCAAACAGCCTGACTGCGAGGACATTTCTGTAATCATGCTCACCGCCCGCAGCCAGACGCAGGATATTGCCCGGGCCAATGCGTGCGGCATCGAGGACTATATAGTAAAACCGTTCGACCTGAGTGAACTGCTGGAAAAGATAGAGCGCCTCGTCGAACACAAAAAGGCCGTGCTCAAATAAGAGGGATTTGCGCTAAGGCAGATCGCCATACTGCCATGGCAGGATTACGGATCTTCCGGACAATCATATAGCCAACACAAGAAGCTGTTTCGCTTTTGCGGGACAGCTTCTATCTTAATCGCGTCCAGCTAACACTCTGGCCGTTTACCTTCACCAATTCCGCCCTCTCGATGAGCCATTCGCCGCCATTCTTTGCCAGTTCCAGTTCCATCTCTACACGGAACACTGGCGCAATATCCGCATAACCTGTCCCTTTGGCCGGCTTGCCGAATACCCCGAGCTCGACCGTCGCATGCCTGCCATCCAGTTCGATCACCTTTTTGCCAAAGTCGATATCTTCCACCGCCCGCCGATCCAGGACACTCCGGCACCGGGCCATAAACTCGGCTTTGGAACCATGCACCGCATCTGAATAGTCTCTCGCCAGCAGGTCCGCAATGTCACCCGGCCTGCTCTCGATCACAGCGGTCCGACCAGCCTCTAACTGCTTGTTTATGGCCTCCATATCACTGTCCAGCAGATAATCCACACCGATGCCTGCAGCGACGATCGCGAGGACAACAACATAATGCCACCACCGCTTTTCCATGCCACCGAAAACGGATCGTGAGACAATGATCACCCAAACCGCAAACGCGATACCAACTGCCAGCCAAGGTGTCTCCACTGGATTCAGCATCATTCAATCTCCTTGTGTGTCTCAATCTCTTTCAGATCAGCATTTCGCACCTCGTCGGTCATGTTGAAATGCAGTGCCGTTACTGTAATGTATCCCTTGCTCAACGAAGTTACATCCGTCACAAGATCCTCTTTCCTTGCAGGTCCGCCGGTTATGCGGTATTTTACTCGGCCCCTGGAATCTTGTTCTGCTGCATAGGTTTCTTCATATCCGCTCGTAGAATGAGGGACGACAACCAGCCCCTTCGGCTGCCCCTTCGAGAGCCTTGGTATGTTTACGTTCATAACATCGCCCGGGCGTAAAGGCAGGAGCTTTTTGACAACAGAGGCACAGTATTCGGATATTTTGTCCATATCCATATCTTCCTCATATGCGGCACTGAGTGCGATTGCCGGGGCACCGAAGAAGGCCCCTTCCATAGCAGCAGCGACCGTACCGCTGTAATGCACGTGTATACCCACGTTCGCACCGTAATTGATCCCTGAAACAACGAGGTCCACCTTATCTTTGATGATCTCGGTCATACCCAGTTTCACGCAATCGGCAGGCGAGCCTTCGATGCTGTATCCGCTGAACTTGCCGGTGAGCTCGACCTTGTCACATGTCAGGGGGATCAGACTGATGCTGTGACTTGCTCCGCTCATCACCTCGGCAGGTGCAACGACTGTTACTTCAGCAATTTCACACAAACGCTTGTATATCGCAAACAAACCAGGGGAAAATATCCCATCATCATTAGTCAGCAGAATATGCATTTTCTTCTTTTTCCTCAAAGCTGTCATATAAGAACCACTCCAGAAGCAAAACAGAACTCTGTTATTCAGCCCAGTCGCCAATATCCTACCATATCAGGCTGGAATCACAAGTCCCGGCTTTGAGCCGAATGCGAATTTGCTTTGCCCGTAACAATCACTTCTGCTAAAATATTCATCCTATTTAGACGCGTAGCGGAAAGGAACTCACATTGTATCAGGCGAGCAGTATAATATTATTTGTATTCAATCTACTTCTGATCTCGGCCGGTCCGATCCGGGGCGAACAACTGATTGTCAGAGAGACCATACCGCCGGTTGTAACCAGCCAGCGGGTCCAGAGTACTCCAGCTGCGACGATGAAGTGTCCGAACGGACGCACCGTGGAAGCCCACATATTCTTCTGCGACACCTCGGATGCACCGGGCGATCCCAATCTGGCAACACGCCAGTACTTCGAAAATACAACCCGCAACTACATCTTCGGCACTGGCGAGAACGGCATACAGAGCTGGTTCGATTATTATTCGCACGGTAAGATACGGTTTCGCTATGTCGTACATCCTGACTGGCTGCGACTGCCCAAAACACAGGAATACTACCTGAAGCCGCTACCGGGCAAACCAAAAAGCTGGAACTGGCCGGAATGGATCGCAGATGTTACGGACACACTGCTGGCCGCAGGTTATGAGCACACCGACACACGACTGCCGATAATCATTAATCCTCCAAACTCCAGCAAAGTATTTATGGGCGGCGGTGCTATACATGCCCTCAAGGTCAATGCCCCTAATGCCAGGTTTCTGCATCTCGGCGGCGGCATTTATCTCGATGATTCAGATCGTTACGCTTATCTGCGAAATGAAGGCGTTGTCATACATGAGATAGGACACTTCCTGGGGCTACCGGACCTCTATAACGGCACACGAGGTTTCAACTCATGGGACATGATGGGCGGTGCATATGACGCGGCCGGCTTTTGCGGATGGCACCTTCATTGCCTTGACTGGCTCGATAAAAGCCGCAAACGGTACGTCGTATCGACCGGGTCGAAACCGCAGACAATGACACTCACGGCCCTGTCAAAGGGTGAGGGCGTGTTTATGATGGTGATCCCCGATAATCCAGCAAAACCTGAACAGCTTCGCTCGCCCTGGATCATCGAACTCAATCAGCCTGTTCTCGAACGCGAAAAGAATAATGGCGGCCCTGACAAACACATCCTACTCCCCGAAGCAACGGGCGTGCTCGTCTACCGCCTCGAACCCGACAAGAATCCGGTTCTGCAGTCCTACTTCCGCGAAATACCCCAGGACAAAACAAAACGCAAGCCAAGGCCGGACTACCTTAACAAGACTCTCTATGGGCCTGGTGATATCTTCAAAAATCCTGAGGCCCCTTTCAAAATGCGGGTACTGAGCATCAAAGACAAGACCGCCAATATAAGACTTATCATTCCTAAACCCTGACGACAGCTTCAAAGGCACTACCTATATTCAGCCTAACTGCCCTGATTGATCACGCATACTCAGAACGTTATCAATGGTTTTATAATGCCATCCTCTTTTGTTTTCATCATTTCGAATGCTTTTTCAATTTCATCAAAACCGAATCGGTGGGTTGTCATAAGGGTTGGATCGACCCTGCCGTTCTGGATAAGACGCATCAATCGAGCCATGCGCTCCTTACCGCCGGGGCATAGCCCGGTCCGTATGGTTTTGTCGCTCATTCCGACACCCCAGGCCATACGGGGCAACTCAATATAATCGCCCTCGCCGTGATAGCCGATGTTGCTGATCGTACCGCCTGGTCGGGTCACTTTAACGCACCCTTCGAAGCTTACCTGCGCACCAAGAGCCTCTATCGCCGAATCTACTCCAGCCCCGTCTGTCAGTTCCATGATCTTTTCAACCGGATCCTCTCTTGTGTAGTCTACTACGACATCGGCACCGTACTTTTTGGCAAGTTCCTGCCGTTCAGGGATCGATTCTACTGCGATAACATATCCTGCCCCCTGCAGCCGGGCGCCCGCTGTTGCCATCAGTCCAACCGGACCCTGGGCGAATACGGCAACCGTTCCGCCTATCGGTATGTTTGCGTGCTCGGCGCCCATGAAGCCGGTAGAGAGCATATCACAGCAGTAAGCTGCCTGTTCATCAGTCAGTTCGTCCGGTATCAGCGCCAGGTTGGCCTGTGCATCATTCACGAGGAAATACTCAGCCATGTTTCCATCTTTCATGTTCGCAAATTTCCAGCCGCCCAGCATTGTCGTACACTGTGACGTGTATCCGCGCAAACAATTATCACATCGGTAGTCGGGCGTGATCGCATTTACAGCGACCCGCTGACCTTGACTGAAGCCTTCAACGGCATCACCCAGCTTCTCGATCACGCCAACTGCTTCATGGCCGAGCGTTCGGTTGGTCTTTTCACCGATCGCGCCGCTGACCGTATGAACATCCGAAGTGCATACAAGCGCCGCAGTCGTCTTTATCAGCGCATCGTTAGGCCCCGGCTCGGGTATGTCCTTGTCAACAACGCCGACGCTTCCTATTTTCTTCATTACAAAAGCTTTCATGCTTTCCGCTGTCATGCTGAAATCCTTTCTGCTCTAGTCAGCTAAAAATCTAACCATTGTATCTCACTTACAAAACATTGCTTCTTCACTCGATCACGACAAGCTCTCCATCCATCTGCATGTGCCCCCTGCCGCAATAGACCGAACACTGAAACGGGTATGTTCCAGCTTCTTTCGCTGTAAGGGTCACTTCTACCGGCTTCTCAGGTTCGAGCTTTACGTCAATCCCGAACTCATTCAGTGCGAAGCCGTGCGTCACATCAACACTTGTAATCTTCAGCTTTACGTTCTCGCCCTTCTTCACTACGATGCGGCCCGGTTCAAATCTAAACTGCTTTGCTGTGACCTCAACAACCCGGACGCCGTCCTGAACCGTGCCTGATAGCTCCATACTCCCATTTTCCGCGGCTCCGTTTACGGCTACGCTGCCCCTACCCTGAGGCCCTGCCTGCTCAGCTTCGCTGCCATGCTCATGCCCGGCATGCTCTCCCTGGTCAACTACATCCTGACCACTGTAGCGAACAACCGCAAACAGCACGATGACCATCAGTATGAATCCAACAACTGACCATGCCAGTTTGCCAACATTCTCCTGTCGCATATCTAATGCCTTTCTACCGCGATGCATGAAGCGGCGGTAAGAATTTCTTCACAAAGATACTATATTGTGAACCGTTCATAGTGTATTCGTTTGTCATCCACTCGGAGCTTTCTCAGGGCAGCTATCACCTTATCCATCATTACCGGCGGCCCGCACAGAAATACATCTGCGCTTCTCAGCATGTCCTTAGAATATTTGTCGATGACCTCGGCAGTCACGTAGCCGCTCTCACCGTTCCAGTCTTCACCCGGCCGGCTCAACACATACGTAACTTCAAAATTTGCTCCCAAGCTTTCGAGCTCATCGCGAAAAACGATGTCTTGTTCGGTTTTGACTCCCCAGATCAGCTTGACCGGCCGCTGATCACCGCTGTCCCGCAGATGACGGATCATGCTCATTATGGGCGTGATGCCTATACCGCCGGCAATGAAGAGGATCTCTTTGACATCGTGGTATGCAATGCTGAAGCGTCCGTAAGGCGCCTCGATGTTTGCCTGATCGCCCGCCTTTGTCTGTCCTATGGTGTTGGTGAAATTGCCGGATTCTTTTATCGTGGCCTGCAGCAGGTCGTCATCTTCAGGGCCTGCCGCTATTGTAAACGGGTGCTGTTCCGATTTGCGTCCGGGACGTTTGAATTTGACGAACATGAACTGCCCGGGATTGCGCCAGATCGTTCCGTCATCTTTGGGCTTGAACGTCAACGTCCAGGTGTCATGCGTGGTCTGTTTGACTTCAGTGATGTCGAACCGCCGTCTGCCCCAACGGGGTACGTAGATGTTTCTGTAAAGGTAAACTGCTGCGGTGACGCTAAACAGACCGATCCAGTACCAGCGAACCGCAGGGATCCGCAGGTCAGGGCCTATGAAAAGGCCATGCAGGAACCCAAGCAGCACGATCAGTATCATGCCTTTGTGGATGACACGCCAGATGTTATAATCTACGCCCAACTTCAGAAACGTCAGCGAGAATGGGACTCCCACAATTGCAATCGCCAGTGCCGCCTTGCCCAGATTAACCTGCCAGCCGGTATCCAGTCCAAATAGTCCCCAGCTCTGAAAACCCAGTGCAAGCAAAACCGGATGCGCCAGAAGCAAACACGCCGCAAAAGCTCCCATCGCCTTGTGAAAATTCATTACGCAATCCAACCCGAAAGGTCTGTCAACGCCGTGAAACCGTCCCGCAAGCAGAACCTGGAGGCAGATCAGTGAAAAACCTGTAAGAGCCGCCGCGAATCCAATTTCTACAAGCACGGGCTCATCTCCGCCGGGCTGAAAGAAAACCGACAGTACCGCCGGACCCGCCGCGACCAGCATGTAAACTGTAACCAGAACCACTGCCCAAAAACGCGAGTCCAACCAGCCCAGCCTATATCTGTAGTCCGTCGTTTGCATATTGATCTCCAAAAAAACAACACTTCCCCCAACCTATCGATTTAACCTAAAGGCAAGCCGCACCACCCGCAATAAGCACCTCACCCATTTCCACCAAGCAAATCCCCTAAAAAGCTGTGGGCTATTGCGTTGTCAGTTGCAAATGGACAGTAGCTCCGTACAGTGATAGTCGAGTTTTAGAAACAGCGATGAATGCCGTCACCATTGCTCATTCGCTGCCTCTCCTACTTCCTGTGTCCAGCTCCGGCCGTTTTTTTCGAACTCCGCTTTGTTTGTACTGATGCTTTTTACGGTTACTCCGCGGAGCTCGTCACCTTCTCGAACCAGCTCGTCGCCGATCATCATCACGCATTCACCGTATTCATTGTAGGCGATAGCATTGATAACGCTCGGTCTTTGTTCTCCGGGTTCGGCCTCGATCTGGCGTATAATACCTTGGACCTGCTCCTTCATTCGCTTTTCCCAGGCGTCCACCCTGCTGACAGCTTCAACCATCTTTCCCTCAAGCTGATTTGCCTGCTCGATCTTGTCAGCAACCCTGGCCACCAGCTTAACAGCGAACGGGTCAACGACATCGTCACCGCTGACATATTTCTCTATCACCGGCACCAGCAGATGTCCCGCTGTGAGCCGTTCGTCCAGCAGGCCGGTGGCTGAGGCGAAATACCTGTCAGCACGCATTGCCCTGTCAACGTCAGACACGTCAGCGACATTGCGCACCATCAGGCCGAGCAGATCACGATCGTTCATCGAGAGCCCTTCCAGCCGATCTTCAAATCGTTCAAGAAAAACACCAAGCTCGCGGCGGGCCGATGCCGCTGCACGGTCATATTTCACTCGTAGAGACTCTCGCCTGGATTTAGCGAGTCGCTCAATATCAACAAGGCGGTCCTCCTGCAGCGCAACACGTTCATCGACGCTCAGTTCAAATACACCGTTCTCTAAATCGCTGCCATTTTCAGCCAGACAAACACCAGTCATACAAACAGCACACAACACAATACAGACCCCGCGGATAGACATGGTTACCCCCTTTTTGCAAATTAAAAAACCGCATTTTTACCCACTATGATAACATGACATCACCACTTAACCATCAGGCCTGATTTTGATATTCGGATAAGACAATGCCCTACGGCGGGGAAGTAGAACACTCAAGAATAAGTCTTTTCCATTGACAAGTCAGGCTCATTACGAAAGAATCAAGGACAGCAAATGGTCCTTAAGACGAGGTAAGACATGAAAGTACTGGGAATCAACGGGAGCCCGCGAAAAGGCGGAAATACAGAAATAATGATGCGCAAGGTTTTTGAACCTTTGGAAAAGGCCGGCATTGATACTGAGCTGGTACAGATAGGCGGCAAGCCTATGCGCGGATGCACTGCATGCGGCAAGTGCCGGGAAATGCAGAATGGGACGTGTGTGATCACGAACGATGCCTTGAACGACATACTGGCCAAGATGCGCGAAGCAGATGGTATAGTGCTAGGAAGCCCTACTTACTTTGCAGATGTGACGGCCGAGATGAAGGCATTGATCGATCGTGCGGGGTATGTTTCGAAAAACAACGGCGGACAGCTTCAGCGGAAGGTCGGCGTTGCGGTTGCAGCAGTACGTAGGGGTGGTTCGATACATGCATTTGACAGCATGAACCACTTTTTCCAGATCAGCGGCATGTTCATCGTCGGGTCGACTTACTGGAACATGTGTTACGGCCGGGAGGTCGGTGAGGTCGAGAATGACGAAGAAGGCATAGCGAATATGGCTGATATTGGCGAATCGATGGCTTTTCTTTTGGAAAAACTGGCGAAATAGAGTACTGCATCAGGGCTGTTTGTAGAAAAACGCAAGGACAGTCTGGTCATCTTTGAGATGTGTGTCTTTTGCAAATAATTCGGCGTCTGCTGTTATCTTATCTGTCAATTCGGAGAGGATTGCGAATTTATTGTTTGTGAGCAAATTCTCGAGCCTTTCCTTGCTGTAGAAATTGCCTTCGGCATCCTGGTTCTCAATAATTCCATCTGAGACGATAAGGAAACGATCTCCGTCGGCTAGATTGGTCGATGTTTTAGACACGTCCAGGTTATCCTGTATGCCCAGTATCATGGAAGATTCACCGTCAAGCTGACGAAGAGAACCGTCGCCGCCGCTAATTATCCAGGGTACCGGATTGTGTCCGCAATTAATGTACTCAAAACAACCTGTCCTGCAATCCAGTATCGCCATAAATACCGCCGCAAAATCTCCAAGGGGTGTTGTCCGGCTTATGCTGCGATTAAGCCTGGCTGCAAGGCCCTCCAGGCTGGTAGGGTTTTCGGCCCAAGCTTCGAAAGTTGTTTTGAGAACGGCCGTGATCAGCGCGGCAGCCATGCCGTGCCCGCAAACGTCGGCAAAGAGAATCATAACTCTATCGTCGTCAATTGGCTGAAGGTCGAAGTAATCGCCGCCAACTTCTTCAGCAGGTTTGTAGCTGCTTCGCCACTTCACCGAACCTGGAGCTGAAATTTTATCTGAATCAGGCAGAAAACACTTTTGTACATTGCTGGCGCGTTTAATGTCAGCCTGAATGCGCGATGCGTAAAATTTGAGCTTTTCATAGGCTCTGGTAAGCTGCCAGGCCTTTTCCTCGTTGTCATACTCAACACTTCCAACAACCATTAAGAATATGAATATGATCCCGTAAAGCTCCACGGCTGCCGCAGTCAAGAGCCAGAAGATGAGCCATTCGCTGTGCAGAGCAGAAATCAATATGGATGGCACCAGAACCAGCGCGACCGCGATCAGACCATATCGAGGAGCCATCTGAAAAAGGCTTCGATGATCGCGGAACTTATTATTTCGTTTTTCCAGCCAGTGCACAAGGTGGCTGTATTTTAGAGTACAGTAGCTGTACTCTACTAAAAGATCATTTTTTTGTAGTGTAATATCTGCACAAGCATGATGGATGGGGTTGCCTTCGAGAAAAGCGACCGACGTAGGATTATTCTGGTGTTTGTTGCGGTCGGTGAGAGCCCTCTGATTTGACTTCAAGAAAACGAAAACATCCTGAACCTGGTTCATTTCCAGGCGGGGATCAAGCCTCAGATTGCGGATTCCCAGCGATAAAAGAAACTGCCAGAGATATTTATATCGCTGCAACTGCTCACTGTTTTGAGGCCCATCGATCCATAATCTTTCAACCGAAGCGTCGTCAGCCAGGGCTATCCATATTTTGTCCTGATTTTTACTTCGTGCCAATGCTCCAGCATCAAACTCGACCCAACGTGAAAACTCGACGATCTGATCCCAAAGTTTTGTACCCTTCAATCTCAGGCAGCTAAACTTGTTACGAACCAAGTCGCGAAAATGGAGTGAAACAGCAGAATCGGGCGGTTTGTGATTTTCAGGTGCCATGTATGTGATCAATCGGGAAAACAATTGGAGGCGGGGGGATTCGAACCCCCGTCCCGTGATATTTCAGGTCAGGCTTCTACATGCTTAGTCGTTTGTTTGAGATTCGCTCATGCAACCGCCAAACGACAGGCTGCCGCACTCGCTATTCCGCAATTAGTTTCGCCTTTGCGTCGCGGACAACCGCAGAGACTATCCCGCTAATTGACGTTCTTTACAAACCCGCGGGCGAGGTCAGCAAGAACGGGTTGCCATTTTAGGCAGCCATACGCAACTGTGAGTTGCCAATTAAATTAAGGTGCCAGATGATTAACCAGGCCAACTGGCGTCCTGGACATGCAACCTGGCCATCTACCTATCCGGTCGATACCAGTCGCCCCCGATTTTTAAAGAGCAAAACGTAGTATATCCTACACAAACTATACTGTCAAGCTGTACATTTGTTCATTTTCATGCTCAAGATGCGGTCCTCAATATTTAACTCGTCTTCTGCGACTCGCTAGTACTGCTGATCTAGCATTTATCTTAGTCCTGAATTGCTGCTGATCCCATTCAATACCATCCCCAACATAGCTTTGGAAGAATATCTCCCGCAAATGATCGTCAAAATATTCGCTTCGCATGCTGAAATCGAATGCCCCCAGATTTCTTGCAAATTCAAGCTGCCTGTTGAGCTTTGCGCCAACCTTCATTCGATGCAGGTCTATGACAGACAGTTTCTGATTACCTGCAGAGTCAGTGTCAACGAATATGTGCCAAACGTAAAGGTCGGGCATGCTGATGCCGGCATCATGTATCCGCCTTGCCAGCCGCCCTATATGTGTGATCAGCATTTCTTTTTCGTTTTGCTGGAGCTGTTCCCACCTTTGATTGCAGATATCGGCAAGGCACTGGCCAGCGAGCTTTTCGGTGATGAAGAAGGATGATTCTTCAAATGGACCTTTCATATCCGAACCGTAACACACAGGAATATAGGTTCCGATACCATTGTCCAGCAAAGTTCTTGCGCTCAGCCATTCGAGCCTTCCCTGCGAACATATGGTGCGAAAATTTCTGAAGGCAAACCATGTATCTTTGAAATGAGGCTTTTTGAAGCGTTTGATGAAAAATTCCCGGCGGTTTTCACCTCGTCCCAAGGTAAAATAAGCCACCATGCGCTTTGTGTTCTGGTTGACAACCTGCTCCTGGTCAAACTCAAAGAAATCCTCATACTCAACTACGCCCTGCTGGGAAAAGAACTCCCTCCACTTCCCCGCAAACTGAATATTACGCATATAAATCCCTGCAAAATAACAGAAAAATAGCCATCAGCGACAGATTAACGCCGCTTAACTGCTCTGAACATGTATGTGAGCATTATAAGGCTATTCGCATAAAATTCATGCACAAACATTAACGTTTTACTAACAATAAGAGAGGGTGTATTTTGACCACAATTCACAAGTAACGGCGACAATCCGGCACGCTCAGATATAGCTCATTAGCTACCGAATGAGCTTGCTTAGCACTTTTAGTGCCATTTTCGCCTTGGTTCCGGTCACCGCAGCAGATTTTTCAAATATAAGGCTGAACATGTGAGTAACTTCGGCATCACTCATTTCACCCAGCCAGAGCGTGTCGCCAACGTTTTCGTCCTCCACAAATTCGTAATCTACACCCCTCATTATTGCTGCGGGGACCCAGGCGTCGCTTTGTCCGAAAAGCAATCCACATGCTCCAGATACCTGGTGTACTGTAAGATCAAGACCGCCGAACTTTGGACGCCCGTACCGGTCTATAGCTCCGAGGTCCTTTGTTCTCGGCCTGATTCCCCAGGATCCTACAGCGGCTTCAAATGTTCCGATCGGTACGATTTCGGTATCGGCAATTATCACTGCGACATTCTTGCCGGTAATGTCCCGCAGTCTTTCGCCGATCTTTCGGGCCTCAGCGTCGGGATCTTCGGGCAAAACTCCTATCAGACCTGGCGGGAAGTTAGACCGGTCCAATCCGCCGTCATGTGTGTAAAAACGCCAGCTTTTACAATCCTTGGTGACGCAGATGACCTTCTCGCGGTCGCAAACTTCCTGGACCTTTTCATCGTTTTTGCCGCTTGACTGCAATATTTTCTTTAGAGCACCGTCAACTGGTATGAGAGCTACAATTTTGAGTCCGCGCTGCCACATCAGTTCAATCAAGCGGGCATCTTTGCCTATTTTTTCAGCCAGCCTGACCGCTTGGGGACGCGGCTCGATGTTTTCCATCTTAAATACAAGACCACACGCTTTGGTCACGATCTTGCTGGTCAATACCACAACATCTTTTTCTCTCAGACCTGCGACTTCCTGCTCGGCCGCATCTGAGACGATTTCGGCAAGATCATCACCTTGTTCAATGTCCCCTATTGTTTCCAATCCCAATACTTCGATCTTTCTCAAAGCAACCCCCAGAACTGAACTATAATTCGGCTCTTACGAATGTCTTATCCTTATTCAGATTAACGCGTATGCGCAAACTGTCCAGATTGAATCTTTTAGCACATATGAATAATTCAGTATGATTAACAATGAAAAAGGCCGGTCATTATGCACTGACCGGCCTTTGAGTCAATTAAAATGGGACAGCTAGTCAGTAGGCACCAATTTGACCCATTCCAGATTCATTAGAGCATTGCCGCTGCCGAACTTTTGAGGTTTTACATCTAAATTATACTGGCCGGGCTCCAGTTCGACCTGACCTGGTGAGACTGTTTCATAATCAGTCCAGCCTTCGGTTTTGCTGACATCTCCGGTGAGCTGCTTGCCGTCAAGGGCTACCTGATACGTGCCGCCTTCGTAGCCGGCTTCGCAGGATATACTAAGCTGAACCTTGTAGGTTTCGGCTTTATCGACTTTGAATTTCCATGAAACAGTGTCATTTTCACCTGTCCAGTAGCCGATGTTGGCATTCTCGCCCTTCTGCTCAAGACGTACATTTGCTCCTTTTATGTCGGCGTCTTCGGCCTTGAGAGTAACTGTGCCTGCGTCATCAGGTCTGGCCATCCAGGGCAGAACCTCGGGTTCGCCCTCGATCTCGAGCACAACAACGGTTGCGACGCTGTCCATCTTGGGCGGCACATCAATGACGACATCGTCGCCTTTGCGGGTTGTACTTAGCTTGTTGCCTTCCATGCCGCCAAGGATGTATGCGGAAGCGACTTTGTTCTTGAGACCCGGAACGACAAGCTTATTATCTGCAGGCCAGTCGTATACGTGGAGGTAGAGTTTGCCGGGCTTGGCAGTACAACGCCCCCACGGTGTCTTCGTGAACGGGCTCGCAGTGCTGCCGTAGATGCTTTCGCCGTAGGTTTCGATCCAATCGCCTATCTGGTCCAGACGCTGTACGCATGGCGGCGGGAAAGTGCCTTCGGGAGTGGGGCCTACATTGAGAAGACAGTTGCCGCCCTTGCTGGTGGTGTCGATCAGGTCCCGGATGAAAGAATCTCCGCTACGGAGCCATTTCTGATAATTCTTGTGGTAGCCCCAGTGATGGAACATTGTCAGGCAGGATTCCCAGTCTACACCTTCGAGCCCAGTTGCGGGGATCTGCTGTTCGGGGGTGCCGAAATCGCCCGCGTAGCCTTCTCCTTTGTTCATGCCCTGCATTCCCTGACGACCTTTGCCGACACGGTTGTTTATAATAATATCGGGCTTGAGCGAGCGGATATAGTTGTAAAGCTCCTTGCCCTGCGGCTCGGTCCATTCTTTGATCCATTCGCCGTCAAACCAGAGGACTGCGGGATCATAGCGTTCGACGAGCTCCTTTAGCTGGGGCTTCATGTATTCGTCACGGTATTTTGGGAAGCTGTCGCCGGATGCATCGGGATGGTGCCAGTCCATGATCGAATAGTAGAAGCAGAGTTTGACACCGTGTTCGTTGCAGGCGTCTTCGAGTTCCTGGAGGATATCACGATCGTACGGGGTGGCATCAATTACGTCATACTCGGTCACGTCAGAGTCCCACAAACAGAATCCATCGTGGTGTTTTGAAGTTATCACGATGTATTTCATGCCCGCGTCTTTTGCTATCCGGACCCATTCATCCGCATCGAAATCTGTAGGGTTAAACTGGTCCGCAAATTTTTCGTATTCGTCTTTTGGGATCTGAAGGCTGGCCATGATCCATTCCGCCCCGCCGGAAAGCGATCGGCCCTTGTGGATACCTCCGGGGACGGCATAAATACCCCAGTGAATGAACATACCAAAACGGGCGTCTCGCCACCACTGCATGCGAGCATCCGTCTCAGCTTCGCTTTCGTTGAGGTAATTCTTTTCGGCAGCGTTTGTTGGAGGAACGACAGTCATGAGCAAGCAAACTGCAATCAGACACCAGACCAAAGATTTCTTTTCGCGTTTGTTCATTATAGTCCCCTTCGAAAGAAAATATAGGTTGAAAGCCTCTCAGGCTATCACTTTAGTATATGCAGAGAGGTGGATTGTCAAGCGAAACTGAAAGGCCGGGTTGTAAAATGAGCCATTGCTGTTATAATTACCACTCAATCGAACTTTTGCTAACCATATAGAGAACAGGGAAGTACAGATATGAAACCTAAACTGGTAGTTACAGGTGCGGCAGGACGCATGGGCAAGAGAGTGCTGAATGCCGCTGTGGAATCAGGTGAATTCGAGATAGCCGCTGCAACAGAAGCAGATGGAAATCCTACGCTGGGTAAGGATGCGGGGCTCACAGCCGGCATCGGCGAGCTTGGTGTGCCTATTACGACTGAAGGTCCTGCGGATGCAGATGTTGTTATCGATTTTTCACTGCCGCAGGCGACGGACAAGGTAATCGATTATTGCGTGCAGAACAATGTTGCACTGATACTTGCGACTACGGGCCTTTCCGACGAGCAGCTCAAGAAGGTCGACGAGGTCTCGGCGAAGATACCGATCATTCAGCAAACCAACATGTCGGTCGGCATGAATACGCTGTTTGCAGTAGTCGGCAAGGTCGCGAATATGCTCGGCGAGGAGTATGACATCGAGATCACAGAAGCGCATCACCGGTTCAAGAGGGATGCGCCGAGCGGGTCGGCGATGACGCTGGCGGAGAATGTGGCAAAGGAAACCGGACGCGATTTCCCGGACTGCCTGGTACACGGCAGGTACGGCAAAGAGGCCGTGCGTGAGAAAGGAACGATCGGCATGCACGCAATCCGCGGCGGCGATATTACCGGCGAGCATTCAGTCATCTATAGTTCGCTGGGAGAGACGATCACGATATCACACAGTGCGCATAATCGAGACAATTTCGCGAGAGGTTCCGTGCGAGCCGCGAAATGGCTGGCAGGCAAACCGGCTGGCCGGTATTCAATGGCGGATGCACTGGGGATCAAGTAGACACTGATTTGAACGAACAATAACAAAAGCCGCTGACCCTTTCACAAGTCAGCGGCTTTTTTGCATTGAGAATGAGCAAGCTTACTGCATGTTCCTTTTGATCGTGATATCGCCTGTGGAATCGGTACCGCCGTCGCTCCGTACTTCTGCTTTGATGGTGTATTCGGCAGCCGGTTCGTAATCATCAATGGTGACGGTATAGATATTGTCCTTGTTGCTGCCGCCTGTCTGACCGGGATGTTCGTCACGGGCGATTTCCTTGCCGTCGACGAGCAGACTTACCCAGTTCAAATCCAGGCGATGTGCTCCGCCGGTGTATTGGAAAACTATGCTGTAGGTTCCGGTACCGTCAATAACGCCGGAAACATCCCATTGCAGCGTCTTCCAGTCCTGCGACATCTGCTCCGGAGTCCACTGGCCGACGAGATGTTCTTCTGGAGCAGTCGAGTATACGGCCGCTTTGTGCAGTGTTCCCTGGAAAGCGTTCGGATAGGTGTCACCTAGACGTGTTAGCGGCAGTACTGCCTGGGTGTTGAAACTTCCAATGAGGTTGCCGTCAGCATAGAGTTCTGTCTTTTTCAGGTTGGCGACAAAAGTAAGCTCGACCTTTTCGCCTAGCGGCAACTGGTAGTCCCAGATAAGAATATCGGGCTGAACCGTACCATCCGGTGTGCGGGCTGGTGCGTGACTTGCACGGACCAGAGCAACGCCCCGTTTTGTTTCAGTGACATTACCTTTTTTGTCGCGGACCTCGTGAGTGTAGTCCAGATAGAGAGTTGCCAGGTCGCTGCTTAGCAGTATCTCGTGGCCGTTTGGCCTGCGTTCCCATCGCCAGGTAATATCCTTTTCGCGAGTAACGGTGAATGTCGCGGTCCACGGATACTCGAGATTGCTCGCGGAACCTGGTACATCCAGCTCTTTAGATGTGTTCTCAATGAAGTGCATCGGCTGATCAAGCTTCCATACGAGTTCATCCTGATCGACTGCTGGGCGGGTAAGGTAGCTGGTGTTCGGGACTTCATGCAGGATGGGATTCGTCTTGCTGTGCGATGCATGGCTGCCGGGGATGAATTCAACTTGCGTTTGGCCTTGCGACATGATCGAAGCGGCTTTTTCACGGAACGCGTTGAAGTCAGGACTGCCCTTTGTGCCCCAGAGCTTTTCACCCATAACTACGATAGTCGGATAGCAAAGGCGGGCAATTTCGTTCGTCGTGTAGCCCATCGGACCGAAGTCGTTCCAGACGTGCAGCTTACCGCCGAGCAGTGCGGGATCGCCCTTTTCAAGCTGGCCTGCCGGATCGTTGGAGAATTTTGTCGGGTCCCAGTTATTGTAAAGGAAAGAATTGCTCACACCGTAATACGGGGCGCCGGGCACAATATAGGTCCAGATATGTGTTGAATTGATGACCTTGTAGCCAGCCTTGGCTTTGTTTGCTGCGTCGGCTGTGACCCACATATCTATAACTACGGATTTATCGGGTTCGGTGGTACCGGGCATGTGTTCGTAGCCGGACCAGATGCGGACGGTTTTGCCCTTGGCGGTAAGGTAATCGTTAAAATGATTGATATATTGCCGAAATTTTTCGCCGAGCATCTTTCGTTCTTCCGGATCACGGATTGCGCCGAGACTGTATTCGTCCGTACCGATATGGATGTGCGGACTGTCGAACAGCGGTACGATCTCATCGAAGACCTTTTCCATGAGGTCGTAAGTACCTTCTTTGGTGATATCGAGATACGGCGCGCCAAGACGCGGATGAGCCAGGTCCGGACGGATCCGCGTAAATGCCCTGCTGTGGCCCGGGGAGTCTATTTCGGGGGTGATCGTCACACCGCGGACAGCGGCAAAGTCCTGCAGCTCGCGGATCTGCTCCTGTGTGTAGTAACCATCGTCGGAGGCGAGCTCGGGGATTGTCTTCATCTCAACACGAAAACCGGGATAGTAAGGCCAGGTATTATCGTTGAGATGCAGGTGTATCTCATTCATTTTGAAGTAGCTTATGGTGCGGACCCAGTCAAGCAGTTCGTCGTACGGAATGAACTTGCGACCGACGTCGAGCAGGATCGATCGGACCTGGTAATCGGGCGAATCGGTGATCGTACCTTTAGGCAGGTCGTTACCCTGAGCGATCATCTGGCAAAGCGTGCGTGTACCCCAGTAAACGCCTTTGGCAGTAGCAGCCCGGATCGTGACGCCGTCGCCAATAACAAGGATGTAACCTTCTTCTGAAATCTCATTACCGGCAGTATCAAGAGTTAGAAGAATGTGCCCGTTCTTGCCGGAGAACCAGCCCGGTTTAAATTTGCTCTTTTTGCGGCCGGTGAGAAATGCAAGATCCTCTCGGAGGATATCAGCAACAGGTTCGAGCTGTTTCTTAAAATCGGAATCGATGGCTACCTTTGCATTGGATGCATCAAACGAGCCCTCGCCGCCCTGCCACTGTTCAGGTGCAGGAATAATCTGCGGTTCAGGGTTGGCTGCGTGAACCGTTGTAATCATAATGCATGTCAGTAAGACGATCCATGTCAATCTACTACTCATTTTCACACTCCACTTTAAGAAACTGTATAAATCAGTTTTACGAATCAAAGATTTTAGTCATTCCGAAACTATGTTCAAGAAATTTTGTTAACGATCAAGAAGTGGTTTTCCGTTGCATGAAATACGGAATTCGGGGCTGCAACGAGGATCCAGCTCAAGATCATATTCACGCGGCAGTTCTATATTGGCCGAAAAACCACCTGATGCATCTTCCTTCCATGATATGGATATAACTCCATTAGGTGTAGGAATCTGGCCGGTACAAAACTCCAGGCCCATATTCTGCAATCGAAGAGTGACAGTCTTGCTGGGTATATCTACATTACGAACGCCCAGTATATCGCGGTACAGGCAGTGGGCGACATGGGAAGCGAAGCCGTGATTGCAGCTTGCGGCCGGGCTCATGTTCTCCCAGAGAGTGCCGGTTGTTTCAGCCATTTCCAGAAAGTAGGAGGTAAGCTCTGAACGGAGCTGCTTTGTAAGACTCCGCTCACTCAACAGCTCCATGCGAAGGTAGTTGCCTACGAAGGCATTGGCTGGATGGATCTCGGGAAAAGCTTTTGTCTTGCTTCGCTGCGGGCCAAAGTCATTTACGAGTTTTTTCCAGAGGTCAGGATGTGTTTCGGGTGATGCAACATCAAAATAGAACGCGAAATACTGGCAGACCTCTGTGCGATTTTCGGTCACCTCGAGCGAGCCGTCGTCTGTTCTTTCGGCATTGTCTACGAAGAAGGTGCCGTCGAATGACTGGTTAAGGATAGTTTCGCGTACGCTCTGGGCCTTTTTAGCGAGCTTGGGCTTGTCGTACATTTCACTTGCAGCTTCGAGGACAGCAGCGTAGAGCATGTTGCTGGGGTAGTTGACATCCTGAACGAAACGGTTTGCTGCGGACCATTCTATAAATACCCAGGAGGGCAGATTTTCGAGCAAGCCGTCAGAGTTTTCATACTGCGAGAGGAAATCAAGCAAAGCCATCACGCGTGGTTCGAGATCGCTAAGCATTTTATCGTCGCGGGAGCGGTTGCCGTATTCCTGAAGCTGGAGAACGAACCACATGGCCCAGTTGGGGATGTAAACGCCGTCATTATGGTCCGCAGGATAACACATCGGAAGCATTCCATCCGGTAGATGTTCGAATTTTTCAGGCAATAGATAGTTCTCGAAGAACACCTTTTCCACAACAGCACTGCCTGTCATGTCGAGTGCAACGCGGGATGTGAAAAAGCTGTCACAAAGCCAGCCAGCACGTTCTCGGGACGGGCAGTCCATAAATGTATCCAGGGTGTTCTGCCGAAAAGTTTGTTTTGCGGCGCAGAACAATTTGTTGAGACGCTCGTCGGAGCAGTCAAACGTCGCTCGGCCGGTGCCAGGATATGCGTACTCGGTGAGCTGGACGTTGGAAATATCGCACTCGCCTTCAAGGACCATGACCTTGAGGTGCTGCAGGGTGTAGGGTTCGAAAGATAAAAGCTTGTAACTGCCGGGCGCGAGTTCATATCCGATCGCATTGACGCAGCTTAGACGGAGAAAACTCACATCCTTGTCACTTAGGATCTCATCGAAAGTGAGAATTATCCTCGCATCCTTTTTGCAGGTCACATCAAGACCAATAAAGCCGGTAAGATTCGTGCCGAAGTCATAGATTCGGTAATCGCTTTTAGTGAGATAGTCTGGTACGGCAGAGTAATCATCTTGCAGAATATCTTTCGATTCGGTTTTGATCTGCTGGACCTCGTCAGACAAAACGAGATCGAGGTTTTCGAGCTTATAACCTTTCAGCTTTGGGCCTATATTGACCAGGGAGCGGTTTCGCCATGGGTGTTCGACTTCATTGTTTTGTAAAATTTTTCCAGCAGAATAAGTTTGCACAGGTGCAATATGCTTAAAGGTTGGATAGCCCACTCGCCGAGGGATAAGTCTTCGATTCTCTAGCATTTCACAATCGACGGCAGTTCGAAAGAAACTGGGATCCGTAAACCAACTTCGATATCCAGGCGTGAGCCGGTAGTATTCAATGAAAGGACGCTGAAAGCTGTATCTTTGTACTTTCTGCACGCGTTCATTCAAGATAACTGTCTCAAACCCGTTATCTTTTGAGCCGGTTGCAGCTATCACCTTACCATCCTGCAAAAGCTCGGCCTGGAGGAAAGCCGGTTGATCGAGCAGGTAGTAGCTGTTGACATTATAGCCTGCGACCTCAATTGCAAGTATAGCTTTTTCATTATCCGCAGGTATGTCCCATTCATCAACACGATAATAGCCATGGGGCCCACGGGCGGGGCCATAACCAACCAAACGGCCGTCAAGCATAATACGAAATGCGGACGAACCGCTTATACGCAGGATCAAAGTTTCGGTGGAATCTATGTCTTCGAGAACAGTTCGAAAGCCGACAAAAAGATTCTTTTCGAGACTTCGTCCCTTTGGCCAGACAGGTTTGGCAGCTTTAAAATCAGGTTCGGGCGAACCCGGATGTGTATCGGCTATTGTATTGATCTGAGAAAAAAGAACGACCATAATGAAAAACACAAGATATCTGCGCATTGCATCACACTCTGAATTAAAAGTATTCCATTTGCAACCTGCTACGCCTTCGTCATTTTAATTGGATCAGGCATTTGTTGCAAATGTTTTCATGTGACAGCGTGCTGAATTGATCTCTGTAGCCATTTTTCAACATCTTTCCAGCCGCTGGCGATACGGATCCGGTCGAAGAAAGGAGTAGAACCAGTTTTGACACATTCGACGGCGTAAATATACATTGCAGCGGACCAGCTTTGCCAGTCCTGCCCGCAGGGACTTCCGGTAAAGGCATTGTGCCATTCATTAAAGCCGTATTCGATTTTTGGATGTGTTTTCTGCTTTATAAGCTCAGTCAGTGCGATAAGCTTACGGCTTGCCATTCTCATTCGCCCTGCCGCGACAAGTGCAGCAATGTGGAATCCTGCGATAAAGGGCCAGATGCCGCCGTTGTGGTAATCTCCCGGGCGGTTAAATTCATCGTAGCGGGGCTGCCAGTCAGGATCTTCAGGCTGGATATAAGGAAATAGATTGGGACATAGATCGACGGCAAGTTTGTTTTGTTCTTTGAGGGCGCGGCATTCAGCTTCGATCCAGGCAAGGATACTTCGTGAGCGGGACAGCGAGGCCATGCCCGTGAGGATAGCAAGACTGTTACCCAAGAGATCAAAACGTTCACTGCGGAATATCTTATAGGACCACATGGCGTAATAAGGTTTGCGCTTAAGCAAAAGGCCTTCGTGTACATGTCCGCATTTTTCGTGATCATTAATAGTAAAATGGTTCATTTCCCAGAGCAGTTGCTCGGCACGGCCGTCATGGTCGAAGAGCCGCAGGCATGCATAGAGGATGGTATTCACGAACAAGCCGTAGCCAAGTACCCACTGCTCGTCCCGCCAGTCGCTTGTAGGTAGCTGTGAAACCAGAACACGATCATTGGGGCTCTGATACATCATCCAGGTAAGAGCCTTTTGTACCGCTGGTGAAATAAAGTCGGGCTGATTGGTGAATTGACGATATAGGCCGGCACCTAGAAGAAACAGAGGAGTACAGTCACTTGCACCGCGATCTTCGGGATCGTGGATCAAAGAAGTAATATGTCCCAAAGAGGTCTGATTGCGGGCGGCCACTTCGAGCATCTGTCTCAAGGAATCGATTAGCTCCTGTCTGCCTGATAGAAGGAAACCCAGCGAACAGATCATCATATCGCGTGTATAGGGCTGATAATAGCCCCAGGCGGAAGTTTTGGGCAGTCCCCTGCATGGGCCGTGCATATTGTTCATCAGGACCTTTACGGCGGCCTCTCTCGCGTTTTCTATCTCAAGCCATTGATGGTTATTCATCTTATTCGACCCCCAGACGGGATTTGACGATATCAAGAAACTGGCGTGCCACAACCCGATAGTCATACTTTTCGACAGCTCGCTTCCTGCCGGCCTGCCCCATTCTCTCACGCAATGATGGATCGCTCATCAGTTCACGAAGATACCCTGCTATATCGTACGAGCTTGCACGGTAATCCACCGTCCGAGGTCGACGAAAGGATATGCGTTTTCGGTCACCCTCACAGCCGCAGATCACCGTTTCCTTCATCTTAACTTCCTGTGCAATACCGGCCAGATATGCGTTTTCCCCATGAACCATTGTATCCAGCAGCCCCATTGCTTTGATGCCTATGACGGGTTTGCCGCAAGCTGCAGCTTCAACCTGAATCATACCGAAACCTTCAATTCTCGAAGGAGCAGCGTAAATATCGCAAGCAGCAAGAAGATACGGCATAAATTCACGGCTGGTAACATTCATCGCATAGATAACGTTGTCATCGATCTCAAGCTCGCGAGCAAGTCGACGGTCCAATTCGTTCTGGTTCAGCGTCCGAGGCCCGGGGTAAACTTTGCAGATATATTTCCAATCGGGCAGATCACTGTTGCACATCGCCAGTGCATGCATCACTTCCTGGGCGCCCTTGCTGGCCGCATCCCCGCCAGCGGTAAGTATCATGAGCGTATCGTCATCTATGCCAAGGGTTTCCCGGACTGCAGCGACTTTCTGATCCGAAGCTGAACGGGGGCAGAAATTATCAGTGTCGCAACCGACCGGCAGCACCTCGATATTCTGCCCCTTAAGTCCGTCACGCATGTAAACTTCTTTCACCCATTGTGATGTTACCAGTATGAGCGGCAGAGAGTCGAGAGTTTCACGGTGGTCGGCAATATAACCGTCCGCTACCAGCCAGGGGACAGCAGCAATGCCGTGTTTTTGAGGGTGGTGGACAAGATCGGGAGTAAAGCCCCAATAGCCGATGCCAACCGCAACGTCCGGCCTATACCAGCGGTAGTACCACTCTTTCTCATATGCACTCTGAAAGTGAACCTGCTGGACATCGACACCAACCTGCTTGAGGCCCTTTGCAAAAAGATCGCCCTGTGTGCTCAGTCCGCCCGGATATGGCGGATACTCATACATGAGCAGAACTTTCATGCTGTTTCCCTTTAAAGAAACGTTATGTTTGTTGTATTCGACAGAATGCCTCCGGGCTGGTGACAGCCTTCGCTTCAAAACTTTCAGGCAAGAATCCGTAATATTCAGTGACCAGTCGTCGCTTAGTCTGTAAAGTTGCCTCATCAAGGTGCAGAATGATATCAGCATTCGGCTGAGCGTGGGGCGACTGCGTTCCGCCATCATCGAAATATGCGAACGTCCAAAGATCGCCGGTAGGAAGCTCATGATCGCAAAACATGGCTGTTACCGCCCTGCTGACCTCTTCATGCCTTATGTGACGTGTATACTCCCCTCTTGGTCCATGCGTAATAATCAAGTCATAGCTGTGATCATTCAGTAACTGATGTACGCACTTGCTGACAGCCTCGTTAGAAAGGGGTGGTAGACCAGGCGAATCGTCGAGGTCTCCCATGACACCCGAGGCCTGGTAGAAGTCCAGGACACGGCGAAATTTTGGCGCACGGTCGGGGTCGCTGCGCCGACACAAACATACGACGTGCCAGTTAGATTCAGGATGGGTGAGGATCAGGCCTCCGCACCAGATCGTTTCATCGTCAGGATGTGCGACTATCACACAGCAGTTTTCATATTCCCAGCCGTCCAATGTGTCCCCCCATGGAACGTGCATCTCAAAATTCGGCAAACAACATAATTCTAGTATTGCGAAGCCAACCTGAGAACCTAAAAAGCAGGAATATCAATAATTTTAAAGCAAAAGCACCCCCTCTGTTTGTGCAAAATCTCCAAATAGAAAAGGCCGATCGTCAAAAAACTGACGTCGGCCTAAGTTATCTTAGTTGCTGTAAGTCACAGCTTCCGAAAGATATCTTCCGTCTTTTACCAGTAGTGCTGGACCGCACCGTTGTTGTTGGGAGCGACATAGTTTTTATCCATCTCACGCAGATTCCGCCATTCGACACTGCCGTCAGCATTGAGGACATTTCCACCTTCGGCTTTTGAGCCGTCAAGATGATTAGAGCTGAACGGCTCAGGCCTGCCACCGTAAATCTCGGAAAAGTCTCTAGGTTCATCAGCATCATGGGTAAAAACCAGATCGACAACCATGGGTCGACTGCTTGCATTGGGGACACTTGTCTTGTCAATGAATATACGCCTGCCTGCAAGTCGACTGTCGTCCGGATAAATTGTATTATAGCTTGTGTTTCGGACGTCAGCTTCGCGCCAGTCCGCATTGAATGTAAGCAGCCAGAAGTAATCGGTCACTGCCCATCCGGTGGTTGTTTCGTCAACATCATCAATATCGTTTACCGACATGTGACTGACAAAATAATCCTCAAGCTCCTTGTTTTCTTTGGATCTGAGGGTGTTGGCAGGGCAATATATGCTTTCCAATTGGTAGTCAGTGCGTATATCATCAGCGACATTGCGAGGCAGGTCGAACAGCCAGCGCCCAAGATACGGGCCCTGCTGAGGCACTACGGGTAATTTAGAATTGTGATCAGATGCATAAAGATTCAGGACCAGGCTGATGTTCTTCATGTGAGCGCCGCAGACCACTCGGCGGGCGCGTCGTTTCACGGAAGATAACGCAGGCATCATAATTGCTAAAAGAAGGGCAATGATCGCTATTACGACCAACAGTTCAATTAACGTAAAAGCTCTTCTGCGCATCTGCACATCTCCGAATTCAATTAACGAAAGTCAGATGCCACCCTAGCCCTGACATATCAGTATTTTACTGTACCTGCTGCTAATTTACAAGATTTGGCTGAAAAACAAGCATCGCGACATTGGTACCGTTGAAGATCATATGCATGAATATCGGCCGCCAAAGAGACCCGCTTTTTTCGTAGGCATAGCCGAAGCCGCAAGAAAGCAGAAACAACGGCAGCCAGTGTGTCCAGTTGGCGTGCAGAACGGCGAAGATCAATGACGTTGCAGCAATACCGGGCCAATTGCCCATATATGAAACCAGGGAAGACTGAAGGAGCCCGCGAAAAAGCAGTTCTTCAAAAATCGGGATAATCACGATGACCGAGACGGCAATGGCCACAACAACAGGCAATGAAGGATTGTCCATTATAGCTTTAAGGCTTTCATGCATGGGCAACTGAAACCCATCGCCGCTGATAGCTTCACCAATAAACTGTATCAGATAGATCGTGCCCACTACCAAAGGCATCACTGCAAGGTAGTGGATCAATCCCCAGAGAGCGTCTTTGGTGACTGTGCATAAAGAAAGTCCAAAACCGGCCAGTCCTCTCGTAAAATAGAAATGCCCCAGCACCAGTATGGTCAATGTCAGCAGTATGTCGACACAGCCAGTGCTGATATATAAGGCCATGAGCTTAACGGTCTCATCAGCAGTGTCAAAAAATGCTGTTATCGCCGAGCCAGCCACGACGAGCAGACCAAACCACAGTATCAGTATGCCGAAAGGCAGCCATGGTGTCATACTGTGGCGACGCGAGGGTTTGTGTGCCAAAGCTCGTGCCCCGAACCCGTTCTGTGCCCATCTGATCAGCAGACCGCAGCCCGTGATCAAAATGAGCAGTTCAAGAGCTCCCAGCCAAGAGGGTTGGGGCTGATCGACAGCGGCTAAAAATTGCCAAAATTTCAACATAAACTAATCCACCAATTGAAAGGTAACCGATTTTCTATTAGATTAACATAGATTATGCAAGGAAAATAGATATGGACGCATTGGAAATTCACGGGCCGGTCCAACTGGACGGCACAATAGAGATAAGCGGCAGCAAAAACGCTGCTCTTCCCATAATGGCGGCAGCTTTGCTCGCCCCGGGCGAATCGGTAATCGAAGGCGTGCCCAAGCTTGTGGACATCGCTGTTCTGGAACGGCTTCTGGCCTCACTTGGCGTAAAGGTCTGCCGCGATGAGACCGGCTCGATCCATATTGACGCAACCACGATCGAAAAGCCGATAGGTGAATACGATATTGTGCGCAAGATGCGCGCGAGTATCTGCATCCTCGGCCCCCTGCTGGCGAGGTGCGGCCATGTAGAAGTGTCCATGCCTGGCGGCTGCGCGATAGGCGACAGGCCCGTGGACATACATCTGCGGGGCCTGCGAGAACTGGGCGCCCAGATAACACTGGAGAACGGATATATTGTTGCGGACGCTCCACAGGGACTTAAGGGTGGGGCAATATTCCTCGGAGGTCCCTTCGGATCGACTGTACTCGGCACTGCGAACATTCTTATGGCCGCTACACTTGCGGAAGGCAAAACTGTCATCGAATGTGCAGCTTGTGAACCGGAAATATGTGATCTTGCGAATTTTCTGAACGAAATGGGTGCAAAGATCACAGGCATCGGATCGCCGCGTCTGACTGTCGAAGGTGTTTCCGGGCTTTCACCTGTCAAATATAAGGTCATCGGCGACCGCATCGAGGCTGGAACATTCATGGTCGCTGCTGCTATCACACGAGGCAGACTCGAGCTCAAGAACTGTGATCTGGGACACATGCTGGCAGTAGTAGACGTACTCCGCAAGATCGGCGTCAGGATCGATGAGACCAATGACGGATGCGTGGTGACATGCACCGGCAGACTTTCGCCGGTAGACATCACCACACAGGTGTATCCGGGCTTTCCGACCGATCTCCAGGCACAGCTTATGGCTCTTTTGGCTCTCGCAGATGGTAACAGCGTTGTTACCGAAAAGATATTCCCGGATCGTTTCATGCACGTTGCGGAACTTAACCGCATGGCGGCAAACATACGCAAAGAAGGCCCCACCGCGATCATTGCGGGCGTTGAGCGGCTTGTTGCTGCCCCGGTAATGGCATCGGATCTGAGAGCGTCGGCTGCGCTGGTGCTGGCGGCAATGGCGGCTGAGGGCACCACGTTGATAAACCGCGTCTACCACATCGACCGCGGCTATGAGAGAATCGAGGAAAAACTCAACCCGGCAGGTGCCAGCATCGTCCGGAAGCAGGTTGAGCAGGTCTAGGCCTGAACAAAACTCTCCAATTCGCTTCAGGTTCGGCCCCTGTGCCCCACCCAATTTGCGTTTTGCGCAACCGTTGCGTTTAGAAATTCTTTTCTTCCGATAGGCCCATTCTCTTCCTGCAGTGACATAGCGGTGTCACTCAAGCCTGAAAAAGCGTAGCCGATCTGGGCCAGATCGACGATTATACCAGTGTCCCGGGCAGGATGAAATAGTATCACCCGCTCTGAATGGATTCCTGCTCTGGACTCTTGCGAGGAATGGAGAAGGAGGACCGCGGTGCTGCAATAAATGTGAAAATCTCCGTGCTGGAAGCGATGACAAACTTTTCAGCAGCTTCTAAATACACAAATCCTTGCACCGCTTTGTGGGCAGAGGGTGACTCCGTGCACCCCCTGCTCCTTTTTTCGATACAGCAGTAAAACCAAACCGCTTCGAAACATGTGAGCAAAATGGGGTCTGCTCGGTCGTGTCAGTCACATTTCAACAAATTCGATTCAACGATTCTCACGTGAGCTATTATTCGCCTAACTGATCAGCTTCGGTAACCTTTTTGCGGTAGAGTCGGGTCTGGAGGGGATTTTTCCACATGGTCCAGTCCGAGTCGCCGGGTTCGTTCTCTATCTCAGTGACAACCTGGTTCATTTTCGCATCCAGATCGTCTATTCTGCTGAGCATGAACGCCTCCGCAGTCGCAGGCAGCTTGGGCGAACCGAAGTCATACTGGCCGTGATGCGCAAGGATCATATGCTGTATATTTGAAATTATGTCGCGGTCAATTTCAGTTCCGTTGGCAGCGAGTTCGTCTGCTTTTTTGTCTATCATGACCACGCAATGCACAATATGGCCCACGAGCTGTCCTTCGTCCGTGTAGGAAAAGCCCATTTTATAGGAAAGTTCCCAGGTTTTCGCGATATCATGCAGAAAGATGCCCGCAAGCACTAGATCCGCCTGAACCTTGGGATAGAGGGGCAATATCGACTTTGCAACCTTGAGCATGGTGAAGGTGTGTTCGAGAAGCCCGCCGAGATAGTCATGGTGCATGCGTGTGGCTGCCGGAGCTGTGCAGAATTCTTTCATGAGCTTTTTATCGCTGAGAAACGCGCTGAGAAGAGCGCGAATCTGAGAATTCTTGATTTCACCCAGGATCGAATTGACCTCATTGAACATTTCAGAAACATTTTTATCTGTCCGCGGCATGTAGTCCGCAAGGGACACTTCATCCGGATCAATCACTTCAACCTGGTTGACTATCAGTTGGATAGCGTTCTGATACAGCTCACTCTTGCCGCGGATGCGAACAAAGCCTTCTTTTGGAAGAGACTCATATATCTCCTGGGTAGCCTGCCACATTCGGCAGTTGACCTTGCCGGTCTTGTCGGAAAGGTACATCGCGATATACAGGTCCCCGCGCGAAGTATTTCGCAGTATGGGCTGGGTGACCATGTATACATCTTCTATCATCTGGCCTGGTTTGAGTTCCTTGATGAACAGGTGAGGCATTATTGCTCCATTTTTTGAGTTTCAGCGATAATTATTGAAAAAGCTGTACACTCTACCCGGTGAATGATACGAGCGGGAAATTAGATGTCAGCAATTCGAACGGGCTCATTATAACAAGCGCAAACTAAAACTCAAAAACGAAATGCACGACTCTACCAATTCACATCTTATGGCTGAATAGTTGGACAGAAGTTCAGCAGATGAGCGCCGGTATACTCAACGGCGTTTGGGGAGAATATCATATTTGCGGATTTTGTAGCCGAGTATCCGCTCAGTAACACCCAGATCCCGGGCTGCCTGCCGCTGATTTCCGTTTGTTTTCTTGAGAGCGTCGACAATCAGTTCACGCTCCTTATTTTCTATGATCTCCGGAAGTGTCAGATTTTTCTCGGCCGGCGCATTCGGTTTTACCATCTGCAGGGACGGAGGCAGGTGTTCGGATCGAATAACGTCTTCATTGCAGACCAGAACCGCCCTTTCGATACAATTCTCGAGCTCACGAATGTTGCCCGGCCAGTGATAGCTGGTGAGCATCTTTATCGCTGGAGTAGATATCCTGGAAATAGATTTATTGTTTTCAGGGGCGTACTTTTCCAGGAAATAGTCAGCGAGAAGCATGACGTCGTCCTTGCGGTCCCGAAGCGGCGGCAAATAGATAGGGAATACATTGATTCTGTAATACAGATCCTCGCGGAAGAGTCCTTCGCGAATCTCCTGTTCCAGGTCCTTGTGAGTGGCGACTACGATGCGAACGTTTGTCTTTATCGTTTCGGTTCCGCCCAGACGTTCGAATTCCTTGAACTGGATCACTCGCAGCAGCTTTACCTGCAAGTTGAGTGAAAAATCTCCAATTTCGTCCAGAAATATCGTCCCGCCATGTGCCATCTCGAAACGGCCTTTCTTCCGTTCGACAGCACCCGTAAACGCCCCCTTTTCATGGCCGAAAAGCTCACTTTCAAGAAGTGTTTCGGGCAGCGCGGTGCAGTTTACCTTAACGAACGGTTTGTCCGCACGCAGGGAGTTGTAGTGTACCGCATGGGCGACCAGGTCCTTACCCGTACCGGACTCGCCGCGGATCAGAACTGTCGCATTGGAGTTTGCGACTTGCTCAACCAGGCGGTAGACCTGCTGCATCGCATTGGAAGTACCAACCATATTGTCAATTTTGAAGCGTGAACGAAGTTCGGAACGAAGGCGTTCGTTCTCGCTTGTAAGGCCCTTTCGCTCGGACTGGAGACGCCGATTCAGCCTGACCGCCTGTGCGATCATAGTAGAAATGACGTTGAGAAAATAAGTTTCACTTTCAAGATCGTCACCGGACTGAGATTTTTTGTCGACACTTATCGTCCCGATCGTGTTGCCCTCAAGCTTAATAGGCAGGCAGAAAAAGGCGCGTCTTTCAGTGGAAAGTTCCGGTTTCGTACGTGTTTTGTACAGGAATCGGGGGTCTTTGCGGATATCCGGCACTATAACCTCTTTGCCGGTCTGTACAACGGTTCCGGTAATACCCTCACCAGGCTTGTATGTTACTTGCTTTTTGTTTGCATCGCTTATTCCATGTGCGACTTCGATGTTGATCGTCTCTGAATCAGGGTCGAAAAGCGTAATCGTACCCCGCCTGAGCTTGAGCTGCTGATCGAGCCATTTGAGAATGGCTTTGAGAGATGATTCCAGGTCGATAGCTTCTGAGAAAACATTGGCTATCTGGCTGAGCAGTTCGATGTCTTTTGTGGCCTTTTTTGCCATTTAGAAATCCTTTCAACTTGTTGAGCCCCAATCGTATAACATATTTGTCCCATAACATCAACAAAATTACATAATTGTAAGCAAAAATAAAAATAACTACATTTTTGACAACCCTACAGTCTACAAATACAGTTTTGTCATTGCTGAATGGGCGTATATTTCAATTTCATCGCAGAAAACCCATCACCGAACATCACTATAAGTGATGCTGCTATAAGTAAGTAAAATAAGTAATTTGAGGTTTTGTCGTTCAACAAGTATCATGTCCTTGCTGCAATGTCCGGCATAAGCTTTCAAAAGGTATAAATAGAGGACAAAAATGACAGGTCATCCCAGTACAGGTTACAGCGGTTTAGACGAAATACTATGCAATTTGCAGATAGGCGACAATGTTGTATGGCAGGTGGACAGCATCGAAGACTATTCCCATTTTGTGCGGCCCTATGTCGAAAAGGCCCTGGAGCAGGAGCGTAATGTCGTATATATGCGATTTGCCGACCATGAACCGCTGGTCAAGGACCAGGACGGGGTTGTGGTTTACGAGCTGGACGCAAACGTTGGCTTTGAGACTTTTTCGATGGCCGTACATAACATCATCACCAACGAAGGTGTTGGGTCGTTTTATGTTTTTGACTGTCTGTCAGAGCTCGTCAGCGCGTGGGCCACGGATATGATGATCGGGAACTTCTTTATGATCACATGTCCGTACCTTTTTGAGCTGGACACGATCGCATATTTCGGCATACTCAGGAATTACCACTCCTTCAAAACAGTAGCGAGAATCCGTGAGACAACCCAGCTTCTGCTGGATGTATACCACTTCAAGGGTAATTTTTACGTTCATCCGCTCAAGGTCTGGAATCGGTATTCTCCTACCATGTTCCTGCCCCATCTGCAGGATGGCGACACATTCAGGCCGGTAACCCAGAGCATGGATGTAACGCAACTGTTTTCACACATATCCGAAAAGGGACTCGATGGAAGCAGACGCACACTGGATTACTGGGACAGACTGTTTCTGCATGCTCAGGAACTTTTGTCAGAAAGCGGTGACAAAGAAGAGATCGAACGCGCTAAGTCGCAATTGTCCAGGATAATGGTCGGACACGAGGAAAGACTTAGTCGACTGGCAGAAAAAACGTTTTCACTTAGCGATCTGATCAGCATCAATAACCGACTGATAGGCAGCGGCTTTATAGGCGGCAAGGCGGCCGGCATGCTTCTGGCGCAGAAGATATTACTTAACGATGAGAAGCTCAACTGGCAAGAAAACACCGAGCCGCATGATTCATTCTATATCGGATCGGACGTCTTTTACACTTACATAGTGGAAAACAAGTGGTGGAAGCTCTGGGTCGAGCAGAAGAGTCAGCGAGGCTATTTCAAGGCAGCGGAGAAACTGAAGCAGAAGATACTCAAGGGCAGATTCCCCAGTGAGATACGACAGCGTTTCCAGGAAATAATAGAGTATTTCGGACAGTCGCCCATTATCGTCCGATCCAGCAGTCTGCTGGAGGATTCTTTCGGCAATGCGTTCGCGGGCAAGTATGACAGCGTCTTTCTAGTCAATCAGGGCAGTCCGGATGAGAGGTATGCAGCATTCGAAGCCGCGGTACGTGAGGTCTACGCCAGCACCATGAGCGAGGATGCACTTACTTACCGTCTGCAAAGAGGTCTCGATCAAATGGACGAACAGATGGCGCTTCTTGTTCAGCGAGTATCAGGTTCTAACCGCGGCAAATACTTCTTCCCGGATCTTGCAGGCGTGGGAGTGTCGTACAATACATTCGTATGGCAGAGCGACATGGATCCGAAGGCTGGCATGCTGCGGCTGGTGTTTGGACTTGGAACGCGAGCCGTCGATCGTGTGGAGGATGACTATCCTCGAACAATCGCCCTGGACAATCCGCTATTGCGACCTCACGAGGACATGAAGAAAATCGCAAGGTTTTCTCAGAGAAAAGTTGATCTGCTTGACATATCAGAAAATAAGGTTGCTACCAAACGCGCAAGAGTCCTTGCGAATGAAGGCCTTGGTCTGGATATGCAGCTCGACATGGTTGCTGACCGGGATAAGAAGGCAGAGGCCAGGATGAAGTCCGCGGGAATGAAGCAGGAAAAGGCGTGGGTGCTCACTTTTGAAAAGCTGCTGTCACAGACGGATTTTGCCGAAAAGATGCAGGGGATGCTCAAGACACTGGAAGCGGCCTACAATTATCCTGTGGATGTGGAGTTCACTGCGAATTTTGCCAATGATGGGCGACTGCGAGTGAATGTGGTTCAGTGTCGACCCCTGCAGACTCGCGGTCAGAAGGCAAACGTATCGATCCCCAAAGATATCAGCGAGGAGAAGATACTGTTCAGGTCGCAAGGGTTTACGATGGGAGGCAGTATCGCCCTGCATTTGAAGAGGCTTATCTACGTGGTGCCGGATGAGTATATTAAGCTGGGCATTTCCGAAAAACACGAGGTAGCCAGGACTATCGGCAAGCTGAATAAACAGCTAAAGGACCAGGAGGATAAGCCGACCCTGCTTATGGGACCCGGCAGGTGGGGCACCACCACGCCAAGCCTGGGCGTGCCAGTACATTTTTCTGAGATTAATCATGCCTCAGTACTTTGTGAGATGGCTTATGAGGGAGGCAATCTGATGCCAGAGCTTTCGTTTGGAACGCACTTCTTTCAGGACCTCGTAGAGGGTGACATCTTTTATGCCGCACTGTTCCCGGACAGGGAACACGTTCACATAAACAGGGATTGGTTCAACAGCATGCCCAATCAGTTAAATGAGCTTCTGGGAGAAGAGTGTAGATTCGCTAATGTGATCAAAGCATGTGAGTTTACGGATGAGGATCTGCAGATCGTATGCGATGTGCTAACACAACGATTGGCTTGTTTTTTCACATAGCCGTACATCCGGGCCCAGTAAAAACCTTGTCTGCATGATCAGTTAAGGTTGCGACGAAGAACGGCTGCTGTTGCTATGGTCCGCGAGACATCTCCAATATCGAGTGTTATCGACAATTGAACGTCGCGCACTACACCGGGCTCGTCAGGTACGGTTGTCCGCTGGAAATCGACGGCTGTCACATTACGGCAGACTATGTAGTCACTGTCTGTCGTGTCATCATTGGTAATCAGCTCAAGTGTCTGGTTATTCGAGTCGTACGCATAGGTAATATCATCGCCTGCTGAATTTACCATGCTGAGCTGCGATGTTCCTTCCGAAGTCGCCACTGCCTGAGCAGTGCGTAATTCGGTGGTCATCCGGGTCAGGGCCTGACGAGCATTGTTAACTGCTTTGTACAGATTCTCATTGGTTGTGTAGTTCTTGACCGAGGCGTCAAAAGCCAGTGCCACTGCCGTCATCAGCATTGCTGTCACGGACAGAGCAATGAGTATCTCGACCATTGTGAAGCCCGAACGAGCACGCACGCCTGAGTGTCGTGTGTTCAATTCTCTTCTCGTTTGTTTATTCATTGCTATCCCCCGCTGGCCAGGTTAGTAGTTGGCACGGATCCAGCTTGAAGAGGTTATCTGTTCACCGCCGAGCAGGATATTGACAGTCACTCGGACAAAATTAGTAGAATGGTCGTACTGAACGCTGGAGAAATCATTCGCACTTACGTTCCGCACTGTAACCTGCTGTGTATAGCCTGCGTAGTTTGACAGAGCGTTTCGTTTTATATCGATGGGAGGTGAAAACGATGCACCATCGAAATCGTCCAGGTCATCGTAGTCAGCGACTGAGGATTCGTAGTATTCGGGTCCAAATGTATCGTCGTCTGAATTAGGATCAGTCACTGACAGGGAAGTAGTGAGTTCGCGAACCTCTTCAACCAGGAACTCGGCAGTAGAAAGTTCGATACCGCTTGCATTGGACTCAGTAAAGGCAGTACTGGCAGCCAGAACCGAAACCATACCAAGTGAGATTATCACCACAGCGATCAGCACCTCGAGCAACGAGAACGCCCTTCTGTTTTTTATTTTACTTCGGCGGGTCATTGTAGACTCCTTAACCGGTAACCACGTTTGACATCTTGAAGATGGGCAGAATAATACTCATCGCGATGAAGCCTACGATCACACCCATTACAACGATCATGATAGGCTCTATCATAGAGGTCACCATCTTGATAACCGTCTTGAGTTCTCGACCGTAGAATTCAGACACATCGCGAAGAACCGTGCCGAGTGAACCGGAATCTTCACCCGAACGCAGCATCTGAACCACGCTCGAAGGCAGCAGATCGTAGCCGTCAAGACTCTGGGCAATCTTCTTACCCTGACGAACGTTCTCATGAACATCCTGCCACATGCGTTTAAAATATATGTTGCCGGAGATTTTCGCTGTGATGTTGAGCGTATCCAGAACAGGCACACCGGCATTTGTCAGCACGCCCATTGTGTGCAGGCCGCGCGTTATGTAGAGACTGCGGCAAAGCGTTTTCACAAGAGGCATTTTGAGCTTTACCTTGTCCCACCAAACTTTGCCCGTAGGGGTCTTTGTGAAATAATGGAAGCCGCCTATTGCTGCAGCGATGCCGGGGAAGATCACGTACCAGTAGCCCCGCATTGTTCCGCTGATGGCCATGATGATCTTAGTAGGACCGGGCAGGTACTGTTCTTTTCCCGCGAATACCGCCAAAAACTTGGGAAGTACGAAGATCAGAAGGAAAGTCACACAGGTAACAGCCATAACACCAATGATGATAGGATACATCATGGCACCCATCACCTGTGAACGCGTCTCTGCTTCCTGATCGAGATAGCCAGCCAGTTTCTCAAGCATAGAGCTCAGTGAGCCTGATATTTCCGCAGCAGCGACCATGTTAATGTAAAGCTCATTAAATATGCCGTCATGCTCAGCCAACGCCTGCGAGAAGCTCTGTCCACCTTCTATGCGATTCTTGACATCCATCAGCACTTCTTTGAACTTTCTCTTTTCAGTCTGTTCAGCGATGGACTCAAGGCTTTCTTGCAGTGACATGCCTGCCTTTACCATCACAGAGAGCTGATTGGTAAAGTTCAAGATGTCCTTACGATTAGGCCCGGCCTCAATGGAAAAGCTGTTGAGCTTATCCATGGTTGTTTGAGGCTGATCTTGTGCGGCATCTGTACCTGCAGATGAAGTACTTATCACCTGCGAAGTATCTTCCGTTTGATTTAGTGTCTGTTCAAGGGTTGCCATAATACCCCCCGATAAATATTTCGATTACATATGTTTTTCTCTTTGAAGGCCATCCTGACCTCCGAAGCAGCTTAAAAGCATTTTTAAGCTATCACACTTGGCCTATTCGGCCGGTCCGGTTCTAATCAAGCAGGGACAGCATTTCCGTGCTGACTGAAGAGCTTTTCCATTTTGCCGGGATTAGAGGACCGCATTACAGCCTCTTCACGGTCAATGAAGCCCCGGAAGTACATATCAGCGATACTGTTGTCCATGCTCTGCATGCCGATCTTTCTGGATGTCTCGATAATATTAGGTATTTCGAAAACACGGTTTTCACGGATGCAGTTTCTCACCGCTGATGTGCAAAGCAGTATTTCGGTGCAGGGAACCATGCCGGGCTTATCAACACGACGGAAGAGCGTCTGTGAGATAACGGCCTGCAGCGTATTGGACAGCATGGCACGTATCTGGTTCTGCTGACTTCCGGGATAGATATCTATGATACGTTCAACGGTCTGTGATGCATTTACAGTATGAAGTGTTGAGAAGACAAGGTGACCCGTTTCGGCGGCGGTTATCGTCGAGCTCGTAGTTTCGAGGTCACGCATTTCACCAACAAGGATGACGTCGGGGTCCTGCCTAAGAACGTGCCGCAAGCCCGAGGCGAAAGTCACACAGTCAGCACCGATCTCTCGCTGTTCGATCATGCAGTTGTCGTTTTCCAACGCATACTCGACAGGATCCTCGAGCGTGATTATACGCTTTGAACGTTTTTCATTAATGGATCCGATCATGCTTGCAAGTGTGGTACTCTTACCAGAACCGGTATGTCCTGTCACCACGACCAGACCACGAGGAAGTTCAGTTAGTTCCTTTACGATGTCAGGCAGATTGAGCTCATCGAGCACGGGTATGTAATTCGATATTGCTCTGAAAGATAAAGCTATGGACTCTCGCTGATAGTGTGCATTTACACGGAAACGGCTCCCGTCATCGATATAGGTCGAAAAATCCAGGTCGCGTTTTTCTTCAAACTCCTGAAACTTGTCCTGGCCTACCATTTCAAGCACCATTTGCCTGGCTTCTTCATCTGTTACCGCGGGATACTCCATCGCGATCAACTCTGTATGCACACGCATAATGGGAGGCAGGCCGACATTTATGTGCAAGTCGGATGCTGACTGCTCGATCGATTCTGCCAGTATTTCTTTAATATTGATCATAGAACAATCCTGTTATATTTATTAGCTTAAGTTCTCAACGAAAACTTCATCTTCGTTTTTGCCGTAAATTTCGGTTACGCGAAGCACCTCTTCGACAGTCGTTATGCCTCTTGCAACCTTTTTCAGTCCGTCGTCAAACATCGTGTCGTTACCTGCTTTTACAAATGCTCTTCTCATAGATTCCACGGACGCATCCTTATTGATACGGTCACGGAATTCTTCATCGACCACCAGCAGCTCATGTATGCCAGCTCGGCCGGAGTAACCGCTTTCGCGGCACTTGTCGCATCCCTTTCCGCATATCAGATTATCGGGGTCTGCGCCTATCTTTTCCAGATATCCTCTGATCTTGTCAGGAGCACTGTATGTTTCCTGACAGTGGGGACAGACGCGTCGCACAAGACGCTGAGCGAGAATGCCGTTGAGCGAAGCCGCGATCAGATAAGGTTCTATGCCGATATTGACCATTCGGGAAATAGTACTGGGTGCATCATTGGTATGCAGCGTAGACAAAACAAGGTGACCCGTAAGGGCTGCCTGTACAGCAATGCGGGAAGTTTCATGGTCGCGTATCTCACCCACCATGACGATATCGGGGTCCTGCCGCAGCAGTGAACGAAGTGCAGCAGCGAAGGTCATGCCGACTTTTTCGTTTACCTGGACCTGATTGCAATACTCGAGATCATACTCAACAGGGTCCTCAACAGTAGAGACGTTAAGTGCTTCAGAGTCCATCTGTTTGAGCGCGGAATACAACGTCGTACTCTTACCGGAACCGGTGGGACCTGTAACGAGCAGAATCCCATGAGGCATGCTGATCTGCTCGCGGAACGATGCCAGTATATCGGATTCCATGCCGGTCTCTTCAAGACCATAGCTAATAGATTTGCTGTCTAGAATACGTATTACGACCTTTTCACCATGACTGGTGGGAAGGATCGATATTCGAAGATCGACACCCCTGCCGCCCATTAGAACCGCGATTTTACCATCCTGGGGCACACGGCGTTCGGAAATATCCAGATTTGCCATGATCTTGATACGTGAAACAATGGCAGGATGCATCTTGGCGGGTGCCTGCATCGACTCAAACAGGATGCCGTCAATTCTGTAACGGATCTTTGTGTATTTTTCCTTGGGCTCGATATGAATATCACTTGCGCCTTCGCGGACGGCGTTGGATATGAGATAATTCGCAAATTTGATGACGGGCGATTCGCCCGCGCTTTTCTCGAGGTCCTCGGCATCTTCCTCGACGTCTTTAACCACCTCGATATCGGCCATATCGTTCATTATTTCGTCAACGTCATAGCCGAGCTTGCTCTCGTCAAATTCGTCGCAGACCGCGTCGATGTCCTTCTGATGACATACCATCACTTCAAGGGACATGCCGGTCTGACGTTTGACATCATCCAGTGCAAATACATTGGTAGGTTCTGTGGTAGCGACGACCAGGAGGTGATCGCGTACAGCTACGGGTACGATCTTGTTGGCACGAACATACTGCAGCCCGAGTTTATCGAACGCTTTGCGGTCGACATCTTCGGGCGTTATATTCTTGAACTGGTAGCCGAGCAGTTCGGCCTTGGCGATGAGGACATCCTCGGGTGTGACATACTTTCCCGCAACAAGTATCTGCTCAACATCAGCACCCCGGCGGCTGGAAGCCTCGGCCCTGATCTGCTCTACCTTTTCAGGAGCGAGCTTGCCCATGTCAGAAAGGATATCAACGATATCTCTGACGTGAGCAACTTCGGTCCGTTGAGGTGAATACAGACAGCTCAGACCTCGGATACCCTGCTGGGCTTCACCACCGGTCCCCGTGCCTGAATTTACACCTGTCTCGGATTCCTGTTTTTTTTCCAGTCCAAACAGTCGCTTCATTTGGGCATCCTCAGTGTCACAGGAACCTCTTGTGATTCCAGTTCGACACTCTCAGAAGTTATCTTCTTGACTTCGAATCCATTGATCGAATCGCCTTCATACAGGATCTTTTCGTTGATCATACAACAACTGCCTTTAGGCGACTCCATAATCGACCAGAGTTTAAGCTGTTCTGCCTGTTCGTTCACTTTCTCAGTGACGATCTTCGCCTTGCTCTGTTCGAAATCGGAATTTGTTTCTTTAGCTGCGGTTACTTGATCAAGCAGCAGTTCATTCTTGAAAGGATTCTTTTTCAGTTCAGAGACAGATATCTGTTCTATGTCGGAGAACTGGTGAAAGCGATCAACTATCTGTCCCATATTCTTGTTCATTTCATCTTTGATGCCTGTCAGTTGAGCAAGGGCCGTTTCGATCTCCATTTGTTCTTTAGGAGCTGTTGCAGCGTCAGCCTCTGCGGGAACGGTCTTTTTGATCATAAACCAGAGTGCACCAGCTCCAACAGTGAAAAGAACCATAAGAAGCATGGTCGTCTGCTTTACAGTCTTTTCATTGGCAGAGGGCTTCAGATAATCCTGCTTGGACTCAGACTGAGAACTGACGTCTGCAGCGTTTTCATTATTTTCAGGCTTACCTGCCGATTGTTCTTTAAGAAAAGAAAGCATGTTACTCTCCAAAATTCAGCTTTTACTTCTGTTTATCAGGCCTTAGTGTCCTGGAAAAATATACTGACAATAAAGGTGGCTTCCGTTTCACCTTCGAATTTCGACTTCTTCTTAAGCGAGAGTTCCTTGATTTGAGAAATACGGTCAAGGTTTTCGATCTCGAGCAGGAACTGATAGTAAGAGCTGAAATTACCTGACAGCTCCATACTCAGAGGCTGTTCAACATAGCCATGAGTATTTTTCTGCTTTAGCGTGCGGATCGTTTTGGGCTTTAGCCCCTGCTTTTGAGCGATCATTGTAATGTTTTCCAGAACTTTGTGTATTTCGCTCTTGGGAGGCAGCTTATTCTCGAAGAAACTCATTGCATCATCAAGTTCGGTGAGCTGCTTGCTGAGATCCTCTGCATCACGTGTCGCATTTTCAAGCTGGGTTAGTTTTGCTCGTTTTGTTTCGACAGCCGCCTTTTGCTTTTTCAAATCTTCATTCGCAGGCTTGATCATATATGCCCAGGCCACGTAAGCCAGTCCGATCAAAACTATGAAGAAGATCAGTTTTCGGAATCCAGTACTCATTTTATCATCTCCGTAAGATTACGAGAATTTCAACTGCTATATTACACCGTTCTTTTTGAGACGTATGGTGTCAATGTCTTCTTTTGAAAGCTTAAGATCGGGCTTGATCCTGGCATTTAGTCTGAACTGCCTGTAATTTATGCCATCGAGCTGGTACTCTTTCGACTCAACCAGTCCCACGCGATCGAGCAGTATGGAATCAGTCAATGAAGCGATATAGTTTGCGACCTCTATGTCGCTGGGAGCGACACCTGTAATTTCGAGCTTATTGTTAATAACCTTTTTCACGATTGTCTTGGCTTTTGCCTTCGCTTTTTTTGCAGCTTTCTGGTACTGCGTTTTACTCTCTTTTGCCGAAGCTGCCTGTTTAACGGTCACCTCTTCAGCCTCGACCTCTAGTTCCAGAAGCGAAACGCTGGAAGGAAGGTTGTTCGTTAGACATGCCAGAAGAACACTCTTGGGCACAGGCTCGATCAGTTCTGCGGTCATCACAGCAGTCTTCATCATGCTTTTTTTCTTCGTGCTTATCTCTTCGAGCTGGGCGATCTGTTTTTGTGCGGTAACGAGTTTGCTGTTTATCTCTTCCAGATCCGCAGAAACAGCTTTCTGTCTTACCTTGATGATCGAAAAGGTTGCAATAACACCGCCCATTATCGCAGCGAAAAGAACCAGGCACAGCAGATTTGCCCTGCTTGATTCCTTCTGCTCAATATAGTCGGTAGGGACAAAGTCTATATTGGCCATTTTCAGCCCCCTTCAGTTTAACTTACAGCTTGTAATTGCTTTGCACCACTAAGACTCAGGCCATAGGCGATAGCCCAGTCAACCTGAGGCATACTTATATCACTATTTGCTCCGGGTCTGGTTTCCACTGCCTGAACAACATCGCCTATCTGAGCGCTGACTTGCATCTTTTGGGCAAAATCAGCAATCTGGTGACAGAGATCCTGATCGATATCTTCTCGGGCGAGCACAACCAGTCGTTCGATTCGCGAACCGCCTGAAACAGACTCGAAGTATCTGCAGCACGAATTGGTCTCTGATATCAGTGTTTCAGCATTGGAAGGTCCTGACTCAGCAAGCAGCTTATAGCCGACAGGTATGGAACGTGCGAACAAGAGATCCGTTTGACGGCAGATCACGGCATTGGAGTGGTGTGCCCCCATTTCCAATAGAAGAGCAGTCGTATCGGTGTCGGATTCCCGTCGGCCGAAGAACTGTGCATAGCTTGTCGTTATAGCCAAAGGCCACACCGTCATGCCACGGACCTGCAGTCCTGCTTTTTCATAAATGGCGAGGTTGCGTTCAACCTTCTCACGTTCAGTAACCATCACAACGACATCGAGGTCGTCGCTGGACGAGCCGTTTTCCGTGACTACGTATTTGACAACTGCCTTTGCGGGATCGAAAGGCAGCTTTTGCTGAACCTTGGCCAAAGTCGCCTGGTCCAGAGAGTTTGCAAGTGATCTGGCTATTCTGACCTGATCTATGAAAACATCATCCGCAGGCATTGCGGTCATCACGCTCTTACCTTTGAAGCCTTTCGAAGAGATGGCCGACTTGACAGCCTTTGAAACCCATCGCTGCCATTGTGCGGTACCGGGAGCTATGTCGGCAGGCCTGGGCTCGCAAGCCGCAGCCTGAAGGAAAACATTGTCCCCCTCGGTACCAAGCTGGGCCATTTTAAGGTGCCCTGTACCAAGGTCGACGCCGATTGGAAGAGTTTTGTTTTTTAGAAAACCGAACATTTTTTTCGCAATGCTTTCGCAGGGTACTATATTTAACATAATCAACTATTCATAAGCTTCACAAAGGATCACTTTCTCATCTGGCTGTCGTTTAATGATCGACTCTATTCCGGAAATACATTATTGACCGCAATAGACTTATATGCGGCAGAATAATCTTTGCTGGGTAAAATATAGAAAACACCAGCTCGGCAGGCAAATCGGGAGTGGGCAAAGAATAGTAATTATTCTGAAGTCCTATAAAATAGCGACCTGCAGGCTTTTTGATGCCTTAAAGATGCTTAGATGAACACCATATTGGGTAAATATCCCCATAGCGATGCATAAAAAACAAGCATTTAACCCTGCGCAGGGAATTAAATCCAGTCTTTGGTATCCTTGTGAAAAATTGCAGAGAGATCAGGTGCCGGCATGTATTTTTGCAAAATGGATGCCCAAACGTCCCATAACTAAGGCCTTAAGATGTAGCCGACAAGTCTGTCTGCTTTAAGCTTATTCGCCCTCGGACTTCAGCTCGCGCGTCATGAGATCCTGAATGCCTTCCTGAACAGTCTTGCCCCCGTAAATGACATCGTAGACTGCCTGTGTGATCGGCATCTCAACATCGTATTTTCCTGCCAGTTCAAGAACTGAAACGCAAGTGGCTGCACCTTCGACAACGCTGTCCGTAGCAGACAGTGCCTGCTCAGCAGACTGGCCCTTCCCGATGCGTTCACCAAAGGAACGGTTCCGCCCTTTTGGTGAGACACAAGTGGTCACCAGATCCCCAAGGCCGGACAGACCAGCAAAAGTGTTTTCGTTGGCCCCAAGAGCAAGCCCGAGCCGTTTGATCTCAGCGAGGCCCCGTGCAAGCAGTGCCGCTTTGGCGTTGTCACCGGCACCGATACCGTCAATCACGCCCGCTGCGATCGCGATAACATTTTTGAGTGCGCCGGCCAACTCAACGCCGTCGAGATCGCTATTCGTATAAACGCGAAATCTAGCGGAATTGAATGCCTGCTGTATATCCCTCGCGAGTTCCAGATCGGTGCTGGCTGCAGTTGATGTTGCAGGAAGCTTACGAACGATTTCGTCCGCTATAGTAGGTCCGGACAGAGCGGCATAGTGACGGTCTGGTCCTATAATTTCGCTAAGGATCTGACTGGGGCGCAGCAAAGTGCCCTTTTCGATACCCTTGGTAACGCTCACGACAGGTATCAAAGGAGGAGTATGAGGTTTCAGACGTGTCCAGACGGAACGCATGTACTGACATGGTACTGCAGAGAGGATCAGGTCGGCCCCCTTCATGGCCTGATCGTCGTCCGGCTCAAAAGCAATCTCGTCCGGCAGTTTATAGCCCGGAAGGAACTTCACGTTCTCACGTTTATCTGCGAGAAGCCGGACATAATCTGCATCATGTCCCCAGAGTTTGACATTTATACCATTTTCCACGAGCAGCATCGCGCAGACACTGCCCATAGCTCCGTCACCTATTATGCTTACGTTCTTGATCATAGCGCTAAATTATCGCCAGATGCACGAATTTGCAACAAAAAAGCAACGCTATTTCATCGTCAATCGCAATAGGCCCTAGGCGTCAAGCCGTAACTCCGCCGGCTTGAGGCTTTTGAGCGCGGGCAACTGGGACTTGCCAAGGCGGGCCTCTATCTCCACATGGCTGTCAGTGTAGTTTTCTTCGAGTATCTCGCAGTAGCCGCGCAGAAAGCTCTGGGTTTTACCGTCACTGAGCGCTATTTTCACACGCACGGTCATCTCCTCCTGCCGGTAGCGATCGAGCACTGCCTGGGCCAGCAGGTCGAGATTCATGCCCGTACGAGCCGAAATACATATCGCATCAGGGTATATGGCCTGAAGAGATTCTAGATTCGCTTCACTGGCAAGAGCATCAGACTTGTTGAACAGTACCAGACGCTCCTTCTCACCACATCCTATATCGTCCAGTACCTGATCGACCGACTTGATCTGCTCGAACACATCTTCATCCGAAACATCAACCACCTGAAGCAGAAGATCGGCATGCACGGCCTCTTCGAGGGTAGCCTTGAAAGACGCCACAAGATGGTGAGGCAAGTGGCTGACGAATCCGACCGTATCGCTGAGCAGAACCTCAACGCCCTTATCAACCGACCATTTGCGAGTTCGTGTATCCAGTGTGGCAAATAACCTGTCCTCGACAAAGACCTCCGCATCAGTGAGAGCATTCATCAGCGTACTTTTACCCGCGTTGGTATAACCAACCAGGCTGACCTTGTACTGATCATGACGCCCCTTGATCTCACGCATTTTGCGTTTGTCAATGCCTTCGATCTCGCGTTTGAGCTCGGTTATGCGTTTGTTAACGAGTCGGCGGTCAATTTCGAGCTGTTTTTCGCCAGTACCACGGGTTCCGATACCGCCCACCGCACCTGCAGCTCCCGCACCGCCGGCAGCACCAGCAACGGTGTCAAGATGGGACCAAAGGCGGGTAAGCCTGGGATATGTGTACTGAAGCTGAGCAAGTTCTACCTGTAATTTGGCCTGACGAGTGCGTGCTCTGGTTGCGAAAATATCTAGTATCAGCTCACTTCGGTCAATGACTCGAACCCCCACCACCTTTTCAAGCTCCCGGATCTGAGCAGGCGAAAGATCGTTGTCAAATATAACGACATCGGCTTTTTCACTTTCTGCATGCTCACCAAGCAGTTCAGCCTTGCCCCGTCCGATATATGTGGATGGATTTATTCGATCTATCTTTTGCTGCAGCTTGTAAACTATTGCGGCACCCGCCGATTCAGCCAATGCCGAAAGTTCCGAGAGATCGTTATATTTGTAACCCGATTCGCCGCGTTGGGCGGCTGCTACCAGTATTGCTCGTTCTTTTTGGACCTTAAACTTATCTTTTAGTGTTTCCAACTAACTTTGGGACCTCCAGTATAGTACGTTTTGGTGCTTTTTTACCATCTGCAGAGCTGCTTTTCAAGCATCATGCCTATTATATACTACGACTGGGGAAAAATGTTGGGTAAGTGAGACAGGACTATTGGAGGTTAATTAAGGCAAAAGCCGGTAGAAGCGGCTTCAAATGTGGAATAAACTGCCAGAACTGGCGGGATGGCCTATTGGCGCCATGCTGGTTTTTTGACCATAAGCGGGGGCAACTGGTGGGGTTTTACCTTTTTCATATCCGGACGGACACAACTGCGGTCGCTGGGATACCAGGTGACATCGCGTTTTTCGATCTGCCAGTCGTGTTTGTATTTCAGTATTTCTTTTATCCGGGTAAACATGTCAGCCCCCTTCTCTAATCAAGGACATACGTTTTGTGCATGATTACTATCGGCCAGAACAGACAGTGCATTAATCAGGATCACAAAAAAGAACCCATATTTCGATGCATACAGATTCTGTTGTGGAGTTTCAGGAAAATCTGGTTTACAATTGACATACGGAGCGAATTCACGACCTTACATAAGATTGAGGGCATCAGCATGAACGTACTAAAACGCCAAACCAAGCGAACAGTTTACTTCGGGATCAAATACTTCGTATCAGCAAGCTGGTCTCTGGACAGAGCGCATCTGCTAAAATTTCAGCAGCACCTCCTGGAAAGAGGACTGGACTTTTCACAGACGAATATTCAGGGCAACAGTTTCGTACTTTCGAGAACTCAACCCTCGCCGCTTCAGATAAGGCTCGAAGCCAACGGCCCGCAAGTGTCCAGCATCAATGTCTTTGCCCAAAAACCCACATACGACCTGAGCCTTTTCATCAGGGACGCGGATGTTGTTTTTTCCGCCTACAGGGAAACCTGGCGCGCCGAGCAGTACCAGGTAATTCGAAAAGACGCCAAGATCCAGCACCTTTACAGTTGCACTGAGCATGCCTTCAAATACATCTGGGAACGCAGGCTCGGCCAGTCGCCAGGTGATTTCAGCAGCCTGGGAGGCAGACCTGTTGCAGGGGGCGGACTCCGGCTGATACTGCCGCCGCACAAAAAAGAAGGCGAAGAGACGCACAGTGCGGAAATACGCATAGAATCATTCCTTCGCGATACAAGGAGTCTATTCGTAGAGACAGGCTTTGTCTGGCCGACCCCGCAGACCATAAAAAAAGACGACAGCTTTGATGTCGACAAGCAAATGAACTTCGTTGAACATTATGCGACGAATGAGGTCTGGCAGTTTCTTAGTGAACAGGAAACAGAAAACGAGCAGTAACAGAACGACCGGTCAGTACGGCTGCCTGAGATATTTTAACGCCTGTTGCATAACTCCATACAACAGACTCAAGTCCATGCCTTACCGCCCTTCTGACTCATTGCAAAGACGCAAAGATATACAGTCTCAATTCTGATATTCGCATCATTTTAAGCATTTTCAGCATATTTATTGTTGCCGGGTGCCATGCTGCGCGTTATTTGGTAATTGAGAAGCGTTTTGGACACATCATTATTGGGGAGAGCTATTAGCCTGCAAGGCATATCACATTGGGGGAAGGAACTCATGCTTGGGGAACTTAAAACCAGAGAAACGCCTTCACGAAGTTGTTATTTCGGTGAATGGCTGCTGAAACGCGGAGTCGTCGATCACAAATCAATCTATGACGCACTCGAAGAACAGAAGATCCATGGGGGAAGGCTAGGCGAAATACTTGGCAGGAGGCATTCGCTTAGCCCGGACGAATTGACAAACGAGCTGGCTGCATACCTGGATCTGGAAGTGCTGGAGCTGACCGACAAGAACAGAATCGATATCGATGCAGCCAGACAGATACCCGAGAGTCTGGCGAGAAGGTTCTCTCTGGTGCTGGTCGGGCTGGAAAACGGGCTTGCAGTTGTGGCGATGTCTGATCCGCTCAACGTCGTCGCCAAGGACCGAATAGAGACCATGACAGGATTGCCTTTAAAGGTTTGTCTAAGCAGTGAAGAAGGCATAAGCCGGGCAATAGAATGGATATACCACGGCTGTGATGAAGAAGAGAGGCAACTGCAGTCTCTCGCGAAGATAGAAATAGATGAAGATGAAGACTTTTTCAAACACGTCAGCGAACAGGCAAACCTGGATATTGAAGCGGCCGCGGACGATGCCCCGGTAATCCGTTTCGTTAACCTGTTATTGAGCCAGGCAGTGAAAAGCAGGGCCAGCGATATTCACGTAGAGCCGCAGGAAAATGACATGAGCGTTAGAATGCGAGTCGACGGACACCTCAGACAGATGGTCGCCCCTCCAAGACGTATGCAGGCTGCTATCATAGCAAGGGTAAAAATACTTGCAGAAATGAATATCGCTGAGCGGAGACTGCCTCAGGATGGTCGCTTCAAGATACGCTCAAAGGGCCGGGACATCGATGTTCGGGTTTCGACGATCCCAACAATATACGGTGAAAAGGTGGTCATGCGCATACTGGATAAATCCGCGGTCCGCCATGATCTGGACAGAATCGGTTTTGACGAAGAATTGCTGCCCGAATTCAAGTCTATCCTCTCGCGACCGCATGGGATCATAATAGTCACCGGCCCCACCGGCAGCGGAAAGAGCACCACGCTGTACTCTGCACTGAAATATCTCAGGGACCCGCGAAAAAATATCACTACAGTTGAGGACCCAGTAGAATACCGGCTCAAGGGCATCAATCAGATCCAGGTGAAACCCGACATCAACATGGATTTTGCACTGGCTCTGCGATCGATTCTGAGGCAGGACCCTGACATTATCCTCATCGGCGAAATACGTGACAAGGAAACCATGGAGATCGCGATGAAAGCGTCGCTGACGGGTCATCTTGTATTGAGCACGTTTCATACAAACGATGCTGCCAGTGCTTTCAGCAGACTCAGGTACATGGGACTGGAACCGTATTTGCTGGCATCGACAGTGAATCTGGTGGTTGCTCAGCGACTTGTCCGAAGGATATGCGAACACTGCAGGCAAAGATATATGCCCGATGATGAAACATTGGCCATGCTCGGTATTGAACGCAACAGCGGCAAAATATTCTATCACGGCACCGGCTGCAAGAACTGCGGCGGAACAGGATACAGGGGCAGATTGCCTATATTTGAATTCATGGTCGCTGATCCGGAGATCAGTCATCTGGTGATAGAAGGGGCTGCGGAAGAGAAAATTCGAAGCAGTGCCAGGAGCAAGGGATATGGGGGGCTGTTTGACAGCGGTCTAAAGAGAGTCTTCTCGGGCGAGACTACAGTCGAAGAAATACTCAATGTCGCCTGTGCCGACACATCTCTGGGTTAGCAGATCATTTCAAAATGCAGTCAGGATGGGGAAACACTTGAAAGAAACATCACGTCAAAAAACAGTGCATTCAGACGGCTCCATATCTGTTGTTTTGCCGGCACCGCTTTGCCAGGCCAATCACATGTCTTGGATCTCTGCTTGAGTTGCCTTAGGCAAATTTACCATGACATACTTCTACAAAACCCTACGCAATGTAAGAGGCATACCCTGATTGACCAAAAGAATAGTTCGATTATGGTAGGTCATTAGATTAGTCAGAAAGTTAAAGGGGAATTGAAAACTGTAGAGGTGGCAATGAATATCGAAACCAGCATGCAGGAATTACTCGGAAAACTGTCTTCCACCATTGGTGCCAGCGATCTGATACTCACTGCTGGTCAGCCGCCGCAGATAAGAATAAAGAATGAGATCGTCTCTCTTGACTTTCCCAGGCTAAGCATAGATGACACATACAGACTCAGTACATCTGTTCTTGACGAAGAGCAAAAGGAAAAATTCAACCAGGATAAGGAGCTTGATTTATCACTGGAAATTGATGGTGCGGGAAGATTCCGCATCAATATGTTCAGGCAGCGAGGAGCTGCAGCCTTTGTAGCAAGATCGGTCATGAGCACGATCCCGACGTTTGAAGAACTCGGCCTGCCGGATATCATGTACAGGCTCGGTTCCCTGCAGAGAGGACTTGTTCTTTTCACCGGACCTGTCGGGACAGGCAAAACCACTACTATCGCAAGCCTTGTGAACTACATTAATCAGACAAGGGCCTGCCATATAGTTTCCATCGAAGACCCTATTGAGTATATCCATACTCATATAAAGTCCACAGTCAATCAAAGGGAGGTCGGAACCGATACCCATTCATTCAAGGAAGCTTTGAGAAGAATTCTCAGGCAGTCCCCCGATGTCATTGTGATCGGCGAAATACGGGACCGTGAATCCGCACAGGCCGCCATGACATTGGCTGAAACGGGCCACTTGACCCTAGCAACACTCCACACACGCGGCTGCCCTGCTTCCGTAACCAGATTGGTGGACATGTTCGGACAGGATCAGCACCAGCAGGTACGCTCCCAACTTTCAGCATCATTAGCAGCAGTGATCTGGCAGCAATTGATCCTGAGTGAGCAAGAGGACAGACTTATACTGGCAACCGAGATAATGACGGCAACACCTGCAGTACGTTCATTGATCCGTCAGGGGAGAATGCACGAAATCTACAGTCTGCTTCAGTCAGGAAAGAAAAACGGGATGCATACGATGGAGCAGTCTATAAGGGAACTGATAAGCCGCGGACTGCTGGATGCTAATTGGCTGAACGATAACTATAGCGATGTTTATGCAGCGAAGGCGTAATAAATGCAGTCAGTAACAGCACATAACTTTAAATACGTAGCCCGAGACGAGGACGGCCTGCGACATGAAGGTACGTATCAGGCGGCATGTGAAAGGGACGTGCTGACCTGGGCCCGACAGCAGGGGCTTGTTCCGGTCAAAGTAGAGCCTGTCACAAAACGCAGCCATAAACGCAAGAGTCTTCCGGTAGGCAAACGGATATCAAGCGGCAGAATGGCGACATCCTGCTGGCAGCTTACCACTATGCTCGAAGGCGGTATCGTACTGACGGAAGCTATCGAAGCAATGGCCATAGACCTGAAGAACCCGCGGTTTCGCAGAGTTTTGCAAAATATAAACGAGGATGTGAAAAGCGGGGAAACGCTTTCAGACAGCGTGGCAAAGTTTCCGAATGTCTTCAGCCCGTTGTTCAGGACTATGATACTGGCCGGCGAGGCGAGCGGTACACTGCCAGAAGTTCTAAAGCGGATGGCGACCTATTATGAGAAGCGAGACAGGCTTATACGGCAAAGCAGACAGGCTGCCGCATACCCTATCTTTGTATTTCTTTTTGTTTTTGTGATCGTCGGCGTTATGGCTTTCTTTGTCATACCGCGTTTTAAACTCATATTCGAAACAATAAATGGTCAACTGCCAGCGTTTACTCAGGCGTTCCTTGCGGTTCATGAGCAGATGATGAGCAATCTGCATCTGGTTGCACTGGGTCTTCTGGCAGTTGTTCTTATTTCGATGCTCTATGCCAGAACGTCACTGGGACACTGGCAATTAAGTAGAATTGTTTTACGAATTCCCCTCGTCGGAAGGATATTGATCCGTTCGTTCTATGCACTTTTCTGCAGGACGATGGCAACTCTGCTGGGCTCGGGCGTTTCACTGCTCGAGGCCCTTGAAATAGTCGAGGATATGACAAGTAACGACGTGATCAAATCGGCTGTTCGCAGAACTCGAAACGCGATAACTGAAGGTTCGGGAATTTCAGCAAGCATGCAAAGCAGCAGATTCTTCTCGAATACTGTGATCAAAATGACAGAGGTTGGAGAAAAAAGCGGCGCACTGCCTGAAGTACTGGATAAGACAAGTGATTACTATGAAAAACGGGTTGAGGCATTGATAAACACATTGATCAGAGCTATGGAGCCGATCCTGATAATAATTGTAGCATCAATCGTCCTGGTCGTCCTGATCGCACTTTACCTGCCGGTATTCACAATTTCCGACATACAGTAACAAAACGTGCCTGTTGGCTGGCACTATGAAAATCTAATACACTTTTTCAATTTAAGGGGGTTTCAATTATGAAACGAAAAGGTTTTACACTGGTTGAGCTGATGGTCGTCGTACTTATCGTCGCAATTCTGGCAGCGGTAGCAGTACCCATCATAAGGGGAAGAATTGACGCAGCCAAGTGGTCAGAGGGCAAGGCAATAATGGGATCGATCGCAACAGCGATACGGACCTACGCAGCCGAGCAGGGCACTAACGGCACACTGCCTACAAGCCTTGATGATCTCGGATTCGCTTCGGGCGACTGCACTGGCACCTATTTCACAGATTCAGACTTTCAGATCAGCGTCTCCAGTCTGGGCGGCGGCACTGGCGACGATCAGTATGTCCAGTTCTCCATAACCTGCCCGGGAGGATCTCAGACTAATGCCCCTGGAACACCTGAAAATGGTTATGTGCTGACCGCGAATTCAGACGGCACCATGAGCTGGGCGATAGGAAGCTGATACGCTTGGTCAGATCAGAACATGTCTCTTTTAGGGTAACATTGAGACAAGAAGGAGCCGTTATGGATAGGGTTTTAAGAACATCAAGTATGAATAGAGACCAATACCAGAAACCGGCCTTTACTATCATAGAGGTCATCCTGGCGATGCTGGTTCTATCCATAGCCATCTCGGGAGCCATGGCATTTAGATACTTTTCAATGCTGGATGCTCGCAAGGCTGAAACGCGCATGACCGCGGCTCGGATTGGAACACTGCTGCTTGAGACCTGGAGAGGCAGTGGAGGAAGCAGTCTGTTCGATCCGCTTGGCAGCATAGACCCGGGCATACTGGAAATTAACGGGCAGGACGCAGCTCTTTTTGGGGGGGAAGCTGGCGTTCTGCCTGGTAATTTCACTAGACTTCCATCAACGAGTGATCCGGACTACCGCATTGTCCTGAACGGCCACAACTATTATGTAACGCTGTCTTATCAGGACATCGACACAGATACAGACGGCATCTACGAAATACGCCTGCTGAACAGTGACATACGTTGGCGAAGGGACCTGGGTGAAGGAACGGTCACTCAATCTGATCAAGCTGTGAGGTTCACGACATGTGTAAATCTATAAGATATTCTGCCGCTCAAAACAGGCAACTAATCAGGCTGAACAGGCCAGCGTTTACCCTCGTCGAGCTTGCTGTCACTTCTGTTCTTTCGACAATCGTCGTGCTCAGTGCGATGGTTATGATGGTTGACCAGACACGAGGTTGGCATGACATATACAGTAAAGTGCATGGAGACGTAGCAGTTGACAGCACATTCTCGCGACGGGTTTTCGAGAGGACATGCCGCAAGGCTACCGAGCGAAGAGCTGAGATAAACGAAGATGGTAACGAACTGATCGTGTTCTATTTCAGTGAAAGTGCCCCAAACGATGCATCGTGGCCGGACAGATATGCAAGATTTCACATCAGTAACGATGAACTGATGCTTGTAGAAGGCGATTTGACTGCCGGCGAATGGATCAGGCAGGCAGCCGACAGCCACAGAGTGCTGGCCCGAAACGTGAGTGAACTTAACTTCGCCGCAAGGAACAATGCGATCCAGATGAATTTGAAGCTTGATGATGGTGAGAATTTTAGTTCTATGGTCTGCTCAGCTTCAAGGCACAACTGAAGCTATACCGTAAAACTCGGAAGAGGAGAGAACAATTGACATACAAATGCATAAAAAAAAGCCATCATAGCAGAAAAGGAGCTGCACTGGCTTTGGCTGCAATGGTGGTGGTCATTATGCTGCTGGCGGGCATGGCTCTTTTGCGAGTTGGACTCAATTCCAGAGTATATGCAAATAAAACAGTAAATGAACTCATAGCAAGATCAGCCGCCGACGCAGGACTGAATGAGGCTTTTTCCCTAATGCAGAAAAAGCTGGCCACTTCCCATCTTCCCGGCAACAGTTGGAATAACAGTACACTTCCGAGTACAACTGACAGAACCCTGGATGCTTCCGATGCCACTTACAGCTATGCTGTTTCCGGTTCACCGATTAACGGCTTCGTGATAGCGTCCACCGGCGAATGTAGCGGTCAGCAGCGAACTGTTAATGTCTCGATAACTACGCAAACTCCATTTACAGGTATTGGTGTAAGAGAAGTGATCGACATCAAAACTGGCGTGAATTTCTATAAGACCCCTGAAGATGGACTGTTCATTCTCAGAACAAACAGTAGCGAGACTGGTTGTATTTCTATTAATTCATGGGTCACAGTGCCGGGCGACGTGGTTATAGGCCCAGGTGGTATTCCAGAAACTTCGATAGATACCAAAAGCAACACAGTCATAGAAGGCGGAAGCTACTCAGCCACGGAAGAGATTAATTTTCCACCTGTTTATGCACCGTCCGGACTGCCTCTAATGGAATATCAGCAAGGCAATACCATCACCCTGAACTCAAGTGGACAATATGAAGGTATTACAATTGGCAATGGTGAAACTCTAATGATAGACGATGGTGTCCCGGGTACTACAAAAAAGCTTACGATCTACATCTCTGGCGACTTGATACTCAACAATGGTGCAAGCATGATCCTTGCCGAGGGAACTGCATTGGATCTGTATCTTGGAGGGAACTGGGAAGATAAAAATTCATCGTCTGCCGGAGGATTTTTCAACGAAAACACCATCTCTGACCCAATAACTGCTGCTCAACTCCTGCATGTCTACGGATTGCCTGGATGTGAAAAGATCTCATTTAAGGCGAAAAGCGATTTTGCCGGGGCGGTATATGCTCCAGATGCGGACCTGATACTTCACAACTCGGGCGATATTTACGGAGCTTTCGTGGGCAACAATTTTGAGATGAAAAACTCGTCCAGCTTCACATATGTCGCAGATTTAATGAACGGAATGATAGACGACCCAATAACTGTTTTCGCTCGACAGCGATGGTGGGAAGACTGAGCCAGTCGGATAAGCATAGCGATTTAGCCAGAAACCCCTTGATTGCATAAAGGAGAAATGAATGTTTCGTAAAAAACAATCAATTGGTCTGGATACAAACACCAGCGGTACAACTCTGGTATTGATGAGAAGAAGAAAAAACGGCTATAAGCTAAAGGCTTTGGCTCAGGCGGATCACTCAGAGAGCTTTGTCGACTCCTTCGACCCTTTGGATCATATCCGAAAGTGTTTTATTCAGACAAGATCCAAACCCAGGAGAAGTCAGCGTGTCGCATGCGGGCTAAATGGAACAGAGGTAACTGTCAATCGATTTGATTTCCCGGCCATGTCGGAACAGGAACTCGAATATGCGATCCATTATGAAGCCGGTGAAGTATGCCCCTTCAACATTGACCGCTGCGTCGTTGACTTCTGCTTGGCCGAGGATCAGAAAAACAAGAAGCCGCTTGAAAAACGAGAACGTTTGCGGGGTATAACAGTAGTTGCAAAAAAACAGGCAATAGAAGAAAAGATCAGCACACTTAAACGACTTGGATTGAACTGTCGATTAGTCGACGTCAATGGACTTGCGCTTCTGAACTGCATAGATGAACTTGAATACAAAGGTGAGGGACGTGCATATGCGGCTGTATCCCTTAATGAAAGATCAACCACAGTTGCAGTCAAACTTGCCGACGGCACCTGCATAACCAGGGAACTGCAAGGCGGCATAGAAATGATATGTAGGAATATCAGCCAGGCATATCAGATGGAACGATCACATGTCAGGCAAAGATTTGATCATGCCTCGCCCCTCGATCAGCAGTTCCAGGAAATGCTTTTAACAGGTTCCAGAGAAGTGCTTGCACAAATCGACGAAACCCTGAAGTTCTCAACGTCACAGGGCACAAATAAACAGATGGCCATCGTTTATCTTTGCGGCCCAAGAGGAATAACCGACGCTTTTGGAATACCGCTCAACAACATGCTCCCTTATGAGGTAGAAATCTGGAACCCAATGGACAGGCTTTTTATATCGAAGAGAGTCTCCCGAACAGGTATCGCCGGCAAGCTCAGAGGTTCGGCCGCGATCGCATTAGGTCTTGCAATGAGGTTAGCTTAAAATGTATAAGATCAATCTGATAAACAAAAAAAAGCATAAGAAGAAAGCCAGAATACTTCCCACTATCATGTGGACGATCCTGCTTGCTGTCCCGATCGGTGGAGCTGTTTACATAGCGCTGGAATACTGGGCGACAGAGTACAAAATCACAATCGCCAACAGCCAGCTTAACGATGTCGAAGCGGATCTTCAAAAATGGCACGAAGACATTGAGTTCCTTCAGCAGGCGAACACGACCATCCATGCTTCCAACAAACAACTCACCGAGCTGGCTGCCCTTCTCGAGAGACAAGTTCAATGGACCAGTATTCTTGGTGACCTTGTAGACATCCTTCCTGAAAAGATGATCATGCAGGAACTGACCGTATCTCGCATTTCCAAAACTATTAGAACAGAAAAAGAGAACCCCTTCACAGGCAAAAAAGAAAAGGAACTGATAGAACGCGGACTGTGCAGCAGCCTTGTCTGCCAAAATTCGGACGCTGCTGATCAAGACGTCAAGATCTACATAAAAAAACTGTGGCTTTCAGAAGAGCTTGGAAATGCCGTCAAAGACATCAGGATGACTTCTCTTCAGGACACAAAAGAGAAAGGCGTAAACGGCAGCAAATATGAAATAGAATGCATTCTTAGCCCGGGGAGGTCGTTATGAATCTTAAAAAAGGCAGTGTGATTTCATGGATTTTGCTGCTGGTCCTTTGCGCCGCATGCATAACAGTGTATTTGACCGTTCTACAGAACAGTAAAAATCAGCTTTCAGAAACCAAAAAACTACTAGCGGAAAAACAGGATCAGCTTGAATTCATGGAATTCGGCCAGGGCAAACAACAATTGAATGAGATGAGGAACAATCTGGCCACATCCTCAGACACACTGACAAAATTTGTCTGCCCGGTCGAAAGCATTAGCGATATCACCTTCTCAATTAGCCAGCTAGCTTCAGATTTAGGTTTGGAACAGTATAGCTGTGAACAAAGAAAGAAAAGCCCATATGAAAAAATGGAAGGCATGAACAATCTGGCAGTATGCCGTCTTCATATCAACTTCAGATCTGAATTCAATGAGTTCGCAAGATTTCTAAACAAGCTGGAAAAACACCAGCCGGTGATATTCATAGACAAGTTCAGCATCCAGCCTGATTCAAAAGAGACAGGTAAATACGTAGACATGGTTCTGGCATTTTTTGTAGATATCGGACCAGACTCGCAAAAGGAACTTACACATTTGCTGGCAAAGTCTCATGAACTGGCAAACGCAAACGATCGACAAGACTCAGAAAGGCCACAATGATAACGATATCCGTTGCAAACCAGAAAGGCGGTTGCGGCAAAACTACGACAGCCGTGAATCTTTCAGCCGCTCTGGCGATGACTGGGAAAAGGGTTGTCCTGATTGATCTGGATCCTCAGGGACATGCGACCCTGGGAGTAGGTTGCGATCCGGATCAGTGTGAACGTACTATATACGATGTAATGTCAAATGGACTGACACCTTTCAGTTTTGCCAGCAGCCGAACATCCGTAAACGGATTGGATATTGTACCAAGCAATGTATTGCTCTCAGGCCTTGAGACCGAGATATCGACTATGTACGGAAGAGAGTATTTGCTGCACAGCCGGCTGGGACAGATTGACAATCTGTATGATGTTTGCGTAATCGACTGCTCACCCTCTCTAAGTCTTCTCACTCTCAATGCCCTCGTAGCAAGTGATGGGTTGATCGTGCCCGTTCAGACACAATACTATTCGTTAGAAGGATTGAAACAGTTACTCGAAACGGTAAGCATTGTGCGAGAAAGATTCAATCCTGTTTTGGACATACTCGGCATCCTCCTTACATGCTATGAATCGAGAACGCTTTTGAGCAAACAGGTCGAATCACAAATGCGTGATCATTTCGGCAATCTTGTCTTCAAGACGATAATCCACAGAACCGTACGCATTGCAGAATCACCGGGGGCAGGTCTGCCGGTAGTGTACTATGATCCAGCATGTAAAGGATCACTCGAATACAAATCTTTAGCTGATGAGATCGATCATGAAATCAAGATCAGGACTACACAAGCAAGTTTCCTCAATATTTGACGGCACGCCCCTGCCTGTCAAGCAGGAGCAGACGACTAGCGAGACTAGAAGTAAGTCGCGTCAGGGAAGTTCGCTGCCTTTACGAGGAGACGGTTTCACGAAACCAGGGCCTTCAACTGTCACCAATAATAGTGCAGTCTACTCAAGAGCACAGGCCAGTAGTGATCCCAAATACAGTACAGCTTCGATCGTCATGCTCATCTTGCTCGCTGTCTTATTTGTCGCGATCGTATACTGGCTATACCTCAAGCCGCCGGAAACACCCTCACAGATTCTCAATCAGCCGGCAGAAATACAAACATCTGATGTTGCCGAACCCGTTCAAATAAACTGGCCCGAGGCCCCTGAATGGCCGCTAAACATGAGAGACCCCATGACTCGACCCGCCAAAATCGAAACCGCAGAATCTGTACAAGACGCACCAACCGAACTTGTGACGCCGCAGCTTAAAGGAATCGTTTACAGGTCCGGCGGACAGGCATCCGCGTTGTTTGGACAACAGATCGTTTACGAAGGCGATAGCGTCCAGAATCATAAAGTTGAAAAAATAATGGCTGACCGGGTGATCTTGAAAAATGAAGTCGGGGAAGAAAAAGTCGTCCTAACAGGCAAATAAATAACAAGGGGGGAAGCTGTGCCAAAGCCGCTTCCAGCCAACGTAAAATTGGCAACAAGCACGAAAGGGTGTCCTATGAAGAAACAGACAATCAAAAGCATTTCGATATTTGCCGTGATCTGTTTTGCTGTATTGTGTCTGGTCAGCTCCCGATTGACCGCAGCGGAGCATCAGGCAGCAGAAGAAGAAAAAAGCGAAACTCGAGAATTGAGCCAGATCGAAAAACGAATGCAGCAGCCTGTCAGTCTTGATTTCCGCGAGACACCCATAGAAGATGTACTCAGAATGCTCGCAAAACAGGCCGACGTCGATATCATAAAGAGCCCGGAAGTAACGGGTAATGTCACAGCAACCCTTACCGAGGTCCCGCTATCGGAAGCTCTTGATAACATTCTTGCAGCACACGGATATGGATATGTAACCACGAAGAATATGATCCGTGTCGTTCCACGCAGCCAGATAATAAATGTAGTCGAACCCATGGTCAGTCGGATTTATCGCGTCACCTATGCCGACGTAGTGGAAGTTGAGAAGGCTCTAAGCAGATTCTTGTCGGACAGTGGCAGTTTATCTTCCAATCCTGGGACCAGCAATATTATCATAAACGACACGGAGAGCAAGATTGCTGCTATCGATGAATTCATCGAGGAGATCGATCGTGTCACGCCGCAGATACTGGTCGAAGCAAGGATCTATGATGTTTCAACTAATGATTCGCTGGACCTGGGAGTAGAATGGTTCGCAGGCAGACGAACACAATTTGACCCTGACACCGGCCTGGCGGTTAGCGGCGACACGGACCCGTTCATCAGGGGTGAATTTGATTCCGGACTGCAAAATACTACCGCAACGGACGGTCTGCTGCGATTTGGAATTCTAAATGAACACGTAGACATCGATGCAACAATCTTTGCTGAACAGGAACAGGGATGCGCAAAACTGTTGGCCAATCCGCGGATCCTGGTCATGGATAATGAGCTTGCAAATATCAAGATCGTTTCAGAAGTCCCATTCCAGCAGCTCACTCAGACCATGGGTGGCGGTAATATTGGTACGACCGAATTTAAGGAAGTGGGCGTTTCACTGGAGGTGGTACCCCATTTGACACGGGATGGCATGATAAGACTACAGCTTCGGCCGGAATTCAGCGTCCAGGTCGACACTGTTTCCATTATAATACCCAACCAGGAAGCCACGATCACAAGTCCTCAACCAGTCATCGACAAACGCGAAGCAGTAACTACCACATTGATCAAAGACGGCCAAACGGTGGTCATCGGCGGCCTAAAGAAAAAGGACACGTTCAAGGATACGAGCAAAATACCTCTGCTCGGTGATATCCCGCTGGCGGGAGGCTTGTTCCGATTTGACTCCGAAAAGATCGTAAACAGCGAGCTGGTCGTCTTCATTACACCTTACATTGTTTCCGAACCAGTATTGACCGCCAACGAAGCAGCAAGACTGAAACAAACTGAATTCTGTTCTCCGGACTGCAGAAAATCTCTTCAGGAAACTTGCGGACAGGTCACACACCTCGAAGGCATGGAAGAACCTGAAAAAGAGCACCCATATATAGACAAATAATCCTGGCAAAACCTGTCATTAAAAAAGCGGGAGCATCGATTATACTCCCGCTTTTAATATCTCGTCGCTTATGAGATTAAGTCTGCACGAACGGACTGAGCTCACGTAGGCGTTTTATGATTTCGGGCATTTTCTTTGCCACGAACTCTATCTCTTCGTCAGTATTAAACCTGCTCAGGCTCAATCGTATCGAGCCGTGGGCTGCAGTAAAGGGAACCCCCATCGCACGAAGAACATGGGAGGGCTCTAACGAACCTGAAGTACAAGCAGAGCCCGAACTGGCACAGATACCAAGCCTGTCAAGCAGAAGCAAAATACTCTCCCCCTCGATATATTCAAAGCTTATATTGCTCGTATTCGGAAGACGGTTTTCCGTGTCGCCGTTCACGAAGCAATCGGGACAGGATTCAAGTATTGTTTTTTCCAGCTTGTCACGCATCGCCTTGACACGCGTGTTCTCATCTTCCATCCACTTCTGCGCGATCTCACACGCCTTTCCGATGGCGATGATGCCGGCAACATTCTCGGTCCCGGCCCGCTTGCCGGACTCCTGATGACCGCCCAACATAAACGGAGCAAGCCTTGTACCTTTTCGAACATACAGCACACCTACGCCCTTAGGCGCGTGCAGCTTATGCCCGGAAAGACTCATCATATCGATTTTGCTTTCACTCATGTCACATGGGATCTTACCCACCGCCTGAACCGCATCCGTATGAAAAACAGCTCCGTTCGCCCTGGCGATCTCAGCGAGTTCCTCAACCGGGAAGATAACCCCGGTCTCGTTATTGGCCCACATCGCGGTAACTACAGCAGTGTCGTCATCCACGGCATCGACATACTCGTCCATGTTAAGTCGGCCTTTTTCGTCAACACCGATCTCTACAACGCTGTATCCGTGGTGCTCGAGCTCACGACAAGTACTCAATACCGCGGGGTGCTCCACACGCGTAGTCACGATCTTGGATCGATCGGAATGTGTCTGCAGAGCGCTTCTGATCGCGGTATTGTCGCTTTCGGTACCGCAACTGGTGAAAATAATCTCACTCGGGTCACAACCAATCAATGCTGCCACCTGCTCGCGGGCCTGGCGTATTTTCTGACCGACCTGACCACCGAAGGTGTGCATGCTGGAAGGATTGCCGTAAAGGTCCGAAAGGTATGGCATCATCGCATCGAGCACTTCAGGGTCGACACGGGTGGTAGCATTATTATCTAAATATATGGTCTTCATGGCAGTAGTCCTCTTTAGATCAGTTTTCGCCATCTTTTTCTTCTTCAACAACCAGATCTTCACTGACGAATTCGCGAAGTTTGGCCTGCACGACATCCCGCATGGTCAAGTCAGCCATCTTGCATTTCGCACACATCCCGCGAAATGCCACTATGACCTTATTGCCCTCAACGTCGATAAGATCGATGTCGCCGCCGTCTGCACGCAGGGCAGGACGTATCTGGTCGCTGATAGTTTCCTGAACAAGCCGTATCTTCTGAATGTTCGTAAGCTTTTTGCGTTTGGGGGGTTGCTCCTTTTTCTTAGCTCGATCGATCCAGTCACCGCGAACCTCACTGAGGATCTTCTCGATATCACCTTTACACCGGCCGCAGCCGCCGCCCGCTTTACAGTAGTTGGTAACCTGCTCCACACTGTTGAGCTTGTTATCTTCAACCACCTTGCGTATTTCGGTGTCCGTGATACCGAAACAGGTACAGACTACCTTGCCTTCCTTCTCAGGCGCCGTTGTCTTGGTCTTGTCATAGTAATTCTGGATCGCCGCTTCAAGCGCTTCCTGACCCATAACAGAACAATGCATCTTCTGATCAGGCAGGCCGCCAAGCTTTTCCGCTATATCCTTGTTTGTCACATTAGCGGCTTCTTCAAGCGTCAAGCCTTTAATGATCTCGGTAAGTACTGAAGATGAAGCAACAGCACTGGCACAGCCGAATGTCTTAAATTTGGCATCTGCAATTCGGCCATTCTCATCCAGCTTGAATGTCAGAGTCAGAGCATCGCCGCATGCAAGCGAACCTACGTCCCCTTTTCCGTCAGCGTCTTCTATTACACCTACGTTCCTGGGATTCAGGAAGTGATCCATAACCTTATCTGTATATTCCCACATTTGAGCAAATCCTCAATCGGAGTTAACCATTCTGGCTGGCCTCAAGTGCCTGATCGAAGTCAGCAATTATGTCGTCTATGTGCTCGGTTCCAACTGAAACGCGGATAAAGTCAGGTGTGACGCCCGCGCTCGCCTGCTCTTCTTCACTAAGCTGCTGATGCGTAGTACTGGAAGGATGTATCACAAGCGTCTTGCTGTCAAGAATGTTCGCAAGATGGCTGGACAGTTTCACACTGTTTATAAACTTTTCGCCGGCTTCCTTACCGCCCTTGATACCAAAGCCCAGGATAGCACCCTGGCCGTTCGGCAGATATCTCTTGGCAAGCACATGATCCGGATGCGACTCAAGACCCGGGTAATTGACCCAACTCACTGCTGGATGTTTTTCCAGATACTTGGCGAGTGCCAGCGCATTTTCACAATGTCTTGGCACCCTCAGATGGATCGTTTCGAGCCCCTGGATGAACAAAAATGCATTGAACGGGGACATACTAGCGCCCATGTCCCTCAGACCCTGGGTACGGATTTTTGTTATATAAGCCGCTGGTCCCGCTGCTTCGGTATATTTCAGGCCATGGTAGCTAGGGACCGGCTCGGAAAGCTCAGGGAACTTGCCGTTGCCCCAATCGAACTTCCCGGAATCTACAACAACTCCGCCGATGCTCGTTCCGTGCCCCCCGATCAGCTTGGTACAGCTATGTACAACAATGTCGGCACCGTACTCGAAAGGACGGAAGAGAATAGGCGATGCAACCGTATTGTCAACGATCAACGGGATGTTGTTTTCATGGGCAATCTTCGCGATCTCTTCGAAATCAGAGATATTGTTGCGTGGATTGCCGATCGTCTCAACATAGAGCAAACGCGTATTGTCCTTGATCTCCTTAGCGAAATTGTCCGGCACTGAAGGATCTACAAAAGTGGTCTCGATCCCCAGCTTCGGCAATGACTGGGAAAAAAGGGTATAGGTCCCGCCGTACAGCGTACTTGCTGAGACAACATGCTGGCCGCTCCTGCATATATTCAGTACAGCAGCCGTTATAGCAGCCATGCCCGAACCAAACGCACACGCACCAACCCCGCCTTCCATTGCTGCGACGCGCTTTTCAAGAACATCTGTCGTAGGATTCATTATACGGGTATAGATATTGCCCGGCTCAGCAAGACTGAACAAGTCTGCTGCGTGCTTCGAATCTTTAAAAACATAGCTGGACGTCTGATAAATAGGAACCGCCCTGCTTAGCGTATCTGCATCAATATCGTGGCCTGCATGTAATGCCAAAGTTTCCAGTTTGTAGTTTGTTGTATCACTCATTAACGTCACCTTTCTTTTTTCGTCAGATCAAATCTTTATCAATTTACTTTTTCGGCAGCACCTCAAGCATTCGATCCAACGACCCCTTTGCCTTTATTCTTATTTCATCAGGAACTGTGATCTGATGCTTCATATCTTCAAGCGACCATGCAACTTTCGCCAGATCAATCTTTTTCATGTTGGGGCATATCATCTTATCCGAAACGCCAATGAACTCCTTGTTCGGCATCTTTTTGCGCAATGTGTGCAATATGCCCTGTTCGGTTACAATAATGAATTTTTTCACATCGCTGTTTTCGGCATACTTTATCATCTGCCCTGTACTGAGCAGCTCATCCGAAGCCCTCTTCACATCACTGCTGCACTCAGGATGAGTCAGCACTACAGCGCCCGGATGCTGATTTTTTGCTGCCTCTACATCCTCGGAGGTAATGCGAACGTGCGTCGGGCAGTAACCGGGCCAGAGTATCATTTCGCGACCTGTCTGCTGCATTACATAACTGCCTAGATGCTGGTCCGGACAGAAAATGATCTTGCGGTCTTTCGGCAGCGTCGAAACCAACTCAACTGCATTGCCCGAGGTACAGCAGTAATCGCTCAAGGCCTTGACTTCTGCCGGTGAATTAACATAAGTCACAACCAGAGCATCTGGATGCTGGTCTTTAAGTTTCTGCAGATCCGCAGCCGTTATCATATCCGCCATCGGACAGCCGGCATTCTTCTCTGGCAAAAGTACCGTCTTATCCGGCGAAAGTATATAGGCCGTCTCAGCCATGAACAGAACACCGCAAAAAACTATCACATCCGCCTTGGTTTGGGCCGCCTGAACACTCAGTCCAAGCGAATCACCCGTATAGTCCGCAATGTCCTGAACTTCACCAATCTGGTAATTGTGAGCGAGGATGACTGCGTTTCGCTCTTTCTTCAGCTTTTCTATTTTTTCAACAAGATTGCTCAACTTATAAGCTCCTGCACTACTGTTTATCTGACTTGCCGCCAGGACCACGTTCGAGTACTTTCGTGCTTTTCATAGCGATTGT